>VAWY01000037.1 GCA_005888335.1 Actinomycetota bacterium
CGGCGTCGCGCGAGATGTGGACGCGTCCTGACCGCCCGAGCGCCGCTCCCTGGCTCGCGACGTACGGCGCGCTCGCCCGGCCGCTGTCGAGCAGCCACTGGGCCAGCGACGCGTTGAGGCTGCCGGTCACCGGGTCCTCGACCGTCGAGCCCTCCTTGGGGAAGAAGGCGCGCACCTCGAACGCCTCGGGCGCACCGGCGGGGTGCGGGCCGACGACGCCGACATCGAGGTCGACGACGCCTGGCCGCAGCGCCAGGACGGCCTCGGCGCTCGCGAGCAGGACGCCGACCCACTCGGGCCCGTTGGCGACCCACTGCGCGTCGACGATCTCGGCGCGCTCGATGCCCAGGACCGAGGCGATGTGCTCGACGAGCGACTCCTCGACCGCGCCCGAGCGCGTCAGCGGCGGCGCGGCGAACGCGAGCCCGTCCGGCGTGCGGCGGATCGCGACGAGCCCGGCGCCGCACTCCTGGGTCACCACGCCGTCGGCGGGCGCGGCGCCCGTGGCCGACAGCCAGGCGTGGCAGGTCCCGAGCGTCGGATGCCCCGCGAAGGGCAGCTCGATCACCGGGGTGAAGATGCGCACGCGGTAGTCCGCCCCCGGCGCGGTCGGCGGCAGGACGAAGGTCGTCTCGGAGAGGTTCTGCCAGTGCGCGAAGCGCTGCATCTGGTCGGTCGTCAGGCCCTCGGCGTCGAGCACGACAGCCACCGGGTTGCCGGCGTACGGCGTGGTGGTGAAGACGTCGACCTGGCGGAACGGGCGGGACACGGGGCCGAGTCTTCCGAATACGATCGCTGCGTGCCCGATCGCCTGTACTTCACGGACTCCGACGAGGCCAACGCGCTGATCGCGTCCGACCCGCTGGCGCTGCTCGTCGGGTTCGCGCTGGACCAGCAGATCACCGTCCAGCAGGCCTTCACCGGCCCGCTGCTGCTGCGCGAGCGCCTCGGCGCCTTCGACGCCGCCACGCTGGCGGCCGCCGACCTCGAGCCGGTCTTCCGCGCCAAGCCGGCGATCCACCGCTACCCCGGGTCGATGGCCCAGCGCGTCCACGACCTGGCGGTCCACGTCCTCGACCGCTACGGCGGCGACGCCGCGCGGGTCTGGACCGACGCGGCCGACGCCGGCGCGCTGCGCGCCAACCTCGCCGCGCTGCCCGGCTTCGGCGAGATGAAGATCAAGGCGCTGGGCTCGGTCCTGGCCAAGCGCTTCGGCGTCGACGCCGCCCAGGAGCTCGTGCCGTGGCACCCGACGCTGGGCGACGTCGACTCGCCGCAGGCGCTCGCCGACTACCAGGCGGCCAAGCGCGCGCACAAGGCCGAGTGGGCCAAGGCGCGCGCCCGCACCTAGCTCTGCTCAGGCGGCCGCCTCCTCGCGCTGCGCGGCCTCCCAGGCGGCCCTCGCGTCGGCCGTCGTCGGGTCGTAGTCGGCCTTGGTGCGCCGCATGAGGTCCTGCAGGTCGTCCCACAGCTGGTAGGGCGACGGCCGGCCCCAGAACCAGTAGCCGACGTAGACCTTGTCGATCGTCAGCCCCGGGCCGAGGACGAGCGTGTGGGGCACGGTCGCCGGGTGGTGCGGGTCGGTGTACTCGCGGATGTCGAGCGCGGTCTGGACCTCGAGGTCGGCGTCGGCCAGGTAGGTCCACTGCGCGCCCGTGGCGATCTTCATCTTGTAGGTGTCGTGCAGGTCGTTGGGCAGCACGGTGACCATCTGCATGAAGCTGACCGGCTGCCACAGCTGCAGCTTGAGCATCTCGAACTGATGCTGGCGCTCGCGCGGGCAGTGCTCGCCGCGGCCGAGCATGAGCACCATCGCGTCGTCGCCCTGCAGGGCGGACAGGCGGTGCATGACGCCGTTGGAGTCGGGCAGCTCGAAGTCGGGGAGCACCGCCCCCGGGGTCAGGCCAACACTCATCGGTACTCCTTGGGTCGAAGGCGGTAGATGCTGGTCAGTGCGGTCACGTAGAGCGTGCGCCCGTCGGCGTCGCCCCAGGCGAGGTTGTGCGGGGCCTCGGGCAGCTCGATCGTGTCGAGGTGCCGGCCGTCAGGCGAGATCACCCAGATGCCGCCGGGCCCGCAGGCGAAGACGGTTCCCGCGTCGTCGACCGCGAGCCCGTCGATGGCGTCCTCGCCGGGCGCGCCCGTCATGTCGAAGAGGACGTCGCGCCGGTTGCCGCCGGCGAGGTCATAGCGCACGACGACCTTCGCCTCTGGATCCCAGTTGCCGACGTACAGGAAGCGTTCGTCGGGGCGACAGTGCGCCGCCGCCGTGGCGCTCGGCCGCGGGAAGGTCGAGCGCGGGATCGGCGTCGCGAGCGTGGTGCTCGGCGCCTGGACGATCCTCGTCACGCTCGGCATCTTCTCGGGCGCGACGCAGCGCTGGCTGGCCTTCGCCGCCGCTGCTGCGGTCACGGCGATCGCCCTCGCCGGCCAGGTCGTCGAGGAGTCCGGCATCCTCGCCCGCCGCATGCCGCGGCTGCGGCGCGCGGCGCCGGCCAAGGCGGCGTAGAGGGCGTTGTTGTGCGGCGGAAGCGGCGGTGTCCGTTTGGGACACCGCCGCTTTCGCACATTAAGTCGCGCTCCGCTCGTTTCGGACTGGCGGGCTGCGGCGTGGTCGGATGGCATTGAGGGAAAGGAGCGGTTTGTCCTTGTGACCGCACCTGTCGAGCGCGCTCCGCGCGCCTCCCTCGGGTTCCGGTCGGGACGAGCGGTCACTTCGGCACCCATCTGGTGCTCAAGTGACGACTCGTGCTCGCCAGAGGCGCGCCTGGCGTGTTGTCGCTCGGCTGCAGTCGAGAGAGCGATCGACCGCGATATACGGGGTCGATCGCACTCTCGTCGCGCCGGGTGACCGCCCCTGGCGCGTTGCCGCTCGGCCCGGGCGCGGACCAGGCTCGTTCCCCTCGGTGCCACGAAGCAGGCCTCGACCCGGCGGGCGAAGCGCGCGGAGCGACGGCCCCCACAAGCAAGCCCCCACGGCGCGAGCGCGCCCGGCCCCCGCGCCCCATCAGGCAGGCGCCAGCGCCGCCGAGCCGAACAGCGCGCTGAACGCCCGGCACCAGATCAGGACCGTGGCGCTGCGCGCGTCGATGCCCGAGGGCAGCTCGTACTGCTGGTCGCCGCGGTTGCCCTTCAGCGCGCCGAGGTCGACGACGCCGGCGGCGGCGCCGTCCGTCCCGCGGCCAGGCGCGACGCGCACGCGCAGGTCGGGACCGGCGGACGTCGCAAAGTCGGTGAGGGTGAGCACGCGCCGGCCGCCGCTCACGCGGACGACCCGCGCGGCGCCCGCCGTCTCGTGCTCGCCCGACACGAACGCCGCCGTCGCCTCGACCGGTCCGGCGGCGACCCGCTCGTGGACGACGCGGTCATGCAGCGTCGAGTAGCCGAGGTAGCCGCCGACCGTGACGGCGGCCACCGCGTAGCCCGCCAGGACCGGGGCGCGCAGGAGGCGCCGCCGCCACGCCACGGCCAGGCAGGCCGCCGCGGCGACGGCGAACCACCCGGCGGTGAGGGCCATCGCGGTGCGGAAGGTGCCGGCGACGACGCCGCCAAACAGCCAGACGCCGGCGGCGAACAGGGCCGCGACGGCGGGCGCGGCGAGCCACCGCGCAGCGGGACGAGCGCGCGCGGACATGCCGCTCGGTCGCGCGAAGCGCCGCGACGTTACGCGGTAACGCACCGCACGTCCGCCGCGACTGCAGGCGCATGGATCCGTTCGACGACGAGCGCCGGCCGGTGGCGGAGATGACCGTCGAGTGGCACGTGCGCCTCGCCGCTCAGTCCGCTCAGCCGAAGGTGAACGCGTAGCCGCGCACGCCGGGGCTGAAGTCGAGCGTCAGCAGGTGGCGCCCGGCGCCGGGCAGGTCGACCAGCGAGTAGAGGCGATACCGGCGCACGGTGACGCGCCCCTCGCGCACGTCGGCGCCGGCGTCGCGGCGCCGGAGCGGGCGGCCGTCGAGGCGCACGCGGACCGACCGCGGCGCGTCGCCGCGGGAGCCCAGCACGAGGAACACGCGCCGCGCGCCGAAGGTCAGCTGCAGCCGCGCGCCGCGCCCCGCCTCGGCCGTGACGGCGCCGATGAGCCAGCGCCCGCCGTAGGCGAGGTGGTCGGGCGGCGGCGTCGCCGCGCGGCCGAACGCCTGCCGGCCGGGGCGGATCGGGCCGTTGACGAACCGCTCCGCGCGTGCCGCGCCCAGATACGTCTCCGGCGTCGAGACCTCGCCCGGCTGCTGGGCGTGCACGCGGACGTCTCCGGCGTCCGGCGCGCGGCCGGCCTCGGCGAGCAGGCTGCGGATCACGCGCTCCTTGCGCCCGTAGTCGCCCTCGCCGAAGTGCGTGTAGCGCAGGCGCCCGCGCGCGTCTATGAAGTACTCCGCCGGCCAGTACTGATTGCGATACGCCCCCCAGGTGGCGTACCGGTTGTCCTGCACGACCGGGTAGCGCAGGCCGTTCTGGGCGATCGCCCGCCGGACGTTGCCCGCGCTGCGTTCGAACGGGAACTCGGGCGTGTGCACGCCGACGATGACCAGGCCGTCGCGGCGGTAGCGCGCGTCCCACGCCTTCAGGTAGGGCAGCGTGCGCAGGCAGTTGATGCACGTGTACGTCCAGAAGTCGACGAGCACCACGTGGCCGCGCAGCGCGCGCAGCGAGAGTGGCCGGCCGCCCGGCGTGTTGAACCAGCGCTGCGTGCCGACGAAGTCCGGCGCGGTCGCCAGCACCGGGAGCCCGTCCGCGCGGCGCTCGCCGCGCAGCCGCGCCAGGCGCTCGCGCGCGCTCGCCGAGCTCTCCAGCGAGCGGCTCGGGTCGACGAGGAACGCGGGCAGGTCGTCGGCGATCGCCGTCTCCAGGCGCGTGTCGTAGTTGCCGAGCATCGCCAGCGCGACGACGACCATGACCGCGCCCATGCCCGCCTGCAGCCGCGGCGTGTGACGCGACAGCCGCCGCGTGGCCCGCCGCCCGCCCAGCATCAGCGCGTAGAGGACGACCGCGCTGCCGGCGCCGTACGCGAGGGCCACGGCGAGCCGGCCGGCGGTGAACGACTGCGAGGCCGAGACCGTGATGACCCCGGCGAGGATCGGTCCCGCGCACGGCGCGTAGACGAAGCCCAGGCTCGTCCCGACGAGCAGGCCCGAGCCGAACCCCTCGCCGCGCGAGGCGGGAGCGGCGGGCGCCAGGCGCGTGAGCCACGCCTCCAGCCGCGCGCCCGCGCGCGGCACGACGAGCGCCAGCCCGAAGACGAGCAGCACCACGATCGCCACCTTGCGCAGCACGTCGCCAGGCAGCCCGAGCGCGTCGACGACGTAGACCAGCGCCACGGTGGCGAAGGTGAACGAGAGGGCCAGGCCGGTCACCACGCCGAGCGGCCGCCGCCGGCCGCCGGTCAGGCCGGCCGACAGCGCGACCGGCAGGACGGGCAGCACGCAGGGCGACACAGCGGTCGCCCCGCCGGCGACGAAGGCGAACGCGATCAGCAGCGCCACAGAGTGCAGCGTGGCAGCGCCGCCGCGCGAAGCGGCCGCTTCCCGCGCCGGCGTAAGCGAATCGTAAGAGCGCCTAACGCGGGGCGCGCCGGAAACGGCGACGAGGCCGCCTTCGCCACGCTGTTCGAGCGCTACCACCGCCGCCTCGAGCGCTACTGCCGCTCGATCGTGCGCCACGACGAGGACGCCCGCGACGCGGCGCAGAGCGCGATGGCGAAGGCGCTCGTCGGCCTGCGCCGGAACGACGGCGCCCTCCACCTCCAGCCGTGGCTGTTTCGCATCGCGCACAACGAGGCGATCACCCTGCTGCGCGGGCGGCCCGCGCACGTCGCGCTCGACGACGACCTCCTGGCGCCGGTCGGCGATCCGCTCGGCGCGCTGCTCGCGCGCGAACACCTCGCGCGGACGCTGGAGAGCGTTCGCGAGTTGCCGGCACTGCAGCGCGAGGCGCTCTCGTTGCGGGCGGTCGCGGGTCTCTCCCACGAGGAGATCGGCGCGGCGACCGGGACGTCCGCCGCGCGCGCCAAGCACGTCGTCTTTCGAGCCCGCGCCGCGCTGATCGCCGACGAGTCGGCCCGCGACGAGGACTGCTCGGTCATCCGCGCGCTGCTCGGCGAGGGCGACGGCCGGCGCCGCCGGGCGCTCGCGGTCCGCGGCCACCTGCGCGGCTGCGGCGCCTGCCGCGCCTGGGACGCGGCGCACCGGCGCCGCCGCATCGCACCGGCGGCGGCGTGACGGCGGCCCGCCGCCTCGTCTCGCTCCTGCTCGCCGGGAGCCAGCTCGCCGCGCCGGCCGTCGCCGGCGCCGTGACCGTCGGGCTCGCCGACCAGAAGCCCGCGTCCTACGCCGACCCGCGCGCCCGCGCGCTCGGGCTGCGCTACGCCAGGCTGAGCGTGCCCTACGACGCGGCGACCTCGGCGCCCGCGCAGGTCGAGGCCTGGCTGAGCGCGGTTCAGGGCGCGGGGATGGCGCCCCATGTCGCCTTCGAGCACCTGCGCACGGACGACTGCCCGGGCGCGCCGTGCACGCTCCCTTCGCGCGGGCGCTACGGCGCCGCGGTCCGCGCGTTCGTCGCGCGCTTCCCGCAGGTGCGCACGTACACGACGTGGAACGAGGCCAACCACCAGACCCAGCCGACGGCCGCGCATCCCGAGGCGGTCGCCGACTACTACGACGAGCTGCGCTCCGCCTGCCCGGCGTGCACGATCGTCGCCGGCGACGTCCTCGACTCCGGCAGCTACACGCGCTGGCTGCGCGGCTTCCTCGCCGCCGCCTCGACCACGCCGCAGCTCTGGGGGCTGCACGACTACGGCGACGTCACGTACGGCACGAGCTCGGGCGTGCGCGACGTGCTCGCCACGGTCCCGGGCCGGCTCTGGATCGAGGAGACCGGAGCGCTCGTCTCGCTGCGCAACCAGGCCGGGCGCCAGACGCTGCTCGTCGACGAGAGCCGCGTCGCGCTGGCCATCGACCGCGCCTTCGCCCTCGCCAAGGTCAATCCGCGCATCGCGCGGATGTACGTCTACCAGTGGCAGGCCGGGCCGCTCGACCGGTTCGACTCCGGTCTCGTCCGCCCCGACGGGACGCTCCGGCCGAGCTACACGGCGCTGGTGCGCGATCTCGCGGCCGCCAGGACCACGGCGCCCGTGCGCTGGACCGCCAAGTGGTCGAAGCGCGGGCTCGTGCTGCGCGCCACCTGCCGCGCAGCGGATCGTGCGTGCCGCGGCCGCGTGAGCGTGGCGCTGCGCACGCGGACGACGTCGCACCGGCTGACGCGGCGCAGCTACCGCATGAGCGCACGCCACCCTACGGCGGCGCTTTCGGTTCGCGTCTCCACGACGCTCCGCCGCCGCGCCCGCAACGCCACCTCCCGCGCGCTCCTGCTGCGCGTGCGCTCGCTGGCGCCGCCGGCCGCCCTGCGGACGCTGACGCTCCGGCTCGCACGGCCCGCCTGACTCCCAGCGCTCGCTCAGCTTGCTCTGAGGCGCGGCGGCGACGCTCCGCCCCATGCACCTCCAACCTCAACCCGCCACCGGCCCGTCCCCGGCGAGCGCCAAGGCGCTCGGCCGCGAAAAGCTCGCCTCACGCCGCCGGCGCACGCAACGCATCCGCCGAACCGTCGCCGCCGCCGCGGTCACCGTCTTCGTCGCCCTCTTCGGGACCATCTACGTGCAGATGGCGGCCGGTCGCGACCCGGCCCTGTCCACCGCGAAGAAGACGCACGTGAGCGCCGCGGTCGCGAGCGCGGCGTCCGGCTCGAATTCCGGCGGCGACTCGACGACGTCGAGCGACACCGGCGCGTCCGGTTCGAGCTCGTCGAACGAGCCGGCCACCGCCGCGCCCGCCGCGGTCACGACCCAGCAGTCGTGAGTGGCTACACGCGGGCGCGCGCGACGAGCCAGTCGACGTACCACGCGCGCAGCATGGCGTCGCTGCGGGCGAACTCGTGATCGGGCTCGCGCGCGAGGTCCGCCGCCAGGGCCATGACCGCGTCGGCGCCGGGCGGGCCGCCGAGGACGCCCGCGAGCACCGCGGCCGCCGCTGAGCACTCGAAGACGCGCTCGCCCGCCGCCGCGCCGTCCAGCAGCAGCACGGCCTCGCCCGAGGCGAGCGCCACCCGCCACACGGCGCGGTCCGGCCCGGCCAGCACGCCCACGAACAGGTCGCGCTCGGTCAGGAGCGCGTCGAGCATCCGGTGCCCGAGCGGCAGCACGCACGAGCGCCGCCGGGCGGGGCGCGTGGCGGCGCGCGGATCGGTGCAGGTCGGGCGCAGGCGCATGTCACTGGAACGCGTAGGGCGGCGGGGCGTCGGCGGCAAGTGGGGCCTGTCTCGCAGAAGTGACGCCGCCGCGGGAGCCGGAGCCCCCGCGACGGCAGGGCGGTCGCTCAGGAACGGCGCGCGTGGCGGCGCGTGCGATGCGCCCGCCGCGCCTTGCGCGTGCCGTTCGTCGTGGTCGTCGCGGACGACGTGCTGTCCGACGACGACGACGATGTGGTCGTGGTGTCCGACGACGTGCTCGTCGTCTCGCCGGGATAGGTGCCCGGGTCCGAGCCGTCGCCCCCGCACGCCCACGCGGCGCCGGCGCCCGTCAGCGCGAGCGCCCCGGTCGCGGCCAGCACGGCCAGCGGGCGAATCACCTTCTCCATCTCAACCTCCTGTGTTGAGTTGTGGTTCATCGCCCAGACGCGCGCCGGCCCTCGCAGTTGAGGACAACCCGCGACTCTTAGAGAGCGCTTACAGGAGCCCGGCGGCGCGGGCGCGGTCGACGGCCTCGGCCCACGGTCAACACGCGCGGGGGGCCCGTCGCCAGGCGCTCGGCCAGCGCCGGCCGAGGCACGAGGTCGCGCCGCGCCGGCGGGTGCAGCTTGGTGCGCAGGAGCAGCGGCGGGGCGACCGGTGCGTCCGCGAGGTCGGTCACGGACCGACCCTGATCCAGCCCCGGGGCCGTGAGTAGCCTGCGGCGATGCCCGCCCGCCGCATCCGCGTCGCCCCGGCGGCGGCGCTGCGCGAGGGGTTCGAGGCGATCCGGCGTGAGGCCGGCGTGCCGCAGGCCTTCGCGGCCGACGTGCAAGCCGAGGCCGAAGCGGCGGCGCACCGCAACGTGGGCGGCGACCGGGTCGACCTGCCGTTCGTGACCATCGACCCGCCCAGGTCGCGCGACCTCGACCAGGCGCTGCACATCGAGCGCCGCGGCGACGGCCATCGCGTGCGCTACGCGATCGCCGACGTCGGCGCGTTCGTCCAGGCGGGCGGCCCGCTCGACCGCGACACCCACGACCGCGGCGTGACCGTCTACGCCCCCGACGTCAAGGTGCCGCTCCACCCGCTAGTCCTGTCCGAGGGGGCGGCCAGCCTGCTCCCGGGCGAGTGGCGTCCGGCGATCCTCTGGACGCACGACCTCGACGCGACCGGCGAGGTGGTCGCGAGCGATGTCGTGCGCGCGCAGGTCCGCAGCGCGGAGCAGCACACCTACGACGACGTGCCGACGCAGCTCGAGCCGCTGCTGCGCCGGGTCGGCGAGCGGCGACTGGCACTCGAGCGCGCCCGCGGCGGCGTGCGGCTCGCCGTGCCCGAGCAGGAGGTCGTCAAGGAGGGCGCGACGTGGAGCACGCGTTACCGCGTGCCGGCGGCCAGCGAGGAGTTCAACGCGCAGATCTCGCTGATGACCGGGATGGCCGCGGCGCAGCTGATGCTGCGCGCCGGGTACGGCGTCCTGCGCACGCAGACGCGGCCCGACGAGCGCGCGCTCGCCCGGCTGCGCCGCCAGGCCGCGGCGCTGCGGGTCGACTGGCCGCAGACCACGCCGTACGCCGAGTTCGTCCGCGCCCTCGACCCGCGCGTCCCCGCGCACGCCGCGCTGCTGCACGAGGCGACCGCGGTCGGCCGTGCGGCCACGTACACCGCGTTTGACGGCGAGCCGCCCGCGGAGCCCGCCCACTTCGCGATCGCCGCCCCGTACGCGCACGCCACGGCGCCGCTGCGGCGCCTGCAGGACCGCTACGTCTCGGAGTGCTGCCTGGCCGCCTGCGCCGGCGCGGCGCCGCCCGCGTGGGTCCGCCGCGGCCTGCCCGCCGTGCCGGCGGCCATGGCGTCGGGCGACCACCGCGCGCACGCGGTCGAGCGCGGCGTCGTCGACCTCGTCGAGGCCGTGCTGCTCGCCGGTCGCGAGGGCGAGCGCTTCGACGCCGTCGTCATCGACGACGCCCTCGTCCAGCTGCGCGACCCAGCGGTCCGCGCGCGGCTCGACGGAGTCTCCCCCGCGCCGGGCAGCGAGGTCTCGGTGCGGCTCGACCGCGCCGACCCTGCCACCCGGACCGTGACGTTCTCTGTGTAGCCGTACGCTTGTCGCGATCGTGCCCGAGGTGCGCCTGCCGTACGAGTTCTCCGCTCCGCTGCGGACCGCTCGGCTCGTGCTGCGCACGATGACCGACGACGACGTCGACGACATCTGCGCGTACCAGTCGCGCGCCGACGTTTGCCGCTATCTGCCTGTGGTTCAAGGGCGACTGGGGTGACACAGCGGTGTACGCGATCCTCGACCGCGAATGGCCGACCCACCCGCCTTGAAGCCGGTCCGCATCTGGCTGGTCGGCTTTGGCACGGTGGGCAGATGGCTGGCCCGCGCCCTGGACTCGCAGGCGGAGCGGCTCGCCCTCAGCTACGGCATCGATGTGACGGTCGTCGGTCTCGCCAACCGGCGAGACGGGTTCATCTACGACGCCAACGGGCTCGACCTCGCGTCGGTCCTCGAGCCGGCCTCGGGCGGGGGCTCGATCACCGAGCACCCTGGCGTGCGCCGGTGGCCGAGCACCCTCGAAGGGCTGCGCGCCACGGAGGCTGACCTTCTCGTCGAGGTGACGTCGAGTCCTTCCAGCGACGGCGAGCCCGGCGTCGCGCACATGCGCGAGGCGCTGGAGCGCGGCATCCCGGTGGTGACCTCCAACAAGTGGCCCGTCGCCTTGCATGGGGTCGAGCTCGCCGAGCGGGCCCGCAGCCAAGGCATCGCCTTTCGCGCCGAGTCCACCGTCATGTCGGGAACGCCGGTGCTCAGCACGCTGGTCGACGGCCTCGCGGGCACGGTCCCGATCGCGCTTCGGGGCGTGCTCAACGCGACCGTCAACTTCGTCCTCACGCGGATGGCGGCCGGCCTGTCCTACGACGAGGCGCTGGCCGAGGCGCAGCGAGCCGGGCTGGCCGAGCGCGATCCGAGCGCGGACGTCGAGGGTCACGACGCGGTGGCGAAGGTGATGATCCTCTCGGCCCTCGTGTTCGGCCGGCAGCTTCGACGCGACCAGGTCGCCTGCCGCGGCGTCACCGACCTCGACCGAGCGGAGATCGACCGGGCGGCGTCCAGCGGCGCGCGACTCAGGCACGTCGCGACGCTCGAGTTCGCCGAGCCCGATGGGATCGGAGAGGTCACCGCTCGAGTCCAGCCCGAGCTCGTCGGCCGCGACGATCCGCTGGCCAGCATCGACGGGACGACCAACGCCCTCGTGCTTCAGGCCAGCCCGGTCGGCCAGGTCGCGATCATCGGACCGGGCGCGGGGCCGCAGCTTGCCGGGCAAGGTGTGTTCAGCGACCTCATCGCCGTCGCGCGCCCTCGCGTCGCCGGCTAGGGCGTCGGGTCGTGGTTGAACAGGCGCTTGGCCCAGAGGTAGCCGACGAGGCCGATGCCGACGGACCAGGCGATGGCGAGGAGACGTCGAGAGGATCTGGACCATGGTCGTCTTGCCGGCGCCGTTGGGGCCGAGCAGCGCGAAGACGGTGCCTTCGGCGACGTCGAGCTCGATGCCGTCGAGCACGACGTGGTCGCCGAACGACTTGCGCAGGCCGGTTGCCGAGATCGCCGATCGCGCAGGGGTCACGGGCGCCTGATCACGACGTCGCCGAAGGAGGTGCGAGCGCGCACGTCGACGGTCTCGGCCGACGGCTCGGGGGCGCCGACGGCGTCGAGCGCGTTGTGCACCTTGCCTGCCATGGCGCTCACGTCGAGCCACGCTGCGGTCCCTTCGCGGATGCCGACCTCGAGGTCGCCCACCTTCGTTTCCAGCACGACCGTGCCGCGCACGACCTCGCCCACCCGGACGTCGCCGTTGGCGGACTTGGCGACGACGCTCGCGCGCGACTCTTCCACCGCGATATCGCCGTTGGCCGCGTTGAGGCGCAGGTCGCCGCCCGCCACGCCGACCCACGTGTCGCCGTTGGAGTTCTTGATCACCGCGCTGTCGCCGAGCTCGCGCACGCGCACGTCGCCCGACCCGACGGTGACCTCGGCGTGGCCCCTCGCCTGCTCCACGCTGATGTCGCCGGCGCCGCTCTTCAGGCTGAGCGTGTCGACCTGGTCGATACGGATGTGCCCGAGCCCGGTCTTGAGCCGGCAGTCGCCGAGCCGACCGTCGCAGTCGAAGCCCGCCAGCTGCGCGGCGCCGTGCACGCTCGAGCCGGCCGGCAGCTCGACCGTCACGTCGATCGACCCCCCGGCGCTGCGAATGGACCAGGAGCGCAGCTTCGGCGCCTTGATCAGCAATTGCTGGTCCGCGCACTCGACGCGGGTCAGCTCGGCCGCCCTGAGGTCCTCCCGGTTGGACGCGTCGCTGGGCTGCACGTCGACGACCGTGGCGTCGCGGTCGCCCGCGCGGATCCGGACGTCGCCCATGACGAGGTCGATCGTGGCCGAGATCGGTTCGGGAGTGGCGAAGGTCGGCATTGGGATGTTCTCCTGAAGGGGTCAGGTTCGAGCTTCGGGCGGTGTGAGAAGCGGCGGGCGGTCAGTGCGCCCAGCCCTTGTACGAGTCGCCGATCCGCCCGCTGCCCTGCCGCGGGCGGCGGTCGTCGTGCGCGACAGCCGCAGCGACGACACGCACGAGCCAGGCATTGACGGACAGCCGCTCGCGGCCGGCTGCCTGCTCGACGCCGGCCTTGAGCTGCTCAGGCAGACGGAGATTGATGCGCGCCGTCGCGCCCGCGTCGGCGTCCGGCGGCGGGGCGTCGCCGGCGGGCTCGACCGGCTCGTCGGCCGGGGCCGGCGTCACGACGAACTCGGGCTCTCCCGCGCGCAACCGCAGCTCGACCGTGCCGGGCGCGAACTCGCGCGTGATCTCGTCCGCCGCCGCCGACAGCGCATCGAGCAGCATCAGCCGGATCGCGGGCTCGAGCGGAGCGGTCAGGCGCTCGGCGAGCGCGCGGGCGTCCTCACCGCCCGCGTCGGCAGCGATGCCGAGCTCTCGACGGAGGTTCTCGACGTACGGCGTCAGGTCCATGGTGCCAGTATGGCATCATTATGGCGTCACGCAAGGCCACCATGGCGCGCGCCTGGTGTCAGGTCGCGCGCTGGTCAGCCCTGACCGGTGGTCTCGGCGAGCCGCTGGGCGAGGTAGCGGCGCTCGGCGTCGGTGGCCGCCAGCTCGAGCGCCTCGCGATAGCTTGCCGCCGCCTCGGCGTGCCGCTTCAGGCGGCGCAGCAGGTCGGCGCGCGTGGCGGGCAGGAGGTGGTAGCCGGCGAGGTCCCCCGAGGCGTCCAGCGCCTCCACCAGCTGCAGCCCGGCGGCGGGGCCGTCGGCCATCGCGACGGCTACCGCCCGGTTGAGCTCCACCACCGCGGACGGGACGAGCTGGGCGAGCCGCCCGTAGAGCTGGGCGATCTGCGCCCAATCGGTGTCGGCGGCGGTCGCGGCGGTTGTGTGGCAGGCCGCGATGGCCGCCTGCAGCTGGTAGGGCCCGGCGCGGTCGTGTCGCAAGGCCGCGTCGAGCAGGCCGAGGCCCTCGTCGATCTCGCTCATGTCCCAGCGGGTGCGGTCCTGGTCCTCCAGCCTCACGACGTCACCCGCGTCGTCGACCCGGGCAGCGCGCCGAGCGTGCTGCAGGAGCATCAGCGCGAGCAGGCCGAGCGGCTCAGGCTCGTCGGGCATCAGCCTGGTGAGGGTGCGGGCCAGGCGGATGGCTTCCGCGCAGAGCTCCTGGCGCACGAGCTCGGCGCCCGACGTGGCGGCGTAGCCCTCGTTGAACAGCAGATACAGCACGGCCAGCACCCCGCCGGTGCGTTCCGGCAGCAGGCGCGCCGGCGGCACGCGGAAGGGGATGCCGGCGTGGCGGATCTTGCCCTTGGCTCGGACCAGGCGCTTGGCCATCGTCGGCTCGGGGACCAGGAAGGCACGGGCGATCTCGGCGGTCGTCAGGCCGGCGAGGGTTCGCAGCGTGAGGGCGACCCGGGCCTCGAGCGAAAGCGCGGGGTGACAGCAGGTGAAGATCAGCCGCAGGCGGTCGTCCCGGACGCTGCCGTCATCGCCGTCGTCGTCCGGTTCGCCGGTGTGCCACAGCACCGCTGTCTCCTGCAGCTTGGCGGCCTCCGTCGCGCCACGGCGCAGCCGGTCCCGCGCGCGGTTGCGCGCCGTCGTGGTGAGCCAGGCGCCGGGGCGGCGCGGGACGCCATCGCGAGGCCAGCGCTCCAGCGCCAGCGCGAAGGCGTCCTGCGCACACTCCTCGGCGAGGTCCCAGTCACGCGTCATCCGGATCAGCGTCGCGACCACGCGCCCCCATTCCGTGCGGAACGCGCCGGCGAGCGCGGCCTCGACCTCCTGGCTCACTCCTCCCAGAACGGCCTCACCTCGATCGCCCCGAACTTGGCGACGGGATGCTTGGACGCCACCTCGATCGCCTCGTCGAGATCCTCGCACTCGATCACGTCGTAGCCGGCGATCTGCTCCTTGGTCTCGGCGAACGGCCCGTCGGACAGCACCACCTCGCCGGCCTGCAGGCGGACCGTGGTGGCGTCGCTGCCGGGCCGCAGGCGCGAGCCGTCGCGGCGCACGCCACGCCGCTGCATCTCCTCCACCCACGGCTCGGCCGAGCGCTCCTCCGGAGCCACCTCGACAGCGTCGTCAACGCAGATCAGCAGCATGTACCGCATGGTTCCTCCTTTGGTCACGCGGCTCGCGGCGCTCAGGCCGGTTGGACGATCAGGAAGCGGTTCCCGTCGATGTCGCGGAAGAAGAACTGCGCCGGCACGGGATTCGCGACGGTGGCCTCGATCGAGATCAGCCCCGCCCGGGACCTCCCCGCGCGCGCGATCTCCGCGTCCACGTCGACGCCGCCGGCGCGCAGCGTTGCGTGGTCGGCCTCGATGTCCTCGGTCGCGAGCGCGCAACGCGCCTCGTCGCCGCCGGCGGACCGACCCTCGCTCGGCGGGACCAGCGCAATCGCGATCGCCGAGCCCGGCGGGGCCACCTCGATCCAGCGGCTGCCTTCGCCGTAGGGGAAGTCGGCGCGCTTCTCGAACCCGAGCTTGTCGAGGTAGAAGTCAAGCGCTCGGTCCTGGTCGGCAACCGGGACGAACACGGTGCCGACCTGGCTGATCCGGGTCGTGGCTGCGGTGTCGGGCATCCCCGCTCCTTTCGCGTCGTGGTGGGTCTCGACCACGTCCTCGCCAATACGACGAACGGAAACGCCCAGATGGACACTCGCGAGATCAGCGCGCTGGACGCGCGACGCGAGCGCCGAACACGCGCCGGCGGATCGGCTCCCCGCTCACCCGCGTCGCCGCCGTCTGGGCAGCGAGCTGCAGCGCGGCGACGGGATCCAGGTCGGCCAGCAGGCCGTAGAGCAGGCCGGCGGTGGCGGCGTCGCCCGCCCCGAGCGTGGTCCGCACCTCGACCGGCAGGGTGGGCGTGAAGTGCTCCTGGGCGCTCCACTCGTCCTGCCTGCCGGGGTCGGCGAGCAGCGCGCCCGCAGCGGCGAGGCGCGCTGCGTCCGCCGTGCTCAGCGCAAGACCCGCGGGGCCGGCGGTGAGCATGACGATCCCGGCGCCCATGCCGACGAGGCGGAGCGCGAGCTCGAGCAGGCCAGCGGGTCCGGGGTCCGCGTCGAGGTGCAGGGCGGTTCGCACGTCGTCGATGCTCGGGGTCAGGACGTCGACCAGCGGGAGGACGCGCGCCAGCAGCGCCGGCCAGTCCAGTGCAGCCGCCGGCGAGGCCGGGTCGAGCACCGCCAGGTCCAGCGAAGTGGTGACGCCGGCGGCGCGCGCACGCGTCAGCAGCGCTTCGAGCGCCACGCCGCCGGAAGCCGTCAGCGCCGGCAGCAGCGAGGGGTAACCCACGTGGAGCAGGCCCGCGCCGCTCAGATCAACATCGGAGCCGTCGAAGGCGGCGTTCGCGCCGACGTGGTGCCAGAACGCCCGGTCCCGGCCGGGCGGCTGCAGGACGATCGAGTAGGACGTCGAGCGGCCGGGGAGCCGCCGGATCTGGTCGGTCCGCATGCCCCGTGTCGCCAGCATCTGCACCAGCGCCGCCCCGAGCTCGTCGTCCCCGGCGTCGCCGACGACGTGGACGGTCGCGCCCAGCGCGGTGAGGTCCCCGCCCGTGTTCGCCACGCACCCTCCCGGCGAGACGCGCATCGGCCCGACCTCCGTGAGCTCGCCCGGACGGCTCGCCGGCAGCGTCGGCAGCTCCGGCGTCAGGTCGACGCAGACGTGACCGGCCACGACCGCCGAGCGCATGCTGGGGATACGGTACGGCGCGTGGGGGCGGGCAAGACCTACCGCATGGGGCGCATCTTCGGCGCCGACGGCCGGACCCTCGTCCTGCCGGTCGATCACGGCCTCACCCTCGGGCGGGTCGAGGCGCTGGAGGACCCGGTGGCCCGTGTCGACGGACTCCTCGACCTCCCCTGCGACGGGCTGCTCATGGCCCCCGGGCTCACCCGGCACACCGCGGACCGGTTCGCTCACCGCGGGGCGCCCGCACGGCTGCTCACGCTCGACACCTTCTTCCGCGAGCCGGGGGAGGCTGCCCCCGGCACCGGCCTCGCCGCCTCCGTCGAGCAGGGCGCCCGGCTCGGCGTCGACTGCGTCAAGGTGTTCATGGCCTGGAACGTTCCCAGCGTCGAGCGCGCCGCCACCCTCGCGCGCATCGCCGAGGTGATCGCCCGGGCGGAGGGCTACGACCTGCCGGTCATGGTCGAGCCGATCGGCGTCGGCGCGCCTCGGGACGAGGCGACGATCGCGATGGAGGGCGACGCCGCGCGGATCGCCATGGAGGTGGGCGCGGACATCATCAAGGTCGCCTACCCGGGCCCCGACCTGATGTCCGCCTGGTCGGCCGAGCTCCGGGTGCCGCTGGTCATCCTCGGCGGCCCGAGCTCGGGCGAGGCGGAGGCGGTGCTCACCCTTGCGCAAGAGGCGATCGGGCACGGCGCCCGCGGCGTCGTCATCGGGCGAAACGTCTGGCAGCGTCCGCCCGACGTGACGCGCCACCTCATGCGGCGCCTGCACGAGATCGTCCACCCGGGCTGACACGACGCCGCGCCATCGCGACCGTGCTCACGATGATCGTCGCCCACGACCTGTGGGAGCGCAACCCTTCCTCCTTCGCACGCGAGCGCGTCGTGCTCTTCAACCTGGTGACGACCGCGACGATCGCGCTTGCGGTGGCGACGCTGTTCGTGGCGCTGCTGCTCATCAGCATGGCGAGCGTGAAGGCGCTCATCGCGCCGCACGTCCTGGAGGACGAGTTCCACCACGCCGTCGGCGTCGCCGACGACCTGCGGATCGCGATGGTGCTCAGCATGCTGGCGACGATCGGCGGCGCGCTCGGCTCGGCGCTGGAGAGCGACGACGTCGTGCGCGAGGCCGCCTACGGCTACCGCGCCGACGAGTGACGCCCGGCGAGCGGCAGATCGATCTCTGAGATCACCAGTGCGAGGGCGCCGAACAGCTGGGTGCGGTCGCCGAGCACGCCCGGGACGACCCGGGCATTTGCGGCGCTCTCGGGAAGGGCGTCGCACGCGATGGAGCGCTCGACGGCGTCGACCAGGATGTCGCCGACCGGAGACAGATCGCCCCCGATGACCACGAGCTCGGGGTTGAGCACGTTGAGCACGCTCGCCACCACACTGCCCAGCGCACGGCCGCCGTCGTCGATGACTCGACGGCACTCGAGGTCCCCCGCGCGGGCCGCGTCGATCATGGCTGTCACCGTGAGGTCCCTGCCCCGGTCCGAGAGGAGCACGCGCCGCAGCGCGTCGGTCGAAGCGACGGTTTCGAGGCAGCCGCGCCGGCCGCAGCGGCAGACGGGGCCATCCGGCCGGACGCGCACGTGCCCGAGCTCGCCCGCGCGGCCTGCCGTGCCGCGGTAGAGGCCTCCCTTGACGATCACTCCGGCACCGATGCCCGACGTGAGCTTGACGTAGAGGACGTCTTGCGCCTGGCGGGCGGCGCCGAACGCCGCTTCGGCGACGGCGCCGAGGTTCGCGTCGTTGTCGGCCACCACCGGGAGATCGAGCCGACGGCGCATCTCGGCTGCGGCGGCGACGCCCGTCCACAGCGGCAGGATCGAGCTCGGGCCGACGACCCCGTCCGGCTGTTGGATGGGTCCTGGGAGCGCCATGCCGGCACCGACGACGCGACGACGATCGACACCCGCGTCGGCGAGGGCCTGCTCGACCATCGACGCGGCCAGGTCGAGCCCCGCTCCGGCCTCCCGGGTCGGGTCGAGCTCGTGCGTCCGTTCGCCCTGGATGCGCAGCGCGAGGTCCGAGACCGCCACGCGGACACGCGCGTGGTCGAAGTCGATGCCGACGGCAGCTCCCGCCGACGCGTCGCGCCGCAGGAAGATCGGAGGGCGACCGCCCCGCTCGCCGGGAGTGGGGACACGCTCGGCGTCCTCGTGAAGGAGGCCGATGGAACGCAGCTCGTTGACGAGATTCGACACCATCGGGCGCGACAGACCGGTCAGCCGGGCAACATCGGCGCGCGACATCCGCCCGTCCTCCCGAAGGGCGTCGATGATGCGCAGGCGGCTGATGCGGCGATGGGATTCGAGTTGGTCCTGGCGACCGGCGGACATTGGTGGCCGGTAGTTTGCCAGGTCGTGGCAAATTCTTTTGTCAGGTCTTGACAAACCTCCGATCGCCGGACAGGATGACTCGAATGACGCCCTCTCTCACGACGCGCCCCGACACCGACCTCACCACCGCCGAGCGCCGTGCGCTCACCCAACTGCGCACCCCGGCCGGCCAGTTCGCCGTGATCGCCGCGGACCACGGCGACCCGCTCGTCGAGATGCTCGACGGCCTCGGCCTCCCCAGCACGCCCGACGCGCAGCGCGCGTTCAAGCTCGACCTCGTCGAGACGGTCGGCCGCGACGCCAGCGCTGTACTGCTCGATCCCGATGTCTCGCTTCCGGCCGTCGTCGACGACGGCGTCCTGGCGCGGGACGTCGGGCTGCTCGTGCGCATCGAGGCCGACGGCGCCGACGTCATCGACGGCCTGCGCCGGTCGCGTCTGATCGACGGGCTCGGCGCGGCGGGCGCGCGCGCGCTCGGCGCCACCGCCGCCAAGGTCATGGTCTTCCTGCGCGCCGATCGCGAGGACCTGGACGGCGCTACCGCGCAGCTCGTGCGGGCCGCGCTCGCGGATTGCAGCGAGGCCGGCCTGCTCTGCGTCATCGAGCTCATGACCTACCGCCTCGACGACGAGACGCCCGAGGCGTTCGCGGCCCGCAAGCCGGACCTCGTGCGCGAGGGCGCCGTCCTGCTGCAGGAGTGCGGTTCGCAGGTCCTCAAGCTCGAGTACCCGGGCAGCACGGAGGAGTGCGCGCGCGTGACCGACGCGCTCGACGTCCCCTGGGCCGTGCTCTCCGCCGGCGTCGACCACCGGGCGTTCTGCGACCAGCTTCGATCGGCCATGGACGGCGGCGCCAACGGCTTCATCGCCGGGCGCTCGCTCTGGAAGGAGTCCGTCGGGCTGCCCGGGCCCGAGCGGCGGCGATTCCTCGAGGACACCGGCCGCCGCCGCATGGCCGAGATGCTGGCGATCCTCCAGGCCGCGGCGTAAACATGCCGGCGCGCCTGTTGGGCATCGACGTCGGCACGACCTTCTGCAAGGCGGTGGTCGTCGAGGCCGGAGGTCGCGTCGTCGCCGAGGCCCGGGAGCCGACGCCCTGGACCGCGGTCCCGACAGGCGCCGAGATCGATCCCGAGGCGCTCGCCGCCGCGGCGCTCCGCGCGGCCGCGGGCGCGCTGGCCGCGGCGCCTCCGGGGCGCGTGGCGGGCGTCGGGGTGGCCGGCATGGCGGAGACCGGCGTGCTCGTGGACCCTCGCGGCCGCCCGGTGGCGCCCGCGATCGCCTGGCACGACCGGCGCGGGGCCGAGCAGGCGCAGGCCGCCGCAGCCGATCTCGGCGGCGAGGCCTTCGCGGCTCACACCGGGCTGCGGCCGGGTCCGCTGTGCTCGCTGGCCAAGCTGGCGTGGCAGCGGCAGCACCTGCCCGCGACGCTGCGCGCCCACCGCTGGCTCGGCGTGCCCGAGTGGGTCGCGCGCCGGCTGGGTGCAGACGAGATCGCCGAGTTCTCGCTCGCATCGCGCACCGGGCTCTTCGACCTCAACGCCCGCGCCTGGTGGCCCGCTGCGCTCGCCTGGCTGGACGTGCCCGCCGCGCTGCTCCCGGACCCCGCCGCGTCGGGAACGTGCGTCGGACGCGTGGGCGACGCGCTCCCCGGGGCCCGAGGCGCCGCCATTGCCGTGGCCGGGCATGACCACGTGGTCGGAATGATCGGCGCCGGCGCCACCGGCGATGCCGACGTCCTGCACTCCGCCGGCACGGCGGAGGCGTTCGTCCGCACGAGCCCCGCCCATCTGCCTCCAGCGCGCGTGCGCGAGGCGGTCGCGGGAGGGGTGTCGGTGGGCTGGCACGTGCTCCCCGACCGCTGGGCGCTGATCAGCGGCGGCGAGCTCAGCGTGCCGCTCAGCGCGGTCGCCCGCATGCTCGGCGTGAACGGCCGGGGGGCGCGCGAGCGCCTCGACGCCGCAGCGGACGCGCTGCCCAGCACTGAGCCCACCCCCCGCCTCGAGGCCGTCGCCGGCACGGGCGAGCTGATCCTCCGGGGGATCGGGGCGGGCACAACCCCCGCGCACGTGTGGCGTGCGGCGGTCGAGGCCACCGCCGCGCTCGGCGAGACCGCGGTCGCCTGCAGCGACGCCATCGCCGGGCCGCGCGAGCGCATCGTCGCGGTGGGCGGCGGCGTCCGCGGGCGCGCGGTACGCGCCGCGAAGGAGCGACGGCTCGGCGCGATCGACTGGTCGCCGGTCGGTGAGGCGACCGCCCGCGGCGCCGGACTGCTCGCCGGGCTGGCGGCGGGCGCGATCGAGACGTGGGACGAGCTGCGGTGCGCGGCGGGCGCAGTCGGCGAACGAAGTTCGCGCAAGCTCGACACCGGCGAAGCCGGTCGAAAGCCTCCGGCGCAGGACGTGGCCCATGTCTGACGGTGCCCCGCCCCGACTCGTGGTCGTCGGCTCGCTCAACCTCGACCGCGTGAGCGAGGTGGTCGCGCTGCCGCAGCCTGGAGAGACCGTGCTGGCCGTGCGGTCGTCGAGCAGCCTGGGCGGCAAGGGCGCCAACCAGGCGGTGTGCGCCGCGCGTCACGGCGTGGCCGTGGCGATGGTCGGCTGCGTCGGGGACGACCGCGATGGCGCGGAGCTCGTGAGCTCGTTGGCCACCGAGGGCGTCGACACGAGCGGCATCCGCGTCCGTGCCGGGTGCCCCACAGGCGCGGCGCAGGTGACCGTGGCCGCCGATGGCGCGAACTGCATCGTCGTCGCGGCCGGGGCCAACGGCGAGCTGACGCCGGCGGATGTCCGCTCAGCCCTCTCCCGCCTCCGGCCCGGGGACGTGGTCCTCATCCAGCTCGAGATCCCCATCGGCGCGGCGATCGCCGCGGCTGGGGCGGGGGCTGCCGCGGGCGCGCGCGTGATCCTCAATCCCGCGCCCGCCCAGCCGCTGCCCGCCGAGCTCGTCCGCGGTGTCGACGTGCTGGTGCCCAACCTCAACGAGCTCGTCGCGCTGACCGGCGGCGGCGGCGGCGACCTCCTCGCGGAGGCCCCGGCGCGCGCGAATGCGCTGGCCGGCGATCGCTCGGTCATCGTGACGCTGGGCGAGCACGGGGCGCTGGTGGTCGATCGCGGCGAGCAGACTCGGGTCCCCGCGCCGCGCGTCGAGGCGATCGACACCACGGCCGCCGGGGACGCGTTCTGCGGGAGCCTGGCAAGCGAGCTCCTCCACGGTCGGCCACTGCTTCACGCGGCGCGTGTCGCCGTACAGGTCGGGGCCCTCGCCACGACCCGCCGCGGCGCGCTGAGCGGGCTGCCGCTGCGGTCGGAGATCGCGGACGTCATCGCCCGGTCGGAGGGCGGTCAGGTCGCTGGGCCGTCGCCGAGCGCCTCGAGACGGACCGTCGCGCGCTGACGTTCGTAGACCGCCGGCTCGAAGCTTCCGGCGAGTGGGGCCGCCACGGCGGCCGCCGAGAGGGCGGCGGCGTCGACGAGCCGGTCAGGCCAAGGCACGGACCTGGCAAGCCCGGCGGTGAGTGCCGCGACGGCGGCGTCACCGGCGCCGGTGGGGTTGCCGGCCACGTGCTCGGACGGGACGGCGCGCCAGCGGCCCGCCGGGGTGACGGCCACGAGCCCGTCGGGCCCCTGTGAGACGACGACCGCGTCGGCTCCCGCCTCGCGCAGGGCTTCGGCCGCTGAGATGATGTCGTCGCCGGCGACGATCCCGGCGATCTCGTCTCGATTCGGCTTGACGAGCGCGGGCCGTCCCGTCAAGCCTCGGCGCAGCGCCTCCCCCTCGGCGTCCAGCACGGCCGGAACGCCTGCCGTTCGCGCCCGCTGACAGAGCTCGGCGTACGCGTCGGCCGGGAGGCCCAGGGGCAGGCTTCCGGAGAGGACGACGGCATCGGCGTCCTTCAGGAGCGAGTCATAGGCGGCGAGGAACGACCGCCACTCGGCGTGGGTGGTCTCCGGCCCGGGCTCCCAGAAGCCGGTGGCGTCGCCGTGCGCGTCGTCGACGACGGTGAGGGTACGTCGATTCTCGCCTGCGATCGGGGTCAGCAAAGCTGGGAGCCCCGCCGCGGCGAGCTCTTGGCGGATCGCCTCGCCGGCGGCGCCCCCGGCGAGGCCGGCGATCACGATCTCGTATCCGAGGGTGTGAAGGATGCGCGCGACGTTCACCCCCTTGCCGCCGGCGCGCTGCGCCACCGATGAGACGCGGTGCGTCGCATGGGGCGACAGTCGCGCGACGTGGTAGGTGACGTCGAGCGCGAGGTTCAGCGTGACGGTTGCGATCATCTCGCCGGCGCGTTGCGGAAACGCTGGCGATGGCGCCGGCCGTGAGCCGGCGCCATCGCGCGCTTGACTGCGATCAGCAGCGGGACTTGTAGAGCGCGTCCTGGTTTTCGCTCAGGTTGCTCTTGGTGAGCGAGACGAAGCCGGTGCCGATCTTCTTCTCGACGGGCTTGCCGTTGAGCGCGTTGAAGGCCTGCTGCACGCCGTCGGCGCCGATCTGGGCGGGCCGCTGGGCGATCAGGCCCTGCACGACGCCCTCCTTGAGGTCCTTGACCTGCTTGGGGCCGGCGTCGAAGCCGACGATCTTGACCTTGCTGAGCTTGCCGGCCGAGCGCAGGCCGCTGGCCGAGCCCTCGGCGGAGAACAGGTTGGTGGCGAAGATGCCCTTGAGGTCGGGGTACCTGGCCAGCTCCGCGGTGACGATCGAGGACGCCCTGGCGGGGTCGTCGTTGTCGAACTGCTGGCCGACGTAGGTCAGCCCGAGCTTCTTCGCCTCGTCCGCGAAGCCCTTGGCCCGCAGGTCGGTGGTCGAGATGCCCGGCTTCACGTTGACCACCAGCACCTTGCCCTTGCCGCCGATCAGCTTGGCCAACGTGTCGGCCGCGGCCTTGCCGCCGCCGAGGTTGTCCGAGGCGATCTGCGACTCCGCGATGCTGGTGTCGTCGAGCGTCGTGTCGACGAGCACGACCTTCGAGCCGTTCGTCTTGAGTGCGTTGATCGGGGCGAACATCGCCTTGCT
Organism: Actinomycetota bacterium; assembly: GCA_005888335.1. The sequence goes on from VAWY01000037.1 coordinate 23,830, forward strand.
GTCGGTCGGCGCGACCAGCACGGCGTCGGGCTTCTTGGCCGCCACCGCGTTGACGACCGGCGTCTGCAGCGACGGGTCGAACTGGTCCGGCCCCTGGAAGTTCAGCGAGACGCCGAGCTTCTTGGCCTCGGCCTGGGCGCCGCAGTTCATCGTGATGTAGAACTCGTCGCCCTTGACGCCGGCGATCAGCGTCATCTTGTAGTTCTTCCCGCCGCCCGCCGAGCCGCCGCTCTTCTTGCTGCTGCCGCAGGCGGCGACGCCGAGCGACGCCGCGAGCCCGATGGCGAGCATCGCGGTGCCGCGCCGGCTGAGTGAGTTGGGCATTGCCACCTCCTGGTGTGGACTGAATTACTGCCGGTAGCGGGCTCGACGGAGTTGATCGAGATAGACCGCGGCGATCAGCACGATGCCGACGGCGACCTGCTGCCAGAACGGCTGAACGCCGACGATCACGAAGCCGTTCTGCAGGACCGCCGGGATGAAGACGCCGAAGACGGTGCCCAGGATCGTGCCGACCCCGCCGAACAGGCTCGTTCCCCCGATCACGACCGCCGCGATCGCGTTCAGGTTGTCGGTGGTGTGGCCGCTGATCGTGGTCGTGCCGAAGCGCGCCAGCGACATGAAGCCCGCCAGCCCGGCCAGCGTGCCCATCAGCGTGTAGACCTTGATCAGGTGGGCGTCGACGTTGACGCCCGCGCGGCGCACGCCCTCGGCGTTGGATCCGGTGGCGTACGTGTAGCGGCCGAAGCGCGTCGTCGCCAGGATCACCCCGAAGATCAGGCACACGACCGCCGCGATCACGACCAGCCACGGGATCTGGCCGAACAGCCGCCCCGTGCCGATGCCGGTGATGAGCTTGGTCGGGACCTCACGCTCGTCGACGCCGCCGGTGATGAGCAGCGCGGCGCCGAGAGCGATGCCGAACGTCCCCAGCGTGACGATGAACGCGGGGATCTTCGCCTTGGCGACCAGGAAGCCGTTGATGAACCCCCACGCCATGCCGGCGAGCACGCCGACGACGAGTCCGACCACGATCGTGCCCGACCCGTCGCCGCCGACGGCAGTCATCGCCTTGGCGGCGACGACGCCCGCGAACACGAGCACCGAGCCGACGGAGAGGTCGATCCCGGCGGTGATGATGACGTAGGTCATCCCGGTGCCCAGGATCAGCAGCACGGCGGCGTCGGTCGCGATGTTGCGGGCGTTGGACGACGAGAAGAAGTCGGTCGGGTTGATCAGCGAGAAGACGACGATCAGCGAGAACAGGATCAGCCCGATCCACGTGCTCGAGCCCGCGACCAGCGCCTGCCACCAGGGCCCCCGCGCCTCCTCGGGCGGCTCCTCGAGCTGGACGTCTTCGGTGTCGAGCTGACCGGTCATCGGCCGTCCTCCTCGTGGAAGGTCATGGCGCCGGTCATGGCAGCGACGACATCCTCCATCGAGACCTCCCGCGGGCGCAACCGGGCGACGCGCTGACCGAGCCGCAGCACCTCGATGCGGTCGGCGACCTCGAAGACCTCGGGCATGTTGTGGCTGATCAGCACGACCGAGAGGCCGTGCTCGCGCACGCGCTTGATCTGATCGAGCACATTGCGGGTCTGCACGACGCCGAGCGCCGCCGTCGGCTCGTCCATGAAGACGACCTTGCTGGCCCACGTCACGGCCCGGCAGATCGCGATGCCCTGGCGCTGGCCGCCGGACATGTTCGCCACCGGCGCCGAGGTGTCCTGGATGCGTACGCCGAGGTTGCGGAACGCCTCGTCGCTGCGACGGCGCATCGTCGCCTTGTCGAGGAAGCCGAGCTTGCCGAGCAGACCGGGTCGCATCACCTCGCGGCCGAGGAACATGTTCGCCGCCGGGTCGATCTCGGCGGCGAGCGCGAGATCCTGGAAGACCGTCTCGATCCCGAGATCGCGCGCGTCGTGCGGCGTGTGGATGTCGACCGGCTTGCCGCCGAAGAGGATCTCGCCGCTGTCCGGCGGATGCACGCCCACGAGCGTCTTGACCAGCGTGCTCTTGCCGGCGCCGTTGTCACCCACCAGCGCAACGACCTCCTGCGGATACACCGTGAAGCTCACGCCCCGCAGAGCCTGCACGCGGCCGAAGCTCTTGACGACGTCCCGCGCCTCAAGCACCGGTTCGGGCATGGCCCAGCCTCCTCTCCCAAGCCCGTGCGTCATCGCCCACGCCAGCGGGCGGTTGCCCTGGCGCCCAGACCGTGCTCCTCATCGCGTCTCCTCGTCGATCAAGCGCCGGCGCCGGTTTGCTTCTCAACCGCCGCCGACGGCGCTGATTCGAAATAAGCTACTGCTGAGATCGAAAGAGGTCAAGTATGTTCGAAAACAGTCGCGCATTTGCCCGGCGAGCGCTCCACGGGGCCGGCCGGCGAACCCGATCGAACGCCGCCGGCCGAGTCATTGCGCCCGAATCAGCTCGATGTCAAACGCCGCGCAGAGCTCCTCGACGGCGGGCGTCGCCTCGTCCATCACGACGGCGTCGACCGCGTCGAGCTCGCAGACCCGGGCAAAGTCGGTCGCGCCGACCTTGGAGTGATCGATCGGCAGCACGACACGACGTGCGCGCTCGATCACCGCCGCCTTGAGGGCGGCCTCCGCGAGGCTCCCGACGCTGACGCCCGCCTCGGAGAAGCCGCTCGCGCCGATGAACGCGGTGCTGAAGGTGAACCGCTGCAGGTTCTCGAGGGCGAGATCCCCGACGACCGACCCGTCGACGCGCCGCACCTGGCCGCCGAGCAAGACGGAGTCGATGCTGGGAACCTCGGCGAGCGTGCTCGCCACGCTGAGGCTGCTCGTCAGGACCGACAGCCGTGCGCCACCGTTCTGCGCGAGGGCTCTCGCCAGCGCGTCAACGGTGGTGCCGCTGTCGAGGAACACGGAATCCCCGTCGCGCAGCAACCGCAGACAGGCACGGGCGATCGCCTCCTTCGCGGCGCGATTGGTGGTCTGGCGCCCCGCGAGCTCGCGGTCGACGTTCGGATGGACCGCGAGCGCCCCGCCGTGGGTTCGCTTGAGCAGCCCCTGCTCCTGGAGCGCGCTGAGGTCCTTGCGGATCGTTGGCTCGGTGACGCCGAAGAGCGCCGCAAGCTCGCCGATCCGAGCGCGACCGCGCACCCCGACGAGCTCTGCGATGCGTGCTTGCCGCTCATCTGCGAAGGCGGGACCGCCGGTATCGGAAGCATCCGGCACTGGCCGAAGCGTACCGCGCGGAAGCTCCGGCTGCCATCGCGCCGGTGCCGGAAGTTCCGCATATGAATGGCGTGGCGCGCGGGAGCGCCTCGAGCTTCCGGCGCGCACTCTGGTCCGCGAGTCCTGCCTCGCGGCTATCTCCGTTCGCCTTCGTTTATTTCTTGACAGTATCGATATGCTGGCCATACCGGGCCTGACGGAAAGCGATCGGCGAAGCGGAGGAACGTGCGCATAGGCGTGTTGACGAGTGGTGGCGATGCCCCGGGCATGAACGCCGTGATCGCGGGCGCGTGCGAGCACGCCGAGGCGATCGGCGCTCACGCCGTGGGCGTGAAGGGCGGCTTCGCAGGACTTGCCGCGCGTCGCGCCGATCCGGCCAGCGCGCTCGAGGCGCGGGCTCATCTGCACGAGCCCGGCACGTGGCTGGGCACCAGCCGCTGGCCGCGCCTGCGAGACGCCGACGGGCGCCGAGCGTGCCGTGATGCCCTGCGAGAGCTGGAGCTCGACGGCCTGGTGGTCATCGGCGGCCACGGGTCGGCCATGGGCGCCCGATCGGTCGCCGACGAGGTGCCCGTCGCGTTCGTGCCCGCCACGATCGATCGCGACGTCGCAGGCACCGAGCTCACCGTGGGCATGGACTCGGCCGTGGCCTACGGCGCGGATGCGATCGATCGGCTGAGGATCACCGGTCGCTCGCTGCCCGGACGCGCCTTCCTCGTCCAGACCCTCGGTGCGCCACACGGCCATCTCGCGGACGCCGTGGCGGCCGCCGCCGGCGTCGATCACGTGCTCGTGCCCGAGCGCCCGTACGACCTGGACGGCCTCGCTCGTGAACTCCGCGAGCTGGCGTCCGCCGGCTCGGCCATCGCCGTGATGTCCGAGGCGGTCGGTGACGCGGTGCGCATCGCGGAGGCGCTCGCCGGCAGCGCCGGGATTCGCGTGCATCCGACGATCCTGGGGCACGCGCAGCGCGCGGCCACGCCCTCAGCGCTCGACCGCACACTCGGTCAGGCGGCCGGACGCGCTGCGGTCGAGGCGCTGTCGCGCGGCGCCTCCTCGTTCATCCGGCTCGCGGCCGTCGGCGCGGTCGACGCCGTCCCCCTCTTCCCTGAGACCGAGGGCCACGGCGCCGCGGTCACGCCAACGACACCAAGGAGCCATCCCGCATGAGCCTGGGCTATGACCGGCCGCTGTACATCCTCGCGTTCGACCATCGAACGTCGTTTCAGACCAAGTTGTTCGGCATCTCGGGCGCCCCGACGCCGGCGGACCGCGAGCGCATGGCCGAGGCCAAGCTGATCATCCTCGACGGCCTGCTCGCCGTGGCCGAGTCGACCCCGAGCGACATCCTCGGCGCTCTGACCGACGAGGAGTACGGTGCGCAGGCCGCGCGCGCCGCCAGGGCGCGGGGCCTCACGCTGGCCATGTCGGCCGAGAAGAGCTCCCAGCCCGAGTTCGAGCTCGAGTACGGGGACCAGTTCGCCGCGCACATCGAGGCCTTCGAGCCCGACTTCGTCAAGGTGCTCGTGCGCTACAACCCGGAGGGCGATCGGGCGATGAACGACCGTCAGGCCGCCCGGCTCGCGCAGCTCTCGGCGTGGCTCGCTCCGCGCACCCCCAAGTTCCTGTTCGAGCTCATCGTGCCGCCCGAGCCCGCCCAGCTCGTCGCGCTGGAGTCCGAGCCGGAGAGCTTCGCCGCCGAGCTGCGGGCCGGACTTGTCGCGACGGCGATCGGCGAGCTGCATGCCGCCGGAGTCGAACCGGACGTGTGGAAGGTCGAAGGGCTCGAGACGGCCACGGACTACAGGACGGTCGCCGAGGCCGCGCGCGCCGGTGGGCGCGATCGGGTTGGTTGCGTCGTGCTCGGAGCGGGCGCCGACGAGGAGACCGTCGCTCACTGGCTGCGTGAGGCGGGGGGCGTCGAGGGATTCATCGGCTTCGCGATCGGGCGCACGATCTTCTGGGATGCGATCTCGGGCTGGCTCGCCGGCACCGTCGATCGCGACGGCGCGGTCGAAGCGATCGCCGCCAACTATCGGCGTACGATCGAGCTCTACACGCGCGCCGCGCAGGCGACCGTGTAGGCACGATCGCCTCCCTCGGCGGGCAGACGGCAGATCCCGATGCCTCGTAACCGCACACCGGTCCCGGCTGGGATGAGCTGGCTCAGATCGCGTTCGCACCGCGACTGGCTGGCGTCCGAGACAACACGGCTGCTCGAGTTCGCGCGCCGTGCGCGAGTCGAGGACGGCTTCGGCTACCTCGATGCCGACGGCGCCCCCGACGCTGGCCGCGCGCGCGAATTGTGGATCGCCACGCGCATGACCCACGTGTTCGCGCTCGGCGAGCTTCTGGGGCATCCGGGCAGCCGCCCGCTGGTGGACCATGGGCTCGCCGCGATCGGCGCGTTCGCCGACCGCGAGCACGGGGGCTGGTTCTCCGAGGTCGACCGCGATGGCCCGGTGCGCTCGGTGAAGGAGGCGTATTCCCATGCGTTCGTGCTGCTCGCCGCGGCGAGCGCCACCGTCGCGGGGCACGACGACGGACGCTCGCTGCTCGACGACGCGATCTCCGTCGTGCTGGAGCGGTTCTGGGACGAGCAGGACGGCGCCAGCGTGGACGTGTGGGATCGCGGCTGGAGCCAACCCGAGGACTATCGCGGCGCGAACGCCAACATGCACATGCTGGAGGCGTTCCTCGCGGTCGGCGACGCCACCGGCGAGCCTGTCTGGTTCGCGCGCGCGGAGCAGATCGCGACGCGCTTCATCGACGAGGTCGCACGTCAGCACGACTGGCGCGTCGTCGAGCACTTCGCGGGCGACTGGCGACCGCTGCCCGACTACAACGCCGACGAGCCGCGGCACCGCTTCCGCCCCTACGGCGCCACGCCCGGTCACGGCCTCGAGTGGTCACGGCTCCTGCTCCAGCTCAGGTCCGCGCTCGCCGCTTCACCCGGCTGGCTCGAAGACGCGGCCGCCGCCCTCTTCCTGCGGGCGGTCGCCGATGGGTGGACACCGCCAGGCGGCCTCGTCTACACCACCGACTTCACGGGCAACGCGGCGGTGCCCGACCGGCTGCACTGGGTCATCGCCGAAGGGATCGGAGCGGCCGCGGCGCTGAGCGCGACGACCGGAGGAGGCCAGTACGAGTGGTGGTATCGCACGTTCTGGGACTTCGCAGATGTCCACCTGCGCGATCGCGAGCGCGGCGGGTGGCGGCATGAGCTCGACGAACGTCTGGCGCCGGCCGACCGGACGTGGAGCGGCAAGCCAGACGCCTATCACGCCGTGCAGGCGACACTGCTGCCTCGTCTGCCGGTCGCGCCGAGCCTGGCCGTCGCCCTGCGTGACGGCCTCCTGGCCTGAGGAGCCAGACGAGAGACGCCCATGATCCTGGCCGTCGGCGAGGCACTGATGGAGCTGCGACGCGTCGAAACCCGCGGCGAACTCGCGGCGGCCGGCACCTGGCGGGGGCCCTTCTGCAGTGGCGCGCCGGCCATCTTCGCCTCCGTGGCCGCCCGCCTCGGTGCCCCCACCGTCCTCGCCGCAGCCGTCGGGGACGACGCGTTCGGACGACACCTGACCGCGCGCCTGCATCGCGACGGTGTCGGCGGGCGGGCCCTCAGCACGGCAGCGGGCCGTGCGACGGCGCTGGCCATGGTCGCCTACGACGCTGGTGGCGGACGAGATTTCTTCTTCTCCGTCCGCGGCTCGGCCGCGGAGGCCGTCGACGTCGCGGCAGCGGCCGATGCGGCCCGCGCCGCTACCTGGATCCACGTCTCGGGGTCGAGCATCGGCTTCGGCGATCCTCTCGCCTCAGCCGTCGAGAGCACCGTCGCAGCCGGGCTCCGGGCCGGCGCGCGACTCTCGCTCGATCCAAACCTTCGCCCCGACGCGCCGTCGGAGGCGCTCCAACGAACTGCGGCCCTCGCGCGTCAGGCCAGCCTGCTCTTCCCATCGGCAGGCGAGCTGAAGGCCCTCGCGCTCGAGTCCGCCGACCTCGCCGGTCGCGGCGCGCTCATCTGCACCACCAACGGACCCGGCGGCGCCGAGCTGCGCGGCCCCGGCATCGACGGTCTCGTCACCGTCTCGGCACCGGTCGTCGAGGAGGTCGACGCCACCGGCGCCGGCGACTCATTCGCCGCAGCCTTCCTCGCGGCGCTCGAGTGCGGCGCCCCGCCCGAGCGCGCCGCGGCCACCGCGTGCGCCGTCGCCGCGCGATGCGTGACGGTGATGGGCGCGATGGAAGCCGAGATCCAGCCGCTCGGCCCCGCGCCGCCTGCCGACTAGCGGCCCTCGCTCGTTGCCCGCATGATCGCGCTGGCGAGCGCTTCGGGGTGATCGGATCCGACAAGGATTCGCTCGCCGCCTCGGAGCTGGAGCTGCACTCCCGTTCCACTCAAGATCCCGGTGTTCATGAGGTAGAGGTACGCGCGGCCGCGGAAAGCAGTAGCCAGACCCCAGAAGTGGTTTCCCCAGTATTCGCGGTCAGAGAGCGCTCGATACGTGCGTACTTCGCAGTGGCTGATGTCGGAAAGACGGATGTCTTGAACCCTCGGCGGCAAGAACGGCATCGGCAGCCCGGTGGGGTCAAGACGGAGATGCAGATGCCGCGCGTCCAGCTTGGTGACGAGCTTCATGACCCAGTTGGGGACCGCGAGCAGGAGAAACACCAGGGCCAGGCCGCCCGGGATCAACGCGCTGCGGGTCGAGCCCTCGACGAACAGCGCAAGACTGAGGCAACCGAGGGCAGCGACGGGCAGCAGCGCGATCACCCGTATCCAGCTGGCGAAGTGCTGTGTCTCTTCGAAGTACAGGCGGTCGTTCTCTCCTTCCATGGACCCCATCCTGCTCGGGCGCGAGCGCCCTCTCTACGACCCTGGGGATGGTTCGAACCACTCAGTCGTCGTGCGTGACCGCCCCCAGCGGGTTCCCGGCCGGCTGGACGTCGTCGAGCACCTCGAGGTCGTCGGCGTCCAGGGCGATCGCGGCGGCGGCGAGGTTCTCCTCGAGGTGGGCGATCGACGAGGTGCCGGGGATCAGCAGGATGTGCTCGTCGCGCTGCAGCAGCCACGCGAGCGCCACCTGCGACGGTGTGGCGTCGTGCCGGGTCGCGACGCGGGCGACCGCCGGGTCGGCCGCGAGCTTCGCGGGGCCGCCTGTGAAGGCGGAGCCGAGCGGGAAGAAGGGCACGAAGGCGAGGTCGCGCTCCGCGCAGAGTTCGAGAAGGTCCTCGCCGTCGCGCTCGAGGATGCTGTAGCTGTTCTGCACGCATGCGATGTCGACGAGGTCAAGCGCTTCCTCGGCGGTCGCGCGCGTGACGCTGCTGATGCCGATGAGGTCGAGCTTGCCCTCGGCACGCAGGTCCGCGAGCGCCCCGAGCTGCTCGGCCAGCGTGACGTCCGGCGTGTCCTCGCCCTCGAGCAGCCGCAGGTTGACGAGGTCGAGGCGCTCGACGCGCAGCGAGCGCAGGTTGTCCTCGACGCCGGCGCGCAGCTCGTCCGGGCGCAGCGCGGGCAGCCAGGCGCCCTTGTCGTCGCGACGGCCGCCGACCTTGGTCGCGAGCCGCAGTCCCTCGGGATACGGGTGCAGCGCCTCGCGGATGAGGTCGTTGACGACGTCGGGCCCGTAGTACTGCGAGGTGTCGATGTGATCCACGCCGAGCTCGACGGCACGGCGCAGGACGGCGCGCGCCGCGGCGGGGTCGCGCGGCGGGCCGAAGACGCCGGGGCCGGCGAGCTGCATCGCGCCGAAGCCGATGCGGTTGACGGTGAAGGTGCCGAGATTGGTCATGCGTGCAGGGTCCGCTACGGTCGGGGTCGGCACAAGAAGGGCATCGATCGTGGGACTCGCACCACCACCCTCCGCCGCGCGCCGGTCCGAGCTCGCGGACTTCCTGCGCGACCGCCGCGCGCGCGTCTCGCCCGACAGCGTGGGGTTGCTCGACAACGGTCGCCGGCGCACGCCGGGGCTGCGCCGCGAGGAGGTCGCGCAGCTGGCGGGCGTCGGGCTGTCCTGGTACACGTGGCTGGAGCAGGGCCGCGACATCAAGCCGTCGGCCCAGGTGCTCGACGCGCTCGCGCGCGTGCTGCGGCTGGATACCGCCGAGCGCGCGCACCTGTTCCACCTCGCGCGGGTCGAGCTGCCGCTGCCCGGCGGCGACTACCCGCGCGAGGCCCCGCCGGAGCTGGCCGTCATCGTCGACGGCCTCGTGCCCAACCCGGCCTACCTGATCGGCCCGCGCACCGACGTGCTGGCCTGGAACCGCGCCGCGGCGGCGATGCTCGGCGACCCCATCGCAGCGCCCGACGGCCGGCCGAACCTGCTGTGGTGGCTGTTCACCAGCCGCGAGCCGCGCGACGAGCAGTGGCGCGCCACCGCCCGCGGCACGCTGGCCCGTTTTCGCGCCGAGCACGCGCGCCGCCTCGGCGACCCCGACTTCGCCGCGCTGCTGGATGCGCTCGAGCAGGCCAGCCCAGACTTCCGGGCGTGGTGGCCGCGCCACGAGGTGCTGACCGAGCAGCTCGGCACGAAGACGATCGAGCACCCGCGCCTGGGCACCCTGCGGGTGCACCATCTCCAGTCGGCCCCGACCAGCCACCCGGATCTCCGCCTGACGCAGTTCGTCCCGGCCGACGACTCGACGCGCGCCGCGCTGGCGCGCCTCACCTGACCGGGGGCGCGGACCGCTCTCGTCAGTCGCTGCCGAACAGGTCCGGAAGGTCGGCGATCGAGTCGATCGTGACCGTGGGCTGGACGCCCGAGTCGCGCACGGCCTCCTCTGTGTACTTGCCGGTGCGCACCAAGACACCGGCGAGACCCGCGGCGAGCGCGCCGCCTACGTCGCTTTCGACGTCGTCCCCGACCATCGCCGCTTGCGCCGGCTCGACGCCCAGCGCGGCGACGACGAGCTCGTAGAAGGCGCGCGACGGCTTGCCCACGACGAGCGCCTCGCGGCGCGTCGCGTACTCCAAGGCCGCCACGAACGGGCCGACGTCCAGCGACAGCCCGTCGGCGCGCAACCAGTAGCGGTTCTTCTGCAGCGCGATGAGCTCGGCGCCCGCGATCACCGCGCGGAAGGCGCGGTTGAGGACGTCGTACGCGAACGCCTCGCCGAGGTCGCCGACGATCACGGCCTCCGCGTGCTCGCCGCCCTGATCCTCGATCAGGTCGGCGAAATCCTCCTTGACGTCCTCGTTCATCAGGAGCAGCGCCCGGCGACGGTCGTGCTCGAGGCAGTGCGAAACCGCGAGCACCGCGGGGGTGACGAGCTCCCCGGAGCCCACGTCGAAGCCCAGCCGCTCGAGCTTCGCGAGCGTTTGCGCGCGCGAGCGCGACGTCGTGTTCGTCACGAAGCGCAGGGCCAACCCGGCTCCTCGCAGGCGCGCGAGAGCCTCGCGGGCGCCGGTCACCGGCTCTTCCTCGACGTAGAGCACGCCGTCGAGGTCCACGAGCAGCCCCCGGATGTCGGCCAGGCGCGCGGTCACGACGCCACGATGCCACAGCCGGCACCGGCGTCCCGAGCGGCGTCACAGATGCGGAGGCGCCCTACGTGGATCGGCAACGCCGCTGTCGATCGCGGCCTTGCGCACGGCCTCGGCGACCGCCGCGTGAACGTCGCGGTCAAGGACGTCGGGCACGAGCTCGGACTCGACCGTCAGGCCCGCGAGCGCCCACGCCGCCGCGCGCTTCATCTCGAGGTTGATGACGCGGGCCCCGGCCAGCAGCGCGCCGCGGAAGATGCCCGGGTAGCCGAGGACGTTGTTGACGCTCGTGCCGTCGGCCGCGAACGCCGCGCCGGCAGCAAGCGCCTCGTCGGGGTCGATCTCCGGCTCGGGATTGGTCAGCGCGAGGATGACCTGGCCGGGCCGGATCATCCGCGACGTGATGAGTCCCGGCTTGCCGCTGGTCGCCACGACGACGTCGGCCTCGCGCATGACCGTCTCCAGATCGCCGATCTCGATGCCCCGCTCGCGCGCGTACTCCTGCGCGCGCGGGCTCGGGTCGCTGCCGATGACGCGGCGCACACCGGCGTCGTGGATGAGCGTCGAGATGCCGAGGCCGGCGGCGCCCAGGCCAACCTGGCCGACGACCGCCTCGTCGAGCCGCTTGCCGACCTGCCGGCACGCTGCGATCGCGGCGCTGAACGTCACGACCGCCGTGCCGTGGACGTCGTCGTGCATGACCGGCTGGGGCAGGCGCTCGATCAGTTGCCGCTCGATCTCGAAGCACTCGGGCGCGCTGATGTCCTCGAGATGAATGCCGCCGAACCCCGGCGCGATCCGCACGACGGTCTCGACGAACTCGTCGACGTCCTTGGTGTCGATGAGCATCGGCACCGCGCTGATGCCGACCAGCTGCGCGTAGAACAGCGCCTTGCCCTCCATCACCGGCATGCTCGCCACCGGGCCGATGTCCCCCAGGCCCAGCACCCGTGTCCCGTTGGTGCAGATGGCGACGCTGCGCCCGATCATCGTGAAGCGCGCGGCGAGCTCGGGAAACTCGGCGATCGCCGTCGAGACCCGCGCGACGCCCGGCGTGTAGACGTCGCGCACGTCCTGGTTGGAGTGGATCTCGCGCCGCGCGACGACGTCGAGCTTGCCGCCGTCGTGGGCGATGAAGGCGCGGTCGTGGAACCAGATCACCTTGATGCCCGGCAGCGTGCCAAGCGCCGCGGCGAGGGCTTCCGCGTGCGCCTTGTCGCGCAACTCGACGGTGATGTCGCGTAGCGCCTCGTGCCGCGCGACGGAGATCGTCGTGACGTCGCCGATCAAGCCTCCCTGCGCGGCGATCGTGCTGGCGACCTTGGCCAGCTGCCCCGACGTGTGCGGGATGCGCAGACGGTAGGTGCAGTCCATGGCCACGGCGTGGACGCTATCCCTTCGCGGGACCGCGCCTGCGGTTCCGAGGGCCGCGCCCCACCGACGCCCGCGCAGCATGGCAAGAGCAAGGCGCCAGCCACTCGCGCGCCCTCCAGCGACTTCACGCCGG
>VAWY01000082.1 GCA_005888335.1 Actinomycetota bacterium
CGCCGCAAATTGCGGGAAGGACGGACCGATACGCCGGCGTCCGTTCATTTCCTGCTCTTGCAACGGATCTTCCAGCCGCGCGCGACGTCCCCGCTAGGTTCGGCGGTCGCCGTGCGCCGCCCCACGCTCGCTTTCACCGTGCTCGCGCTCGTGCTGACGTGCGCGATCCCGGCCTCCGGCGACGTGACGCCGGGCGCCCTGCGCCGGCAGGCCGACCAGGCGCGCGCCCGCGAGCGCTCGCTCAGCGCCGACGTCGCTCGCCTGGGCCGTGCGGCCGCCGCGCTCGAGCGCCAGCTCGCCGTCCTCGAGCGCCGCCGCGCCCAGGTCCAGGCCGACCTCGCCGCCGACCGTGCGCGCCTCGCGGTCGTGCAAGCGGAGCTGCGCAGCGAGCGCGCGCGTCTGGCGCGGCTGCGCGCCCGCCTCGCGCAGGTGCGCCGGACCCTCGCCGAGCGCCTCCTCGCCGCCTACAAGGCGCCGCAGGCCGACCTGACGACCGTCGTCGTGAGCGCGGCGAGCCTCTCCGACCTCCTCGAGCGGGCGCGCTACCTGCACGACGTCGAGCGCCAGGATCGGCGGATCCTCGAGATCGTGCGCGCGGCGCGCGCCGACGCCGCCGCGCAGACCCGCCGGCTCGCCGTCAACGAGCGCCGCCAGCACGACGCGGTCATAGCGCTGCACGTCCGCGCCCAGGCGCTCGCCAACATGAGCGAGGCGGTCACGAGCCGGCGCGCCACGCTCGTCCGCGTGCAAGCGGCGCGCGCCGAGGCGCTGCGCGTCACGCGCGCGAACCGCCTGCGCGTCGAGAGCCGGCTGCAGGCGGTCGAGCGCGAACTCGCGGCGCAGGCGGCACGCGCCTCACGCGGTCCCGGCGGCCCCTGGGCGATCCCGTGGCCGGTCGTCCAGTGCGAGTCGGGCGGCCAGAACCTGCCGCCCAACAGCGCGGGCGCCTCGGGCTACTACCAGATCCTCCCGGAGACCTGGCGCAACGCCGGCGGCAACGGCCCGGCGGCGTATCTCGCGCCCAAGGCGGAGCAGGACCGCGTCGCGGCTTCGCTGTGGGCGGGAGGGCGCGGGGCGTCGGCGTGGGTGTGCGCGGGGTTGGTGGGGGCGGCGTAGCGAGCGAGCGGCAGCGCTCGCCCGCCGCCTACGTGCGGCTGAAGCGCCGGCCCGCGACCGGCGAGGCGGCCTCGCGCTCAGCGGCCTCGCGCTCCAGAGCCGCCAGCCGCTCCGGCGTCATCGCCGTCGCGTCCTCGTTCTCGGCGAGCCAATCGCGCGCCTCGGCGGCGTCGGCCTCGTCGACGACCACCCGCTTCCCGGCCGCGTAGTAGCGGTCGATCTCGGCGAACAGCTCGTCGACGAGCTCCTCGGTGCGCACCTTCTTGAGCGGCTCACCGCGCGAGAAGATCATCGCGCTGTCCTTGGCTCCGGTGATCCCGAAGTCGGCGTGGCGCGCCTCGCCGATTCCGTTGACCGCGCAGCCCAGCACCGAGACCTCGATCGGGTCCTCGTAGGCCTCCAGCCGCCGCTCGATCTCGGCGACCACCGTGTCCATGTCGAACTGCAGGCGCCCGCATGTCGGGCAGGCGATCAGGACCGGGCCGCGCTCGCGGAGCTTCAGCGCCTTGAGGATCTCCCAGGCGACCTTGACCTCCTCCTCGGCGTGGAAGGTCGACAGCGAGATGCGGATCGTGTCGCCGATCCCGTCGGCCAGCAGCGTGCCCAGCCCGACCGCGCTCTTGAGCGAGCCCGACCACTTCGTGCCCGCCTCGGTCACCCCCAGGTGCAGCGGGTACGGGATGCGCTCGGCCAGCCTGCGGTTCGAGGCGATGGTGTTGGGCACCGACGTCGACTTCATCGAGACCTTGAAGTCGTCGAAATCCAGGCGTTCCATGAGCTCGACCATCTCGGCGGCCGCGGTGACCAGCGCCTCGACCGGGTCGTCGTACTCGAGCTGGCGCAGGTGCTGGGGCAGCGAGCCGGAGTTCACGCCCACGCGCAGCGGCGTGCCCAGCGCGCGAGCGCGCTCGACGACCTGCGCCACCTTGTCGGGGCCCCCGATGTTGCCGGGGTTGATGCGCACGCAGTGGGCGCCCGCGTCGAGCGCCTTCAACGCCAGCGTGTGGTTGAAGTGGATGTCGGCGATGACCGGGATCGGCGACTCGCGGACGATCGTGCGCAGCGCCTCCACGTCGCGATCGCGCGGCACCGCGCAGCGCACGATGTCCGCGCCGGCCTCCGCGACGCGGCGAATCTGGCCCATCGTCGCCGCCAGGTTGGCGGTCTCGGTCTTGGTCATCGTCTGGACCGCGACCGGCGCGCCGCCCCCGATGGGCACCGAGCCGACATGGATCTGGCGTTCTGAGGCCATCGGCGGACAGTGTACGTAGGGCCGGAGAGCGTTCCTTTAGCTCCAGCAAAGCCCGCCGATATGCCGCCCGTGGAGATACGGGAGGACATCCTCGACGTGGAGCAGCAGCGGCCGCGGGGCCGGCGCCTCGACGCGCCGTCCGCGCTGGGCGTCTCCGGCGAGCTCGACCGCGCCGTCGTCACCGCGCTCGACGAGGGCGTGATCGTGCTCGACGGCGACGGCGTGGCGATCTCCGCCAACCCGAGCGCCTGCCGCATCCTCCGCCTCCCCGCCTCGGCGATCGTCGGGCGCCGGCCGCCGTACCTCGGCGACCAGCAGGTCTTCTTCGCGGACGGGCGGCGCGTCAACGCGCGCACGAGCCCGGCGCTGACCGCCCTGCGCGAGGGCGTCGCGCGCCAGGGCGTCCTCATGCGCTTCGTCGACGAGGACGGCGAGCGGTGGGTGTCGGCCAACTGCCGTCCGCTGCGCCGCGGCGGCGACGAGAAGCCCTACGGGCTCGTCTACTCGCTCAGCGACGTCACCGATCGCAAGCGCTCGGAGCGGCGGCTGCGCGAGGAGCGTGACCGCGCCCAGCGCTACCTCGACCTCGCCGGCACGGTGATCCTCGTCCTCGATCCCGCCGGCCACGTCCAGGTGCTCAACCACGCCGGGCACGAGTTGCTCGGCTACGACGAGGGCGACCTCGTGGGCCGTGACTGGTTCGCCGCCTGCGCCCCCGCGGAGGAGATGGACGAGCGGCGCGCCTACTTCGAGCGCTTCATCGCCGGCGACGTCCCGCCGAGCGACTCCACGCCCGAGGCCGACGTGGTCACGCGCGGCGGCGAGCTGCGGACGCTGTCGTGGAACCACACGATCCTCCACGACGAGCACGGGCGCGTCAGCGGCACCCTGAGCTCGGCCATCGACATCACCGAGCGCCGCGAGGCCGAGCGCCAGGTCTCCTACCTCGCCTACCACGACGGGCTGACCGGCCTGGCCAACCGCGCGCTGCTCGAGGAGCACCTCACCAAGGCGCTCGCGCGCTCGCGGCGCAGCGGCTGCGCCGTCGGGCTCATCTACGTCGACCTCGACGGCTTCAAGCTCGTCAACGACTCGCTCGGCCACGCCAGCGGCGACGAGGTCCTGCGCGAGGCGTCCGAGCGGCTGGCGATGACCACGCGCGCCAGCGACCTGCTCGCCCGCCAGGGCGGCGACGAGTTCCTGCTCCTGCTCGGCGACCTCGATCGCGATCGCGACCCCGAGGAGGTCGCCGTCAAGGCCAGCGCGCGGATCCTCGAGGCGCTCGCCGAGCCGTTCCACGTCGCCGGCGCCGAGTTCCAGCTCGGCGCGAGCATCGGCGTCGCCCTGTACCCGCGCGACGCCCACGACGCCGAGGGGCTGCTCAAGGCGGCCGACGGCGCGATGTACCGCGCCAAGCGGGCCGGGCGCGGCAATTACGCCTTCCCGGAGCCCGACGGGGGCGACGCCCGCGCCCGCCTGTCGATGACCACCCGCCTGCGCCGCGCGCTGGCCCGCGACGAGCTCGAGCTGCACTTCCAGCCCGTCTTCAAGGTCGAGACCGGCGAGCTGGTCGCCGCCGAGGCGCTGCTGCGCTGGAACGACCCCAACGAGGGACTGATCCCGCCGGGGGTCTTCGTGCCGGTGGCCGAGGAGACGGGGCTGATCGACGCGCTCGGCGACTGGGTGCTCGAGCGCCTGTGCCGGCACGCCGCGGAGTGGAGCGAGCGAGGCCTGCTCCCGGCGCGACTCTCGTTCAATCTTTCTCCGCGCCAGCTGCGCAGCGGCGGGGTCGCCGAGCGCATCTCCGAGTGCGTCGCCGCCCACGGCCTGCAGGCCTCGAGCTTCTGCGTCGAGGTCACCGAGTCGACGGCGATGGCCGAGCACGCGCGCGTCGAGCCGCAGCTGCGCCACCTGCACGAGGCCGGCTTCACGCTCGCCATCGATGACTTCGGCGCCGGGCACTCGTCGCTCGCCCGCCTGCGCGACCTGCCCGTCGACATGCTCAAGGTCGACCGCTCGTTCCTCGCCGCCACGCCCCACGACCCGCAGGCGTCGGCGATCGTCGGCGCCGTCCTCGCGCTGGCCAACGGCCTGGGCATGACCACCGTGGCCGAGGGCGTCGAGACCGAGGCCCAGCACCGCTTCCTGCGCGACGCCGGCTGCCCGCTGGCCCAGGGCTTCCACCTCGGGCGCCCCGTGCCCTTCGCGGCGATGACCGAGCTGCTCGAGGCCCGGACCGGCGCGTAGACATAGGCTCTCCCCGCGTGGAGGTCTACGGGACCGCGCGGGGGCCGCTGGCCCGCCTGGCCGACCCGGTCGCCGCGCGCTCGCGCGCGCGCCGGCACGCGCTGTTCCTTCGCCTCACCGGCGTCACGCCCGCCACGCGGATCGTCGACGTCGGCTGCGGCACCGCGGGACTTCGGGCGCTCGCGCCCGCGCTCGACATCACCGGCGTCGACGTCGTCGAGCGCCCCGACTATCCCGGGCCGTTCGTGCGCGCCGACGCCACCGAGCGCCTGCCCTTCGAGGACGGCGCGTTCGACCTGGCCTACTCCAACAGCGTCATCGAGCATCTCCCGGTCGAGCGCCGCGCCGCCTTCGCGCGCGAGCTGCGCCGCGTCGCGCGCGGCTGGTGGGTGCAGACGCCGGCGTTCTCGTTCCCGGTCGAGCCGCACGCGCTGCTGCCGGTCGCCCACTGGCTGCCGCCGCGCGCGCGGCGCGCCTACTGGCGGCTGGGCGCGGCCGGCGCGTGGGAGGAGATCGCGCTGCTGCGCCGCGGCGAGCTCGCCGCGCTGTTCGGCGAGCCGGTCGTCGCCGAGCGGGTCGGCCCGCTGGCCAAGTCGTGGATCGCGGTCCGAACGCCTCAGGCTGGGACCGCGTCGGGCTGAACGGCCCCGGGGACCGGCTCGCCGCGCTCCCACGCCGGCTGGTTGCCCGGCGGGCGGAAGTGCGGCATGACCTCCTCGGCGAAGAGCGTCATGTTCTTGACGACCTTCCAGTGCGGCATGTCGCCCACCTGCATCCCCGCACCGACGTGGATGCCCGCGCCGAGCTCCTCGGTGTAGATCGCGAGCTTCTCGGCAACGGTCTGCGGCGAGCCGACGATCACGTACTGCTCGTCGAGCAGCTCCTGGTAGGTCAGCTCGGTGTGCGGCTTCATGTTGAACTTGGCCTTGCCCATGAGCATCCCGCGCAGGGACCTGCCGGTGACGTAGCCCGGCGGGAACCAGTGGTAGTCGGGGATCTTCAGGCCGTTGTGGAACAGCCACATGATGTGGTCCTTCGCCTCCGCGTGGGCCTTCTCGTCGGTCTCCGCGACGTAGGTCCCGACGCAGAACGCCAGCTGCTCGGGCCGCGGCTCGTAGCCCGCCTCCTCGGCCGCCCGCCGGTACATGTCGTAGTTGAGCTTCGTGAAGGCGATCGGCGCGAAGACCATCATGAACGGGTAGCGCCGCCGCGCCGCCTCGCCGATCGTCTCCATCGAGCCCTGCCCGGGCAGCCAGATCGGCGGGTGCGGCTTCTGGTAGGGCACCGGCCACGGGTTGACGTACGGGATGTCGTAGTGCTTGCCGCGCCACTCGAACGGGCCCGGCTGCGTCCACGCCTTGATGATGAGGTCGTGCGCCTCCCAGAAGCGCTCGCGCGAGAAGGCGGGGTTGAAGCGCGTCGAGTGGTACTCCATCCCCGTCCCGCGCACGAAGCCCGAGATCACGCGCCCGCCCGAGACGACGTCGAGCATCGCCACGGACTCGGCGACCCGCAGCGGGTTGCCGTGCAACGGGAGCGCGTTGCCGATGATCCCGACCCGGATCTTCCGCGTCCTCGCGATGATGTGCGAGGCCATGACGTTGGGGTCGGGCATCGTGCCGTACGCGTTCTGGTGGTGCTCGTTGACGCACGTGCCGTCGTAGCCGAGCTTCTCGGCGAGGACGGACTGGTCGAGGTACTCGTTGTAGAGACGATGCCCTTCGACGGGGTCGTAGTGCGAGTTCGACAGCGTCACCCACGTCGATTCGATCTCCTCGCCCGGCGGGATGTGCGGGTAGGGCATGAGCCCGAAGTGGAAGAACTGCAGATGGCTCATGCCAGGCCTCCGATGAAGTCGAGGATGACCCGGGCCGTGCGCTCGGGCTGCTCGATGACGAGCGCGTGCCCGGTGCCGGGGACGCGCTCCAGGTGTGCGGCGGGCAGCAGCGCGGCGTAGCGCTCGGCCTGCTCGTCGCCGGCGAAGCGGTCGTGCTCGGCGCCGACGACGAGCGCCGGGCAGGCGGCCCGTCGCAGCCTGCGCTCGAGCTTGCGGTCGTAGCGCGGGTTCCAGACCAGGCGCGCCAGCGTCGAGGCCTCCTCGTAGAGGTGCACGGCGACGTCGAGGTCCTCGGGATCGACCATCACCTCGCCGACGTTGGCGAGGTCGTTGAACATCGTCGCGACGAGCTGCTCGGGCAGCATCGCGAACGGGTCGGCGACCGGCGGCTCGAGGCCCGCCGGCACGACGAGCGTCAGCGAGCGCAGCCGCTCGGGGTAGACGACCGCGTACGCCGCGGCGATCCAGCCGCCCAGCGAGTAGCCGACGAGGTCGAACGGCGCGTCGAGGCCGAGCGCGCCGCGCACATCGTCGTAGTGCAGCACCAGGTCGTCGAAGCCCTCAAGCCACTCCTGGTCGGCGGTCGCCCCGAACCCGGGATGCTCGGGCGCGATGACGTCCGCGCCCGCGGCGAGCGCCTCGTGGAAGCGCAGCCAGCGCCCGGTGAAGCCCGCCCCGTGCAGGAAGAGCAGAGGACGGCCCTCGCCGCGCCGGCGGAGCGCGACCGGCGTGCCCGCCACGTCGATGGTCTGCGCCGGGACGTCGGCGACCGACGCCGTCTCGCTCATGACCGTCCCTCCTGGTCTCGGGGCGAGAAGAACGCTACTCGAGCGCCGCGCGCGCGTTGTCGAGGTCGTCGGTGGCGATCACCAGCCGAACGCCGCCGAAGGTGGTGTAGGCGAGCTCGATGTTGACGTTGGCCTCGCCGAGCGTGCGCGCGAGCTCGCCGAGCGTGCCGGGCCGGTCGTGGATGTCGATGACCAGCACCTCGCGGTCGTCGGCCACGCCGAGGCGGGCCGCGCGGAGCGCCTGCTCCGCGCGCTCGGCGTCGTCGTCGTCGAAGAGCAGGTGGATCACCCCGCGCCCCTCGCCGGTGAAGGCGGCCAGCCCCTGGATGTTGACCCCGGCCCGGCCGGTCGCCTCGCCGAGCGCCGCAAGCTGGCCGGGCTCGTTCTTGAGGATCACCGTCAGGTCCCTGGGCACGCTCCCCCGGACGCTACACCGGGGCGCCCACCCGCGCCTCGATCGCCGCACCGGCGGCGAGGCAGAGGTCCTCGCGCAGGCGCGCGCCGATCAGCTCGGCCGGCTGGCCGGTGGCCAGATCGGTGGCCAGCGACAGCGCCCCGGCGAGCTCGGCGCGCTGCATGACCGGCGCTCAGGCGTACATGGTCTCGATTTCCTCGGCGTACTTGCGGTCGATCGGCTTGCGCTTGAGCTTCATCGTCGGCGTCAGCTCGTCGCCGCCCGGCTGCCAGTCGCCCGGGACGATGTGGAACTTCTTGATCTGTTCGACCCGCGCGAGCTTGGCGTTGGCCGCGTCGACGCCCTCCTGGATCGCCGCGCGCAGCTTGTCGTCGCGGGCGAGCTCCTCCAGCGACGTGCCCTCCAGCCCGTTCTGCGCCGCCCACGCGGGCGCGAAGTCGGGGTCGAGGACGATCAGCGCCGTGTTGTACGAGCGCCCGTCGCCGATGACCGCCGCCTGGCCGATGAGCGACGACGACGACTTCAGGTGCGACTCGATGTAGGCCGGCGACATGTTCTTGCCGGCCTTGTTGATGATGATCTCCTTCTTGCGGTCGACGATCTTCAGGTAGCCGTCCTCGTCGAACTCGCCGATGTCGCCGGTGTGCAGCCAGCCGTCGGCGTCGAGCGCCTCCGCGGTCCTGTCGGGCATGTTGCGGTAGCCGACCATCACGACCTCGGAGCGCACGAGCACCTCGCCGTCGTCGGCGAGCTTGATCTCCACGCCCGGCGCGGGCGGGCCGACCGTCCCGAGCTTGATCCGGTCGGGCGGGTTGCACGCGCCCGAGCCGCACGTCTCACTCATCCCCCACAGCTCGGAGACCGGGATGCCGATCGCGTGGAAGTACTCGAGCACCTCGAGCGGCGTGGGAGCGGCGCCCACGTTGACGGCGGCGATCTGGTCGAACCCGAGGTGGGCGCGCAGGCCGCTGAACAGCTGCTCGTCGGCCTGGCGCACCTTCTCGGCGAGCTCGTCGGGCACCGGCTCGCCGCGCTGCTCGAGGCGGACCTTCTCGATGGCGGCGTCGACCGCGGCCTGCGCGCCGGCGCGCTGCTCGTCGGGCAGGCCGGCGAGCATGGTCTCCAGGCCGGCCTTGAGCTTCTCCCAGATGCGCGGCACGGCGAAGAACCACTGCGGGCGCACGTCGGGCAGGTAGGCCATCACGTCGCGCGGGTTCGGGCAGCAGGTCACCTGGAAGCCGTAGCCGATCGGCAGGTAGTGGTGGGCGGCGCGCTCGGCGATGTGCGCGGCGGGCAGCCACGAGATCACCCGCGAGCCGTCGGGGAAGTGGATGATGTCCTCCGTCGAGCGCACGCCGGCCATCATGTTGCGGTGCGCGATCTGCACGCCCTTGGGCGGGCCCGTCGTCCCGCTCGTGTAGATCAGCGTCAGGACGTCGTCGGGCTGGACCGCCGCCGCCGCCGCCTCGACGTCGAAGTCCGGGTTGGAGCCCTCGACCTCGTCGAGGCGCAGGCAATCCGGGTGCTCGCCATCGACAAGCATCACGTGCTCGAGGTCGGGCAGGCTCTTGCGCGCCTCGAGCACCTGCGGCAGGAACGACGGCTCGGTGACCAGGATGCGCGCCTCGGCGTCGGAGACGACGTACTGGATCTGCTCGGGCGAGTACGTCATGTAGATCGAGAACGGCGTCGCGCCGAGCGTCACGGCGGCGAGGTCGGCGATGTGGAACTCCGGGCGGTTGGTGAGCAGGATCGCCATGCTCTGGCCCCGCGCGAGCCCCAGCTTGGCCAGCCCTCCGGCGAGGGCGTCGACGCGCTCGCGCACCTCGCGCCAGGTCAGCGCGACGTCGTCGCCCTTCGTGCGGACGAAGATCTCGTTCTCGCGGTTGGCCGCGGTGATCCGAAACGCCTCGGCGAACGTGCCGGCGTCGATTGCCCTCTTCGCAGCAGTCCCCGACTCCATCGCTGTCCTCCCCGGTCGACTACCGCGGACTCTAATCAGCGCACGCCGAAGCCCTGGCCCGTCAGCCGGTTGATGTCGTTGGTGAAGCCGATGACGAACATGAACAGCACCAGCACGATCCCGATCGCGCTCGCGCGCTCCATGACCGAGAACGGGATCGGGCGGCCGCGGAGCCACTCGACGAGCGCGAAGAAGATGTGCCCGCCGTCGAGCGGCAGGAACGGGAACAGGTTGATGACGCCGAGCGACAGCGAGATCACCGCCAGCAGGAACAGCGCCTGTGTTATCGAGAACTCGAACGTGCGCCGCGTCACCTCGTAGGCGCCGACCACGCCCGAGGTCTGCTTGCGCGCCTCGCTGGAGAAGAGCAGGCGGCCGATCGTGCTGACGGTCTGCGTGGTCACCTGCCACATCGTCGAGACGGCCAGGCCCGCGCCGTCGACCGGCCCCTTGTGCTCGAGCACCTGGCGCGAGCTGAAGCCGAGCAGCATCCGCCTTTCGCTCGCCTGGTAGCGCGGGCGCAAGCTCAGCGTGATCGTCCTGCCGTCGCGCACGACGGTCAGCCGCGCCGGCGTCGCGGCGACGCAGAGGTTCGTCTGGCGCCCCGGGCAGCGGTGCGTGTTGACCTGGTTGCGCAGCGTGTCGAAGTCGCCGCGCCGGCCGTCGACGGCGACGATCTTGTCGCCGGGCCGCAGCTTGCCGGTCGCCGGCGC
>VAWY01000319.1 GCA_005888335.1 Actinomycetota bacterium
TAGGGGCGCGGACGCGATGCACTGCCCTGGGGAGGACCGCTCGTCCCGGTGGAAGCGTTCGAACCCGAATGACTGGCGGCAATGATGGCTCTGCGTTCCGCGAGGAGTGAGGGACGGATGGCCTCGTGGCGCGGGACGAACAGTTCGACGGCGAGCGCGAGAAGGAGGCGCGGCACTTGGTAGTGGCGCTTCCGATATTCATGATAATCGGAAGCGATGCTTCAGCGTCGGGTTCCGCTTGCGCAGAAGCCCGCCCATTCCTTCTTTCGCGCTACGCCGGTGCACCCGCGGGTCTGCGGGAGCTCGTGCGCGACTCTTCCGAGGTCAAGCGCCGCTTCGTCGTCTCGCTCGACCCGCGCCCCCGCGTGACCGAGGACGGCATCGAGATCCTGCCCTGCGAGGTGTTCGCCCAGAGGCTCTGGCAAGGCGACTTGCTGCGCTGACCTTCGGCGCGCGGCCGCCGACCACTAGCATCCGCGGCGTCATCCGGGTGTCGCCATGAACTGTGGCAGCTGTGGGAGAGCGCACGGGGCAGGTGCAAGGTTCTGCGGCGGCTGCGGCAGATCGCTCGCGCTCCGCTGCCCGGCATGTGGTGCCGAAGGCAAGCCCGACGCGCAGTTCTGCGAGGCGTGCGGTGCCTCCCTTGTGGCCCGTCCCGAGCCCGGTCGGGGGGCCGATGTCGTCGACGATGCCGCAGCTCGCAAGGTCGTCACGATCGTCTTTGCCGACCTGATTGGATCGACGTCGCTGCACGAGCGCCTCGACCCGGAGTCGGTCGGTCGCCTGATGGACCGCTACTACCAGGTGGTGCGCGAGCCGGTCGAAGCCCACGGGGGCAGCGTCGTCCAGCTCCTCGGTGACGGCGTCATGTGCGCCTTCGGCGTGCCCCACGTGGCCGAGGACGATGCCATCCGCGCCGTGCGTGCCGCCGTCGGCATGCAGCGCGCGTTCCGCGAGTTCGCCCGTGAGCAGAGTGACGTGGCGGGCAACCTCGGTCTGCGGGTCGCGGTCAACACCGGCGAGGTCGTCGTCAGCGACGAGCACCGCGCCGGTCTCGGCGATCCGCTCAACGTCGCGGCGCGCCTCCAGCAGGAGGGACAAGACGGCGACGTGCTGGTCAGCCACTCGACGCAGCGCCTGGTGAGCGCGCTGGTGACCCTCACGCCCGTCGGTGTCTTCTCGCTGAAGGGGCGGTCCGAGACGGTGGCGGCGTTCCGCGTGGTGTCGCTCGATCGGCCGGCGGGCGCGCCGGCGACCGCGTTCGTCGGGCGCGAGGACGAGCTGCGCCGCATCATGGCGGTCTACGACGCCGCCGTCGCGGCGCGCCGGGCGCGCCTGGCCGTGATCCTGGGATCGCCGGGTCTCGGCAAGTCGCGGCTGATCACCGAGCTCGCGCGGCGGCTCGGAGAGCGGGCCACCGTGGTCACCGCGCGGTGCGACGCGGCCGGGGGCGCTACATTCGCGCCGCTCGCCGAGGCGTTGCGTGCGACGCTTCACCTCGATGCCGGCGCCAGCGGCGAAGCCCTGCGGGCGGCGATCGAGGCGGTGGTGCCCGGCGAGGAATCCGAGCGGGCCCGGATCGGCGGCGGAGTCGCCGCGCTCCTCGCCGGCACGCCGGCGTCGCCGGAGGAGACCTTCTTCGTCGTCCGCCGCTTGCTCGCCGCGCTCGCGACGGTGCAGCCGGTCGTGCTCGCGATCGATGACCTCCAGTGGGCGGAGCCGCTGCTGCTCGACCTGACCGAGCACCTCGTGCAGTGGAGCACCGAGGTGCCGCTGCTCGTGCTCGTCGCGGCGCGCCCCGAGCTGCGCGACACGCGCTCGTCGCTGGCCGCACCCGGCGGCCTCGTGAGCGACGTGGTGACGCTCACCGGTCTCGACGCCGGCGCGGCCACCCGGCTCGCCGCGAACGTGATCGGCGCCGACGAGCTGCCTGCGGCGGTCGCCGGCCGGGTGCTGGCCACGAGCGAGGGCAACCCGCTCTTCGTCGGCGAGCTGGTGCGCATGCTCGTGCACGACGGCGCGCTCAAGCGGGAGGGGGACCGGTGGGTCGCCGGGGTCGAGCTCGCCGCCCTCGAGATGCCGCCCACCATCCAGGCCTTGCTCGCGGCCCGCATCGAGCGGCTCCGTCCGGAAGAACGCACCGTGCTCGAGCGGGCCGCGGTCGTCGGGCGGCAGTTCTCGCGCGCGGCCGTCGCGCATCTGCTGCCCGGCGAGGTGGGGAACCTCGATGCGCGGCTCGAATCGCTCCGGCGGAGCGAGCTCGTCGAGCCCGATGCCGGCTGGTTCCTCGGCGAGCCGGCCCTGCGGTTCCATCACGTGCTGATCCGGGACGCGGCCTACCGGCGCGTGCTGAAGAACACGCGGGCGGAGCTGCACGGTCGTTTCGCCGAGTGGGTCGAGAGCCGGGTCGGGGAGGCCGTCGAGCACGACGAGACGATCGGCTGGCACTTGGAGCAGGCGCACCGGCACCTGCGCGAGCTCGGCCCGATCGACGCGCAGGGGCGCGCCCTCGGCGAGCGGGCGGCGCGCTACCTCGCCGCTGCCGGCCGGCGCGCGCTGGCGCGCGACGACCTGCCGCTGGCGGCGAGCCTGCTCGGGCGCGCGCTCGATCGGCTCGACGCGGCCGATCCCAACCGTGCCGACCTCGCCCTCGACTGGTGCGAGGCGCTGCTCGCCGCCGGGGACGTGGGTCCCGCACAGGGCGCGATCGACGAGCTCGGCCGGTTCACCGGCGACTCGGAGCGCCTGCGGGCGTGGCACACCTGCTTCACCGGCCAGCTCGCCGCGCTCACCGATCCGCAGGTGCTGCGCACGACCGGCGACGCGGTCGCGGCCGCCGCCGAAGCGCTCGCGTCGCTGGGCGATGCCGCCGGCGAGGCGAAGGCCCACTTCGTGCACGCGGTTGCCCTTTCCCGTCTCGGCAAGGTCGGCGCCTGCGAGGCCGCGCTCGACCGGGCGCTCGCCGCCGCCCGGCGCGGGGGCGACCGGCGACGCTCGAACGCGGTGCTGG
>VAWY01000148.1 GCA_005888335.1 Actinomycetota bacterium
CGGCGTGATCTCGTTGCGGAAGGACTTGCCGACCTGGGCGATCCCGAACGGCGGCTTCTTGCGCGCGAACTGCAGGACGTTCTTGAAGTTGATGAAGATGCCCTGCGCCGTCTCGGGGCGCAGGTAGGCGATCGAGCCCTGCTCGCGCACCGGGCCGATCGTCGTCTCGAACATCAGGTTGAAGTCGCGCGCCTCGGTGAGGTCGCACTCGGGTCCCTCGCCCGGGTGCACGCTCGGCCTCTGACCACACTCGGACTGGTCGATGTGGTCGGCGCGGAAGCGCAGCTTGCACGTGCGGCAGTCGACGAGCGGATCGGTGAACCCGGCGAGGTGGCCGCTCGCCTCCCACACGCGCGGGTGCTGGAGGATGGCCGAGTCGAGCGCGACGATGTCGTTGCGCTCTAGCAGCATGGCGCGCCACCACTCGTCCTTGACGTTCTGCTTGAGCAGCACGCCGTAGTGGCCGTAGTCGTAGGTCGACCCGACCCCGCCATAGATCTCCGAGCTGGGGAAGACGAAGCCGCGGCGCTTGCACAGCGCGACGATCTTCTCCATGGTGACCGGCTCGTCGGGCATGGCGGCGGCGGACCATACAATCCCCTCCGCCGATGCCGATCTACGAGTACCGCCGCGCCGACGGCACGACGTTCGAGGTGCTCCAGTCCTTCAGCGACGATGCGCTGACCCACGATCCGGACACCGGCCAGCCCGTCCAGCGCGTCCTCCACGCGCCGGCGGTCCATTTCAAGGGGTCGGGCTTCTACAACACCGACTACGGCACGCGCAAGCGCTCGCGCGAGACGAAGGAGGCGGCTGAGGGCAAGTCGAGCGGGGACGGCAAGAAGCCCTCCGACTCCAAGACGGAGTCGAAGGGCTCCTCGTCAGCCTCGTCCTCGAACGATTAGCCGGCGCGCGCGAAGCGCGCGCTCGCCCCCAGCGGCGCCAGCCGGTCGTTGCCCAGGAAGCGGACGGTGATCTTCAGCCGGCCGCTGCGTCCGAAGCCTCGGGCGTTCGCGAACGACAGCCTCATCCGGTAGCGGCAGTTGAAGTCGATCGCCGCGCGGCGCGTGGAGATCGTCTTCGAGCCGGCCTTGACCTGGACGAGCACCCGGCCGCCCTGGCAGGCCGCCTGTCGCGTGGTCCCGCGCGGCAGGCCGAGCGCGCCGCTGACCACGAACCGGAACGGCGCGACGCGGTCGCGCGCCGGCGCGATGCGGACCGAGAGGCTGCTCGGCCGCACGCGGCCGGGTTTGCTCGTGCTCGGCGTCTGCTGCGTCGTCGCCGGCGGGGTGGTGCCCGAGGTTTGGCCGGTCTCACCGGTCTGCCCCGTGTCGCCGGTCTGCCCGCCCTGGTTGGGCAGCTCGGTCGTCCCGCCGCCCTGGTCCGGCAGCGTGACCGTCTCGCAGTCGGCGTCGACGGCATCGAGCGCGTCCGCGATGACCGTGTCGTCCTCGCTGCCGCACGTCACCGTGTCGGCGAACGCGTCGCGCGAGACGATCGTGTCCGGCCCGGCGCCGCCCGAGATCGTGTCCGCGCCGTCGCCGCCCACGAGCGTGTTGGCCGCGTCGGACCCGGTCAGCGTGTCGTCGCCTGAGCCGCCGGCGATGTTCTCGGTGTCGGTCGTGATGTTGTCGCCCTCGTCGGCGGCGCCGTCGTCGGGCTGGCCGTCGATCGACGCGGTGATCGCCTCGGTGCGGTCCGAGTAGTCGGCCGTGTCGGAGCCGATCGAGCCGCTGAGCGTGTCGGCGCCCAGGCCGCCCGAGAGCGTGTCGTCGCCTGTCTGGCCGTCGAGCTTGTCGTTGCCGTCGCCTCCGAACAGGAAGTCGTCGCCCGGACCGCCCCTGAGGGTGTCGTTGCCACCGTTCCCGTCGAAGAAGTTGGCCACGTCGCCGGCGCCGGAGATGGTGTCCTTGCCCGTTCCTCCGATGACGCCCTCGACGTCGTTGCCGACGTTGTCGCCTTCGCAGGTCGCCGGGTCCGGGCAGTTCGCGCCATCGTCGGCGTTGCCGTCGAGCGAGATGGTCTGCGGGGTCGACCTGTCCGAGTAGTCGGCCACGTCGAAACCGCCGCCGCCGACGAGCTCGTCGGCTCCGTCGCCGCCGATCAGCCAGTCGTCGCCGCCGGCGCCGTCGAGGCGGTTGTCGTTCTCGTCGCCGATCAGCCCGTCATCGCCGCCCGAGCCGGTGACGTTCTCGACGTTGGAGCGAATGGTGTCGTCCTCGCCGAAGGCGCCCTGGACGGCGCCGGTGCTCGTCAGGTCGACGGTGACGGACACGAGCCCGTGCGAGGCGTACGAGACCGTGTCGGTGCCGTCGCCGCCGTTCAGGACATCGGAGCCGAAGCCGCCGTCAAGCGTGTCGTCGCCGGCGCCGCCCTGGAGCTCGTCCGCGCCCGGCGAGCCGGTGAGGACGTCGTCCTTGCTGCCGCCGACCACGACGTCGACGTCGGAGTGAACGTTGTCGCCTTCGCCAGAGGCGCCGTCGTTGGCGACGTCGTCGAGGGAGACGTTGACCGCGACGTCGGGCGGGCCGGGGCTGGGACCGCCGTAGGGCACCGTGTCGGTGCCGGTGCCGCCGTGGATGTCGTCGGCGCCGCCGAGGCCCTTCAGCGTGTCGTTGCCGCCGAGACCGGAGAGCGCGTTGTTGCCGGACGAGCCGGTGAGGGTGTCGTTGCCCGTGCCACCCGCAACGTTCTCGACGTCGCCCTTGATCGTGTCTCCGGAGCCGTCCTCGCTGCTGCCGTTGTTCGAGGTCCCCTGTGGCAGGTCACCGAGGGTCGCTGTCACGTTGTTGCTGTGGTCGTCGTAGTTGGCGGTGTCCGTGCCGGCGCCACCGCTGAGCGTGTCGGCGCCCGAGCCGCCGCGCAGGGTGTCGTTGCCGGCGCCGCCGTTGAGCGTGTCATCGCCGTTGCCCCCGCGCAGGCTGTCGTTGCCGCCGTTGCCGTCGAGCTGGTTGTCGACAGGGTTCGTCGGGTCGTTACTGGCCGTCAGGGTGTCGTTGCCGCCGCCGCCGGAGACGTTCTCGACGTCGCTGTGGACGTCGTCGCCTTCGCAGGTCGCCGGGCTCGGGCAGTTCTCGCCGTCGTTCCCGATGTCGTCGAGGGTGATGGTCACGCCGGCCGTCCGCGACGAGTAGTCCGCGGTGTCGGTGCCGTCGCCGCCGTTGATGTCGTCGGCGCCCGTGCCGCCGTCGAGCGTGTCGTCCGTGGCGCCGCCAATCAGGATGTCCTGGCCGGGGCCGCCGTCGAACGTCGCAGCGGCGTTGCTGAGGCCGTTCTCCGCCGAATCGTTGCCGGCTCCGAGGCTGGCGACCACCTCGGTCGCCGTGCCGGCGGGGCCGCAGTCGACCGTGTGGGCGTCGACCTGGGTCGGGCAGCCGGTCCCGGCGGTCAGCGGTGCGATGGCGTCGTGGACGCGTACGCGCGACGTAGTGCCGCTCGTCGCTGTGAAGGTCACAGCATTGGACGCCGTGGTCGAGTCGCTGAACGTGACCGTGTTTCCGGTCTGGCTGGCCGTCCCCGCGAGCGCGGGGGAGGCGACGACCAGCGTCACAAGGGCGGTCAGGACGCCCGCGAGGGCGGACCGCATGCGGTGGCGAGGCGGCAAGGCGACCTCCGTGTCCGGGTTGATGCAGCGCATGGCACCCGGCATCAACGCGGCCCGGTCAACGAACTTGCGCTAACTCGTGCGCGGCGCTCCGCCTTCCGGTTGAGTGCGGGCGCGCCAGCCCGCGCTCGTCAGCCGCGCAGGAAGGCCTGCACCTTGCGCCGCACCTCGCCATCGGAGACGTGCAGCCCCTGGCCGCCGTCGGGCAGCGTGACATTGCCGTCGGGGCGCAGGACCCGCGTCGGTGGGCTGCCGGAGGCGGCCAGCGCGCTGACCAGCCCGAGCAGCGACGGCCCGCCCATGTCGCTGTGGATCGCCTTCGGCGCCGACCAGGCCACCCACGGCAGGCGGATGAATGTGAACGGCGAGAGCATCCGGTGCTTCATCGCCGAGAAGATCTTCTGCTGGCGGCGCGCTCTGGTGAGATCGGTCTCGCGCGGGTTGCAGAGGTTCTTGCGCGTCCGGGCGAGCGCGAGCGCCTGCTTGCCGTTGATGTGGGTCTTGCCCGCCTTCAGGCGCAGGGTGAAGCCGCCGTTCTTGAAGCCGCCGTTGATCTTCGAGACGACGCACCCGCCGTCGTAGGTGACGCCGCCCATCGCGTCAATCAGCTGGGGGAAGTTCGCGAAGCTGACCTCGACCAGGTGGTCGACGTCGATGCCGAGGTAGCGCTCGATCGTCTGCACGGAGAGGGCGGCGCCGCCGAAGGCGTACGCGGCGTTGATCTTGCTGCGCCCGTGCCCGGGGATGTCGACGACGGTGTCGCGCGGGATCGACAGGCGGGTGTTGTGACCGCCGCCGATGCGCATGAGCAGGATGGAGTCCGAGCGGCTCGGCCCGCTGGTCGACGCGCCCGGCTCGCGCGTGCCGGCGGTGCGCTGGTCGGAGCCGAGGAAGAGCACGGTGGTCGGCGTGAAGGGCGGGGTTCCGCCGCCGGCCAGCGCGCTGCGAGCGGCGTCGTCGACCTTCGTGCGCTGGATCTGCGCCGAGATGAGGAAGGCCACGAGCGAGAGCGCGATCCACATGGCCACGCCGACGAGGAGCCACTTCAGGGCGCGGCGCCACGTGAGGGGCCTGCGCCGGCGTCCGGGCTCGCCGAGCGGCGGCCGGCCGCCGTCGCGGCGCAGGCGGCCGAGCGCGTCGCCGCCGCGGTCCAGCAGCCGCGGCCGGGCGCGGTACTTGGTGTAGGCGGGGGGCTCCTTGAGGGGCCGCCCGGAGCGCTGAGGAGGCTCCGACATGGCGCTGTATGGTGGCTCGGCGATGCGGGGTGGCGTGATCGGGGTCGACCTCGGCGGTACGAAGCTCCGGGCCGGGGTCGTCGACGACGCGGCGCGCATCCACCACCGCACCCACCGTCTGGCCCAGGGACTCGACCAGCCGGCGCTCCTGGCCACCGCCGAGGCGGCGGTGCGCGAGGCGCTCGACGCGTCGGGCGAGGAGGTTAGCGCCGTGGGGTTCGGAATCCCCGCGCTCATCGACCCGCGGCGCGGGATCGTGACGTTCTGCAACCACCTGCCGCTGGACGGGCTGGCCTTCGCGGACGTGATGTCCGAGCGGCTCGGACTGCCGGTCTTCGCCGACAACGACGCGAACGTCGCGCTGCTCGCCGAGCACCGGCTCGGCGCGGCGCAGGGCACGCGCAGCGCGCTCATGCTCACCCTCGGCACGGGCATCGGCGGCGGGCTCGTGCTCGACGGCGAGCTCTACCGCGGGCCGCGGGGCGCGGGCGCCGAGCTCGGGCACATCGTGGTCGACCTCGATGGTCCGCCCTGCCCGGGGAAGTGCCCGAACCACGGCTGCCTGGAGGCGCTCGCCAGCGGCACGGCGCTGGTCGCCGAGGCCGTGCGCGTGGCGAGCCTGCGTCCCGAGAGCGGCCTCGGGCGCGCGGTGGCGGCGCATGAGGAGCTGACCGGGCCGCGGGTCTCCGAGCTCGCCCACGCCGGCGACGCGGCGGCGCGCGAGGTCGTCACGGTCGTCGGGCGGCGCCTCGGCGCCGGGGTGGCGGGGCTCATCAACGCCTTCGACCCCGAGGTGGTCGTCATCGGCGGCGGGGTCATCGCCCTCGACGAGCTGCTGCTGGCCCCGGCCCGCGAGGAGGCGGCCGCGCGCCTGACCGCGCCGGTGCGCGGCACGCCGATCGTGGCGGCGCGCTTCGGCGACGAGGCGGGGATGGTCGGCGCCGCGGTGCTCGCGCGCGAGAGCGCGGCGCAGCGAGCAGCGGCCGCGTGAGCGCGGGCCGGCTGGTCGTCTGCCCGACCCCGATCGGCAACCTCGACGACGTCACGCCGCGGGTGCTCGCGGCGCTGCGCGACGCCGACGTGGTGGCGTGCGAGGACACGCGGCGCACCCGGGTGCTGCTCGACCGGCACGGCGTGCGCGCTCGGGCGCTCGTCTCCTACCACGAGCACAACGAGCGTGCGCGGGCGCCGGAGCTGATGGAGCGGATGCTCGCCGGGGACGTGGTCGCCCTGGTGAGCGACGCCGGGATGCCGGTGCTGAGCGACCCCGGGTGGGTGCTGGTGCGGGCGTGCGCGGACGCCGGCGTCCGCGTCGAGGTGCTGCCCGGGCCGAGCGCGGTCGACGTGGCGCTCGTGGCCAGCGCCCTGCCGGCAGACCGCTGGGCGTTCGTGGGCTTCCTGCCGCGGCGCGCGCGCGAGCTCGAGGAGGTGTGGAAGGCGGGGATGACCGTCGTGGCCTTCGAGTCGCCGCGCCGGCTGGCCGGCTCGCTGGCGTCGCTGGCGCGCTTCGACGCCTCGCGGTCGGTCGCCGTCTGCCGCGAGCTGACCAAGGTCCACGAGGAGGTCGTGCGCGGGACGGCGGCCGAGCTGGCGCCGCGCTACGCGGCGTCCGCGCCGCGTGGCGAGATCGTGCTCGTCGTGGCGCCGGCGCCGCCGGGCGCGGGGGACGAGGACCGGGCGGCCGCCGCGCTCGAGGCCCTCGTCGCCGCCGGCGCCCGTGCGCGCCCGGCCGCCGCGGTGGTCGCCGAGCTCACCGGCGTGGCGGCCAATCGGCTTTATAGAAGAGTTTCCGCAAGTTCTGGCCCGCCTGGTCGTTCCGGGGAGTAGGCGCCTCCTTCGGCGCGACCTTGTAGGGCAAGGGGTCCAAGCCGGCGCCCGCGAGCCTGCTGGCTGCTCGCGGGCGCCGGTGTCCGTCTGGGCGCGGTTTGCAACGGCCCTGCGGAGACCGCGTCACAAGTCTGCGACGCCGAGCCCGATCCGCCCGATTCGCGCATAGGGTCGCGGCGCGATGCCACCCTCGCCCCTCAGAGCTCTCGCCGCGCTGCTTGCTGCGGCGCTGATCTGGCCGGCGGCCGCCGGCGCCGCCGCGCCGCGCCGGCCGGCTTCCCTTGCCCGCCTGGTCACCGCCCGCGCGAGCTCCGCCGCCCGCGCGCCTTCGCCCTCCGCGGGCCGGTCCGCGCCGCGCTGGCGCGCCCCGGTCGACGGCCCGGTCGTCGCTCGCTTCACGTACGCGCGCGCCCACCCCTTCGGGGCGGGGCAGCGCCGCGGGGTCGAGTTCGCCGCCGCGCCCGGCTCGCTCGTGATCGCGCCGTGCGACGGGCGCGTCGTCTTCAGCGGCCGCCTTCCACGATTCGGCGCCGCGGTGAGCATCCGCTGCCGCGATGGCCTCGTGGCCACCGTCCTCGAGCTGGCGGGCGCGTCTGTGCGGCGGGCGACGAGCGTCGACGCCGGGCGGCGCCTGGGGACCGTGGGCGCCGGCGGGCACCTGCGCCTCGGCGCGCGCCGCGGGTCCGACCGCTTCGGCTACCGCGACCCGCTGGCGCTCCTCGCGCCACCCGACCGCCCGCCGCGTCCCGCCCTGCCGCGCCGGCCGACGCTGGGGCCCGCGCCGCGCGGCACCCCACCGCGCCTGCCCGCGCCCGCGCGACCGCCCGCCGCCGCGCCGCTTCGCCCCGCGCGCGCAGCATTCGCCCCGGCGCCACCGGCCGCGCCCCGCGACGCCCCGCTCGCCGCCTGGCTCGGCGCCGGGCTGATCGCCACGGCGCTCGGGGCCGGGGGGACGGCGCGGATCGCGCGGCGCCGGCGGGCTGCGCGCCGCCTCGGCGCGGCGCTGAGCCGAGCGGCGAGCGGCGGATAGCCTGCGGCGCCGTGTCGTTCTACGTCACCACGCCGATCTACTACGTCAACGCCGCGCCGCATCTGGGCCACGCGTACACGACGATCGGCAGCGACATCCTCGCGCGCCACATGCGCCAGCGCGGCGAGGAGGTGTTCTTCCTGACGGGGACCGACGAGCACGGCGAGCCCGTCGCGCTGGCGGCCGAGCGCGAGGGCGTGTCGCCGCAGGAGCTCGCCGATCGCAACGCGGAGCGCTTCAAGGCGCTCATGCCCCTGCTCGAGGCCTCGAACGACTTCTTCATCCGCACGACCGACGAGGGCCACCAGCGGCGCGTGCAGGAGGTCCTCACGCGCGTGAAGGACAACGGGCACGTCTACAAGGGCACGTACGAGGGCTGGTACTGCCCGCGCTGCGCGGACTTCAAGACTGAGGCCGAGACCGGCCCGGGGACCACCTGCCTGATCCACAAGATCCCCCTCACCCGCGAGCACGAGGAGAACTGGTTCTTCCGCCTGAGCGCGTTCCAGGAGCCGCTCGAGCGCCTGTACGCGGAGCGACCCGACTTCGTGCTGCCGCGCCACCGGTACAACGAGGCGCGGTCGTTCATCGCCCGGGGCCTGCAGGACGTCTCGCTCTCGCGCGCCAAGCTGCGCTGGGGCGTGCCCGTCCCGTGGGACCCCGAGCACGTCTTCTACGTCTGGTTCGACGCGCTGCTCAACTACTACACGGCGCTGGGCTACGCGCGCGACGGCGAGGACCTGACCGGCCGGTTCTGGCCGGCGACGTTCCACGTCATCGGCAAGGACATCCTGAAGTTCCACACGGTGTTCTGGCCGGCGATGCTCCTGGCCGCCGGGATCGAACTGCCCAGGCACGTCTTCGTCCACGGCTTCCTGCTGAGCCCGGCGCCGAGCGACGCCGACGGCGGCGCCGGCGGCGGCGCGACCGAGCTCGAGAAGATGAGCAAGTCGCGCGGAAACGGCAGGACGGCCCGGTCTCCGAGGCGACGTTCGCCACCCGCTACGAGACCGAGCTGGCCAACGAGCTCGGCAACCTCGCCAGCCGCACGCTGAGCATGATCGGCCGCTACCGCGAGGGCCGGATCCCCGACGGCGAGCTCGACGAGGATCTCGCCGGCGACTTCGA
This sequence comes from Actinomycetota bacterium, assembly GCA_005888335.1. The sequence goes on from VAWY01000148.1 coordinate 8,825, forward strand.
GGGCCTCGACGGCAGCGTCTGCGCCCTGCTCGACCGCGCCGAGCTCACGCAGGCGCTCGAGATCGTCTGGCAGCGCGTCCGGCGGCTGAACCGCTACGTCGAGGAGCGCAAGCCCTGGGGGCAGGCCAAGGATCCCGCGCGCGCGACCGAGCTCGACCAGACGCTTGCCTCGCTCGCCGAGGGCCTGCGCGTCGTCGGGGTCCTGCTGCACCCGTACCTTCCCGCGAGCACGACGAAGCTGCTCGCCGCGCTCGGCGCGCCCGACACGTCGCTGCACGCGGCCCGCTACGGCCATCGCGGCACGAGCGGCACCGTCGGTCCGCTGGAGCCGCTGTTCCCCAAGCGGTGATCGACAGCCACACGCACCTCGACGCCTGCGCGCCCCCCGACGAGGAGCTGGTCGCCGCCGCCGTCCACGCCGGCGTCACGCGGATGGTCACGATCGGCACCGACGGGGCGTCGTGCCGCCGGGCGCTGCAGGCGGCCGAGGCGTTCCCGCAGGTCTACGCCGCGGTCGGCCGCCACCCCAACAGCGCGCACGGCTTCAACGGCGCCGACCTCGCCGAGCTGCGCGCGCTCGCCGACCACCCGCGCTGCGTGGCCATCGGCGAGACGGGCTTCGACTTCTACCGCGACCGCGCCCCGCGCGCCGACCAGGAGCGGGCATTCGAGGCGCAGATCGCGCTCGCCGCCGAGACCGGCAAGGCGCTCGTCATCCACACGCGCGATGCCGACGACGCCACGGTCTCCATGCTCGCTGCGCGCGCGAGCGGCGTGAAGGTCGTCATGCACTGCTTCTCCATGCCGCACCGCCTCGACGAGGTGCTCGACCACGGCTGGTACGTCTCGTTCGCGGGCAACGTGACCTACCCCAAGAACGAGGACCTCGCCGACGCCGCCGCGCGCGTGCCCGCCGACCGCCTGCTCGTCGAGACCGACGCCCCGTACCTGACGCCGCAGGCGGTGCGCAAGGAGCGCAACCAGCCCGCGTTCGTCGCGCACACCGCCCGCTTCGTCGCCGAGCGGCGTGGCATCGCCCTCGACGAGCTCGAACGCGACGTCGAACGCACGGCCGCGCACGTCTTCGGATGGCCTGCGTCGACCGGACGGAAGACGTCGCCGTCATAGGGCGGGGCCGGATGCCCCATCGCGGTGACCACCCCGTGCAGCCCAGCCTGCGCCGCCTGCGCGAGTTCGGGGTCAGGCCCAACCGCGAGCTCGGCCAGAACTTCCTCGTCGACTCCAACATCCTCGGCGTCATCGAGCGCGCCGCCGAGCTCGGCCCGCAGGACGTGGTGCTCGAGATCGGCGGCGGCCTCGGCGTGCTCTCCGAGCACCTCGCTGCGCGCGCCGCGCATGTCCACGTCGTCGAGGTCGACCGTGCGCTCGAGCCCGCCCTGCGCGACGCGCTCGACCCGTTCGCCAACGCGACGCTGCACCTCGCCGACGCCATGCGCCTGGACCTGCGCGCACTCGACCCGCCTCCGACCAAGGTCGTCGCCAACCTGCCCTACGGCATCGCGGCGAGCGCGATCCTCAAGAGCATCGAGGAGCTGCCCGGTGCGCATCTGTGGGTGGCGATGGTCCAGAAGGAGGTCGGCGAGCGCCTCGCGGCCCGCGCGGGCGGCTCCGCGTACGGCCTGCCCAGCGTCCTGGCGCAGATCGCGTGCGAAGTGCGTGTCCTGCGGCCGGTGGCTCGTACGGTCTTCACGCCCGTGCCGAACGTCGACTCGGTCCTGGTGGCGCTGCGCCGCCGCGGCCCGGCGGCTGCGCCCGACGTGCGCGCGCTGGCCGCCGCGGCGTTCGCACACCGCCGCAAGGCGCTTGCGCGCTCGCTGGCGCTCGCGCCTGGCGCGCCCCCCGGCATCCGCGACCGCGCCCGCGCTGCGCTCGAGCAGCTCGGCCTGCCGGCCGACGCGCGCGCCGAGCGCCTCGGCCCCGACGACTTCCTCGCCCTCGCGCGCGCGCTCGAACCGGCATGACCGGCGAACGTCCTGTTCGCTTGCGCGAGCGCGCGCCCGGCAAGGTCAACCTCTGCCTGTTCGTCGGGCCCGTCCGGCCGTCCGACGGCCGTCACGAGCTCGTCTCGGTCATGCAGTCGGTGACGCTCGCGGACGACCTCGTGCTCGAGCCCGCGCCCCCCGGCGCGCCCGGCGACGAGGTCATCTGCCCGGGCGTCCGCGGCCCCAACCTCGCCGCTGAGGCGCTCGCCGCCTTCCGCGCGGCGACCCGCTGGGACGGCCCGCCCGTCCGCCTGACGATCGCCAAGCGCGTCCCGGTGGCCGCCGGCCTGGGGGGCGGGTCGGGCGACGCGGCGGCCGCGCTGCGACTGGCCGCCCGCGCCGCCGGGATCGACGACGACGCGCTGCTCGCGCGCCTCGCCGCCGGCCTCGGCGCCGACGTCCCGGCACAGGTCCGCCCGGGCCGCGCGCTGGCCACCGGCGCCGGCGAGGACGTCCGCGCGCTGCCCCCGGGACCGCCGCTCGGCCTGCTCGTGCTGCCCGCCGCCGAGCCGCTCTCGACCGCCGCGGTCTACCGCGAGGCCGACCGCCTCGACCTTCCGCGCCCCGCCGAGGACCTGGCCGCCCGCCGCGGCGCCGTCGAGGATGCGCTGCGGGACGGCGCCGACCTCCCGCCCGACCTCCTCGTCAACGACCTCGAGCCTGCGGCGCGCGCGCTCGCCCCCTTCATCGACGCGGCCCGCGCCGAGGCCGCGCGCGCGGGCGCCGACCACGTCATGGTCGCCGGCTCGGGCCCCACCGTCGTGGGCCTCTTTGCCGGCGCGGACGGGCCCGAGCGCGCGCGCCGCGCCGCCGCCGGGCTGGCCGGCCGCACCCCCGCCGCGGTCGGGTGCGAGGCGGTGCGCGCGTGAAGCCGCTCCCCCTCCTCGGCGCCGCGCTCCTCGGCGCCTACGTCTTCTGGCGCCGGCGGCGGCTGGGCAAGCTCGAGCTCGCCGCGCTGGCGATCATCATCGCCGGACTGACCGCGTACGGGCTCGGCCTCGTCCGCCTGCCCAACATCACGAGGATCGTCGAGCGCGTCGGCACGACGCTCGGCGCTTACACGTATCTGCTCGTCGGCGTGATGGCCTTCCTGGAGACCGGGGCGTTCGTCGGCCTGCTCGCGCCCGGGGAGACGTTCATCCTCGTCGGCGGCCTGGTGGCCGGCCAGGGCAAGATCTCGGTCGTCGTCCTCGTCGCGGTGGTCTGGACGGCGGCGGTCGCCGGCGACCTCACCTCGTTCCTGCTCGGGCGCCGCCTCGGGCGCAACTTCATGCTGCGCCACGGCGCCCGCTTCAAGATCACACCTGAGCGCGTCGAGCAGGTCGAGGGCTTCTACGCGCGCCACGGCGGCAAGGCGGTGTTCCTCGGCCGCTTCGTCGGGCTCGTCCGCGCGATCTCGCCGTTCGTGGCCGGCTCGAGCCGGATGCCGCTGCGGCGCTTCTTGCCCTACGACGTCCTCGGGGCGGGCATCTGGGGCGGCGGTCTGTGCGTGCTCGGCTGGGCGTTCTGGCGCTCGTTCGACAAGGTCGCCACGTACGCGAGCCGCGGCCTGTTCGTGATCGGCACGCTGATCGCCCTCGGCGGCGGCGGGCTCGCCGCCTACCGGTGGCTGAAGGTGCCCGAGAACCGCGCGCGGGCCAACGCCTGGCTGCACGAGCAGGCCGAACGGCCGCTGCTGCGCCCGCTGGCCAAGGTGCTGCGCCCGGTCGTGTGGCGCGGGGTCCTCCCGGCCTGGCGGTGGCTGTCGGGTCCGCTGCGCTTCGCCGGCGAGCGATTGACGCCGGGCGAGCTCGGGCTCGAGCTGACCACGCTGGTCGCCGTGGCCGCGGTCGGCGCCTACAGCTTCGTCGCGCTCGACCAGGTGACCGGGCACGGACCGAGCGCCGCGGACCGCGATGCGTTCAACGTCGTCGACCAGCTCCACCAGGCGCCGGTCGTCGATGCCGCCAAGGCGGTGACCGCGCTCGGCACGATGCCCGCGCTGGTCCCGGCGACCATCGTCGTCGCGCTGCTGCTCATCCGCCGCCGGCACCCGATCGAGGCGTTCGTCCTCGTCGCCGGCCTCGTGATGACCACGCTCGCCGTCCACGTCGCGAAGGCGGCGATCGACCGCCCGCGCCCGCCCGCGCCGCTCGTCCACACGTCTCTGTCGAGCTTCCCGTCGGGCCACGCGGCCAACGCCGTTGCCTGGATCGCCCTCGCCGTCGCTGTGGCACGCGTGCTGCCGTGGCTGGCTGGGCGGGCGGCGATCCTCGTCGGCGCCCTGGCGCTCGCCGTGGCCATCGGACTGACCCGAGTCGAGCTGCGCGCGCACTACCTTACGGACGTGCTTGCCGGCTGGGGGCTGGGCGCGGCGGTGTTCGCGCTGTGCGGCGTCGCCGGCCTTTTCGTCGCGTACGTACGGCAAACTGAGCAACCGACATGACCAACGAGCAGCTGACGTACATGGTCGTCGCGGTGTGCGGGGTCCTCGTCCTCGCCGCCTATGTGGCGCTGGTCCTGGTGCCCGCCTGGACGTCCTACTCGCGCGTCTCCGAGCGCATCGGCGCCGCCTTCCTCTCGCTCTACGTCCTGCTCTCGTTCGTCGGGCTGGGAGTCGTCGCCGGGCTGGGCGTGGCCTGGTTCTGGGACCGCATCCAGGGCTGACCTTCGCCCGCGCGCGGCTACGCTTCTTCACATGTCCACGCCGGCCGAACAGCGGTCGGCCGGGCTCGAGCTCGACATCCTCGACCCCATCGCCGAGGCGATCGAATCGGGCGCCGGCCTCTTCGAGGTCGTCCGCGCGGCCGCGCGCGCGCTCGATGCGAGCCTTGCGCTGCTCGACCGCAGCGGCACGCCGCTGGCGCTGACCCCGCCGCCCGGCTCGGCCGACGAGCGGGCGCTGCTCAACGACGGCCAGGGCGTCACCAGCGTCGAGCTGCGCGTGGCCGACGCGGTCGTCGGCGAGCTGCGCTTGCGTCCGCGCTCGGAGGCCGGGCCGGCGCTGCTCAAGCTCGTCGCGACGCTCGTCGCCACCGAGGTCGAGCGCGTCCGGGGGCCGGAGCGCGCCTCGGAGGAGGCCACTGCGGCCTTCCTGCGCAGCGTCCTCAAGAAGGGCGGCGACCGCGACGCGCTCGTCGCGCGTGGCAAGGAGCTGGCCATCGACGTCGAGGGAGGCGGCAGCGTCGTGGTCGCCCGCGCGCACCCGATCGCCCCGGCCGAGGAGGGCTGGCGCCGGCGCCTGCTCGCGGTCGCCGAGAGCGCCGTGCGCGCGGTCGCCCCAGGCGCCGTCGGCGTGCTCGCCGACCGAGCCGACGCCGCCGGCGCCGAGGCGGTGATCCTGCTGCCCGGCGGCGACGACGACCTCGCGCGCCGCGCGGCCGACAGCGTCCTGCGCGGGCTGCAGTCCGGCCTCGGCGGCTTCAGCTTCGCTCTCGGGCGCTCGCGGGTGGCCGCCGACCCGCTCGAGCTGCCGCGCGCGGCCGACGAGGCGCTGCTCGCCGCCAACGTCGCCGAGACGACGCCCGACCGGCCGGCGCTCGCCTTCGACGAGACCGGCGCGTACCGGCTGCTGCTCAGCGCGATGAGCGAGGACCCCGCCGAGTTGCAGCGCTTCTACTCGGAGACCGTCGAGCCGCTCGTCGCCTACGACGAGCAGTACGAGACCAGCCAGCTGGTCAGGACCCTCGAGACGTTTCTCGACGCCGACGGAAACGTGGCGGGCACCGCGCAGCGCCTCTTCACGCACCGGCACACGATCCGCTACCGGCTCGAGCGCGTGCGCGAGCTCTCGGGCCTCGACGTGGGGTCCAGCGACGGCCGTGAAAAGCTCTCGCTTGGATTGAAGGCGATGCGGGTACTAGGCATCGCTGCACCAGGTGGACCCGCAACGGAAGCGGGCGCCGGCGGGGGACGTGTCCCCCGCGCTTCACAAACCCGATAACGGTCCATCGACAGGCCGCATCCCGGTGTCTTTGACACCGGCGAAAAGTTGTTCGCACCAGGGCTTTACTTGTCCTGGCGACCTGCCGATGCTTGAACCGTGAAGTTGTTCCCCCACGGACGGGAGAGCCGTGCCCACGGTGTCGGCTGGCTCGGTGCTGGCCGTGTTCTCGCCGGTGTTGCGACGGCCCTTTTCCTGATTGCGCTCGGGCTCGCGGGCCTGCGCTCGGACGTCCTGGGGATGCGTCAGTGGCCCGGAATCGCCGACGAGGCGGCCCGCACGCAGCTCGTTCCGGATCGCGTTCCGCTCGTCACGCCGGGCGGGCACACGGTCGTGGTGACAACGCGCGGCGGGCGCATCGAGCGCGTCGAGGGGCCGTCGGCTCCGCAGCCGACCTCGCCCTCCGCCAACGCGACGCCCCTGCCGACGGCCGGGGGCGGCATCTCCGCCACGGGCGGCAGCCACGATCAGATCGTCACCGTGCCCGGGGACGACCAGGCCGTCGCACCGCGGCCCGCCGCGCCCGCTGAGCCCGACGCCGACGGCGACGGGCTCTCCGACGCCGCTGAGCTGCGGCTGGGCACCGATCCGCACAACCGCGACACCGACGGCGACGGTCTTCCCGACGGCTGGGAGGTCCGCTTCGGGCTCAACCCGCGCCTCGACCTCGACGCGGTGCGCGACCCCGACCGCGACGGCGTCGACAACCGCAACGAGTTCCTCGTCCGGTCCAACCCGCGCGCGGCGGACACCAACAACGACGGCGTGATCGACGGCCGCGACGACCCGGACGGCGACGGGATCCCGACCGCCGTCGAGCAGCAGCTCGGCCTCGACCCCGCTCGCACCGACACGCCGGAGGGCCTGCGCGAGCCGGTCAACGGCACGCGCGTGATCGACTCGCCCGGTCCGACGGCCGACGTCATCGAGGCCGCGCAGAAGACGGGCGCCGCGCCCGTGGCGCCGCCCGCCAGCACCGACGGCGCGCTGGACTCCGACGGCGACGGCCTGCCCAACGCGCTCGAGATCCAGATGGGCCTCGACCCCGCCTCGCCGACGACCGCGGGCGTGAGCGACGCCGCGGCCGACGCCGACGGCGACGGGCTCCCGAACGCGCTCGAGGTGGTCCTCGGGCTCGACCCGACGAAGGCCGACACCGACGGCGACGGCATTCCGGACAACCGCGAGGACTCCGACGGCGACGGCCTGCCGAACGGGCTCGAGCTGACGTTGCGGCTCAACCCCGCCAAGGCCGACACCGACGGCGACGGCACGCTCGACGGCGACGTCGACAGCGACGCCGACGGCATGTCCAACGCGGCGGAGCTGGCCGCGGGGCGCGACCCGGCCACGCCGGACCCGGCGCCGGTCACCGCGACCGAGCCGCCGCCGGCCGCCGAGCCGCAGCCCGCCCCGCCGGCCGACGCGACGACGCCTCCGGCGGACACGACGCCGCCCGCCCCGCCGGCCGACGCGACGACGCCTCCGGCGGAGACCACGCCCGCGCCGCCGCCCGCGGACGCGACGACGCCGAGCCCGTAGCGGCCCGGCAGGGACGCCGCCGCGGCCCGCGCCCTCGCGCCTCGCCCTTCGCCGCCGCGCGGGCTCCCGCCGGCCGAGCCGAGCACCTAGGATTGCGCGCTCGGATGAGCTGCCGCCTGGGGATCATCACCGGCTCCGGCACGTACAGCCTCGGCGGCTTCGAGTCCGTCGCCCCGCGCGACGTGCAGACGCCCTTCGGGACCGCGCACGTCAACACCGGTCATCTCTCGGGCATGGACGTCGTGCACGTCTCGCGCCACCTCGAGGGCCACCGGCGGCTGTCGTCCCACGTCACGCACCAGGCGAACATCAGCGCGCTCATGCAGCTGCGGGTCGACGCCGTCCTCGCCGTCACCGTCTGCGGCGCGTGCGACGTGTCGGTCGAGCTCGGCTCGCTGATCGTCTTCGACGACCTGCACTTCCTGGCCAACCGGCTGCCCGACGGCTCGCTGTGCACGCTGCACACCGAGCCCGGCAAGCCCGGGCGCGGGCACTGGATCTACGACCGCCCGTTCTCCGAGCCGCTGCGCGCGGCGCTGCTCGACGCGGCCAACGAGATCGGCCACACCGTGCGCGACGGCGGCTGCTACGGGCACGTCGACGGGCCTCGCTTCAACACGCGGGCGGAGATCCGGTCGCTGCAGGCCGCGGGCGTCACCGCGGTGTCGCAGACGGCGGGACCCGAGACCGTGCTCTGCGGTGAGGCCGAGCTGCCCTACGCGCTGCTCGGCTACGCGACCGACTACGCCAACGGCGTCTCGGCGGAGCCGACCCCGGTCGACGAGCTCGTGCGGCTGATCGGCGCGAGCGGCGGCGTCTTCGCGCGCGTGCTCGCCGCGGCCGCCGCGCGGATCGACCGCTCGGCCCTGGAGCCCGTTGGCACCCACTTCCGCTTCAACTGAGATGGCCGTCGTGGTCATGGCCGACGCGCCGCGGGCGGGCATGGTCAAGCCGCGCCTCGAGCCCGTGCTCGGCGCCGAGGGCTGCGCGCGCCTGCAGCGCGCGCTGATCGCCCGCACGGCCCAGTGGGCGGCCGCGAGCGGCGAGCCGTACGTCGCCTACGCGCCGGCGGACGCGCGCGAGGAGGTCGCTGCGCTCGCCCCGGCGGGCTCGCGGCTGTTCGCGCAGGTCGACGGCCATCACGGCGAGCGGTTCGCCGCGGCGTTCGCGCACGTGTGCGAAGAACACGCCGGGCCGGTCGTCGTGGTCGGCACCGGCCACCCCGCGCTGAACGAGCGCCACGCGTGGGGCGCGCGCGACGACCTGCGCGAGGGGGTCGACGTGACGCTCGGGCCGGCGACAGCGGGCGGCTACTACCTGCTCGGGGCGCGCCGCTATCACCCGGCGCTGTTCGCCATCGACGCCGCGGCGTGGGGCGGCCCCGACGTCATGACGCTGACGCTGCGCGCGGTCTTCGACGCCGGGCTGAGCGTTGGCTGGCTGCGCTCGGAGCGCGAGCTCGACACGCCCGGCGACGTCGCGGCGCTGCTCGCCGATCCCTGCACGCCGGCCGAGATCCGGGAGGCGCTCGGCCGATGAGCGCCGAGCCCTGCCCCCAATGCGGGAGCCTCGACGCGCCCGTACGCGGCCGCTGTCCGCAGTGCGGGCACGTGCGCGAGCCGTCGGACGCGGCGCCCCTGATCCCCCAGCCGATCGCGGTCGTCCTCGCGCTCGGTCTGCTGGTCGGGCTCGTCGTGCTCGCCATCGCCGGCCAGGTCGCGATCGCGGGCATCGCACTGGTCGTCCTGCTGCTGTTGGTCTTGGCGTTGTTCGGCGGCGGACTGTGGTGAGCGGCGGGCCGCGACCGCTCAGCGACCCTGCCCACTTAAGTGGCATCCTGGCGAGGTCCATGACGACCGCCCCTCGGGTCCTGATCTGCGACGACGCCCCGGGCTTCCGGCTCCTGACCCGGACCGTCCTCGCCGACGCGGGCTTCGACGTAGTGGGAGCCGCCGCCCACTGGGACGAAGCGATCAGCATGGCCACCGAGTTCCAGCCCGACGCGATCGTCCTCGACCTCTGGCTGCCGACGTTCGACCGCGACCAGGTCGCCCGCGTCCACGCGGCCGCCCCGAACGCGCTCCTCGCTGTCGTCAGCTCCCTGGCCAGCGACGAGGCCAGCCGCATGGTCGAGGGGATCGACGGCATCGGCCCGGTCATCTCCAAGCGCGACCCGCCCGACGCCATCGTCTCCGCGCTGCGCGACCGCCTCATGCTCCCGGGCGCCCCGTAGCGCCTCCTCGCGCTGGTAGGCGCGTATCCACTTGCGGATCGCGTTGTCGGACACGCCGTACTTCCGGCCGACGGCGACGTGGCTGCTCGCCTCGATCTCGCCGAGCAGCTGGTCGTACGGCGGCCTCTCGACGCGCCCATTTCCGGAGCACGGCATGTCCGCCGCCGCTCGGACACATGCCCAGGCTACGGAGCGCTTCAGCGAAGCTCCTCGACGAGGCAATCGCTGTGCGAGCTTCGGTTTCCGCGTATCGTGGCGGCACGAACATAGGTTCGCATCCGGACCAGACGGATCGTGAGCTGGGGAGGCAGGGATCGAACCCGCTCTTGTGGGACCAAAACCCACCGTGCTAGCCGCTTACACCACTCCCCACTTCGTCCGCCTCAGCCTACGCGCCCGACTGTCCGCGTCCCGACCTCCGCCCTGGATGTCCGCCGCCCGCGATCGGCGTCCTACCATGGCCGCCCATGCCCGCGCCGATCGCCGTGGTCCTCGCCGCCGGCCAGGGGACGCGCATGCGCTCCGAGACGCCGAAGATGCTGCACCCGATCTGCGGGCGCCCGATGGTGCTCTGGCCCGTCGCGGCGGCGCTGGAGGCCGGGGTCGGGAAGGTCGTCGTCGTCGGCGGCCCCGACCGCTCGCTCCAGGACGTCCTGCCCGACGGCGTCGAGCTCGCCGTCCAGACCGAGCCGCGCGGCACCGGCGACGCCGTCCGCGCCGCCGCCCCGCAGATGACCGACCCGGACGCCACGGTCCTCGTCCTCAACGGCGACGTGCCCCTCATCACCGCGCAGGCCCTGCGCGCCCTGCTCGAGGCGCACCAGAGCGCCGGCGCGCAGGCGACCGTCACCACGATGCTCCTCGACGACCCTTCGGGCTACGGGCGCGTCATCCGCGCCGAGGACGGCGCGATCGCCCGCATCGTGGAGACCAAGCACCCCGGCGACGCGACCGCCGACGAGCTTGCGGTGCGCGAGGTCAACGCCGGCGTCTACGCGTTCGCCGCCGGCGCGCTCGCCAACGCGCTCGAGCGCCTGACCGCCGACAACGCGCAGGGCGAGGAGTACCTGCCCGACGCCCTCCTGCACCTCGACCCCGTGCGCGCCCACCTCGTGGACGACCCGTCGATCACCCTCGGCATCAACGACCGCGTCGACCTCGCCACCGTCACGCGCCTCGCCCAGGCGCGCATCCATGAGGCCCACCAGCTCGCCGGCGTCACGATCGTCCACCCGGCGAGCACCGTGATCGAGGCGGGCGTCGAGCTCGGCGCCGACACGGTCGTCGAGCCGTTCACCAGCCTCAAGGGCGCCACCCGCGCCGGCGCGCGCTGCCGCATCGGCCCGCACACGACCGCCATCGACGCCACGCTCGGCGACGACGTCTCGGTCGTGCACTCCTACCTCGACGGGGCGACGCTGCACCGCGGCGCGACCGTCGGCCCCTTCGCCTACCTGCGCCCGGGCGCCGTCCTGCACGAGCGCGCCAAGGCGGGCACGTTCGTCGAGATCAAGAACTCACAGATCGGGGAGGGGACCAAGGTGCCCCACCTCTCCTACATCGGCGACGCCGACGTCGGCCCGGGCACCAACCTCGGCGCGAGCACGATCACCGCCAACTACGACGGGCGGCGCAAGCACCGCACGACGATCGGCGCGCGCGTGCGCACGAGCGTCGACACGACGCTCGTCGCGCCCGTCACGATCGGCGACGACGCGTTCACCGGCGCGGGCTCCGTCATCACCGACGACGTGCCCCCCGGAGCGCTCGGCATCGCCCGCGAGCGGCAGACCAACATCGCAAACTACGCCGAAAAGCGGGCAAAGAAGTGACCGCCCCGCCGTCTACACTCCGGGCGGAGATGAGCCTCCTGGAAACCCGCACTGCGCCGGCCACGTCCCTGCGCGTCGGCTACGAGAAGAAGCTGATGATCTTCTCGGGGCGGGCGAACCCGGAGCTGGGCGCCAAGATCGCCGACAAGCTCGGCATCGCGCTCGGGCCGATCACGCTCAAGACGTTCTCCAACGGCGAGGTCTACTGCCGCTTCGACGAGTCGATCCGCGGCGCCGACGTCTTCCTCATCCAGCCCACGTGCGGCAACCCGGTGACCGGCGTCTCGGTCAACGACGCGGTCCAGGAGCTCATGCTCATGATCGACGCGGCCAAGGGCGCCAGCGCGCACCGCGTCATCGCCGTCACGCCGTGGTTCGGCTACAGCC
>VAWY01000149.1 GCA_005888335.1 Actinomycetota bacterium
TGCCGTGGTCGTCGCCCTTGGACTTGTCCTTGTCCTTGCCGTGGTCGTCGCCCTTGCCGTGGTCGTCACCCTTGGACTTGTCCTTGTCCTTGCCGTGGTCGTCGCCCTTGCCGTGGTCGTCACCGTTGCCGTGATCGTCGCTCTGGCTCTCGCTGGCGGCGCTGATGACCGGCTGGCCCTGACCGTTGTCGGACGAGCTGGCGGGGGCGGCCTGGCCGCCGCCGGCGTTGTCCGCGGCGTTGTCGGCGGGAGCATCGCCCGGGTTGGCCGGGGTGGCGTCCTGAGCCTGGGGAGCGGCCTGCTGGCCGGGATCGCCGCTGGGCTGCACGGCGGGCGCAGCCGGCACGGCGGCCGGAGCGGCCTGCGGCGCGTTCTGCGCGGGGTTGGCGTTGGCCTTGGGGGCCTTGGCGTGCTCCTTGGCCGGCGCGAGAAGCGGCACGGCAAGAGCCGCGACCAGAACGACCGGCATGAACAGACGCAGCGCGCGCCCGAGACGAGGGGTCGGGAAACCCGACATGGAGTCCTCCTTGACGTGTGGCGGATACCGAGCCGGTAGCCGAGCCGTCTTCGCCGTCGACGAAGACCTCTGGCTTTGCGCCCACGCCTCACGGCGAGGTTGCCCTTGACGTCTCGTGAGGTCCCGGCGGCATCCTGCCGCCCGGCCTCGGTGAGCAAAGATGACGGCAGCGACGCGCCGCGCCAATCGAACGATCGGCCAGACGCGCCGATCAGCGCTTATGCGTCGTAGTACAGCGCGAACTCCCACGGGTGAGGGCGCAGCCGCACCGCGTCGGCCTCCTCACGGCGCTTGTAGTCGATCCACGTCCGGATCAGGTCGTCGGTGAACACCCCGCCACGCAGCAGGAAGGCGTGGTCGTCCTGCAGCGCGTCGAGCGCGTGGTCGAGCGATCCCGGCACGTGCGCGATCTTGGCCAGCTCGGCCTCGGAGAGCTCGAACAGGTCGACGTCGAGGGGCAGCCCCGGGTCGATGCGGTTCTGGATGCCGTCGAGGCCCGCCATGAGCAGCGCCGAGAACGCGAGGTACGGGTTGGCGCTCGGGTCGGGCGGGCGGAACTCGACGCGCTTGGCCTTCGCCGATGCGCTGTAGACGGGGATGCGCACGGCCGCCGAGCGGTTGCGCTGCGAGTAGACGAGGTTGACCGGCGCCTCGTAGCCGGGCACCAGGCGCCGGTACGAGTTCGTCGTCGGCGCGCAGAACGCCATCAGTGCGCGGCCGTGCGCGAGCAGCCCGCCGATGAAGTTCAGCGCCTCGCGCGAGAGCAGGCCGTAGCCGTGGAAGTCGTACATGACGTTCTCGCCGCCCTTGCCGAGCGAGATGTGCACGTGCATGCCCGACCCGTTCTCCTGGAAGATCGGCTTGGGCATGAACGTCGCGGTCTTGCCGGCCGCGCGCGCGACGTTCTTGATCACGTACTTCTTGAGCATCAGCTGGTCGGCCATCTTCAGCAGCGTGTTGAAGCGCACGTTGATCTCGGCCTGGCCCGGCCCGCCGACCTCGTGGTGCTGGAACTCGCAGCGGATGCCCATCTCCTCCATGGCCACCACCATGCGCGCGCGCAGGTCGGCGTGGGTGTCCCCCGGCGGCGCCGGGAAGTACCCCTGCTGCGAGCGCAGCTTGTAGCCGAGGTTGCGCTCGCCGTTGCGCGCGCCGAAGCCCAGCCCGGTGTTCCAGTACGCCTGCTCGGAGTCGACCTCGTAGAACGCCGTGTTGGCCCGCTGGTCGAAGGCGACGTGGTCGAAGATGTAGAACTCGGCCTCCGGGCCCATGTAGCAGGTGTCGGCGATGCCGGTCGCGGCCAGGTGCGCCTCGGCCTTCTGGGCGACGTAGCGCGGGTCGCGCGTGTATGGGTCGCGCGTGATCGGGTCGATCACGTTGCAGACGATCGACATCGTCCGCTGCTCGTGGAACGGGTCGATGAGCGCGGTCGTGGGGTCGGGGACGAGCACCATGTCGGACTCGGCGATCTCCTGGAAGCCGCGGATCGACGAGCCGTCGAAGCCGAGCCCCTCGTCGAAGGCGTCCTCGTCGAGCGCGTGGATCGACAGCCCGACGTGCTGCCACGTGCCGGGCAGGTCGACGAACTTGAAGTCGACCATCCGCACCTCGTGCTCCTGGGCGAGCGCGAGCACGTCGCGCGCCGTGGCCGTCCGCCCGCCGGTGAACTGCTCGACGGTCAGCGGCGTCACGAGCCGTCCTCCCCCACGTGGCGCACCCGCTTGGCCATCTCCTCGAGGCTGACGCCGGTGAGCGCCTCGAGCATGGCCGGCAGCTCGGCGACGACCTGCGTGACGTCGCGGGTGATCCTGGACGCCCCGGGCGTCGCCCCGTCGCCCCCGCCGCCGATCATCACGATGCGGTCGGTCTGCGCGAGCGGGGCGCTGACCGCGGTGGCCAGCGCCGGGAGGATCTCGAGGACGCGGTCGGTGATCGCGGCCTCGTTGTACTCGCCCCAGCTGCGCGCCTTGGCCAGCATGGCGTCGGCCTCGGCGAGGCCCTTGGCGCGCAGGGCGTCGGCCTCGCCGGCGCCGATCGCCGCGGCGTGCGCGCGCTTGGCCTCGGCCTCGGTCTCCAGCTCTCGTGCCCGCGCGAGCGCGGGCTCGACGATCTCAGCGGTCAGCTCGTGGCGGCGGCGCTCGACCTCGGCCTGCATGAGCTCGATCTGGCGCCGGCGCTCGACGATCTCGACCTCGAGCTCCTCGCGGCGCAGCTGCTGGCGCGTGATCGCCTGCTGGACCTCGTAGGACAGGTCGGCCTCGGCGCTGGCGCGCATGCCCTCGGCCTTGAAGGCGGCCTTCTGGATCTCGTAGTCGCGCCGCGACTGCTCGATCGCCAGGTCGGCCTGGTAGCGCGCGGCGCGCGCCGCGCGCTCGGCCTCGGCCTCGCCGCGGATCGCGTCGCGCTTGACCTCCGCGGTGCGCGGGCGGCCGAGCGCCTCGAGGTAGCCCTGCTTGTCGGAGATGTTGCGGACGGTGAGCGAGACGATGGTCAGGCCCATCTCGTGCAGGTCGGGCTCGGCCATCGCGCGCGCGGCGACGACGAGCTTCTGGCGCTCGCGGTAGATGTCCTCGATGTCGAGCCCGCCGACCGCGGCGCGCATGTGGCCCTCGACGGCCTGCAGCGCCGTGCGCACGATGTCGTCGCGGCCGCGCGAGAGGAACTGCGTGGCGGCGTGCTCGATGCCCTCCTCCGAGCTGTCGATGCGCACCATGCAGACGCCGTCGATGAACACCGGCACGCCGTGGGCGGTGTAGGTCTCCTGCGTGCGCACGTCGAACTGCAGCAGCTCGAGCGACAGCCGCTGGACGCGCTCGCGGAACGGGCGCACGTAGGTGCCGCCCCCGCGCACGATCCGGTAGCCGCGGTCGCGCTTGCGCTGTTTGCGGCCGGAGATGATCAGCACCTCGTTGGGGCCGACCTTCGCGTACTGGTGCGCCCATACCGCGAAGGCGATGAGCAGCAGGCCGGCGACGACCGACCCCGCGACGATCAGGGCGACTGTCATGGCTGGCGAACCTCCTCGGTGTGAACGGCGATGGCCTCGACGTCGAGGCGCTCGGCGCGCTCGGCGGGCGCGTCGTGCAGCTCGACCTCGGTGGCGAAGCGCAGGAAGCCGGCGGCGGCCAGGTAGCTGCCGGCGAGCTCGGCGAGCGCGTCCTCGTCGGGGGCGAGCAGGACGCTGATGCCGCGGTCCTCGAGCGCGGCGACGAGCTCGCCGAAGCCCGTGCGCCGGATCTCGAGCTCGAGCGTGCTCGCCTCCTCATCGGTGAGGTAGGCGACCAGGCGCCGGCGCGTGTCGACGGTGGTCCGCTGGGCGGCGGCCCAGATCTCGGGGCGCACCTCCGTCGCGTACAGCCCGCCGCCCATCCCGCCGGCGCGCAGGAACCGCAGCAGCTCGATGACGTCGGGAGCGGCGGGCGCGGTCTGCCCGGCGCGCCGGCGCTCGCCCGCGCGGGGGCGCTCCTCGACGCGCAAGCGCGCGGCGTGGCCGAGGACCCCGATCACCGGCCCTTCCTCCGACACGCCCTCGACGGAAGGTACCCAGACGTCGGGGTCGTCGACGGAGCGAAAGACCGCCGCGGGCGGGACGCGGCGCAGGTCGCGCGGGCGCAGCACCCCGACGACGACCTCCTCGGGATCGTGCACGTAGCCGGCGCCGACGAGGTAGCGGCAGACGTGGCGGCGGATGCCGGCGAGGTCGCCCGCGCGGATGCGCGGGCCGCCGATGACCGGCGAGGCCAGCCGGCCGCCGTCCTCGTAGACGGGCAGCTCGTAGTCCATCGCCGGGGCGCGGAAGTAGCACAGCGGCAGCGAGCGCCCGGGCGCGATCGTCTCGAGCTGCGCGGCCACCTTCTCGCGCAGCGCGTACACGTTGGCCGCCTCGAGCGCGCGCCCGCCGATCTCGCACGAGTGGATCTCCTTGAGGATCGGGTGCGGGTCGGCGTTGACGCGCTGCTCGATCGGGATCCGCGCGACCTCCTGGCCGCCGAACCCGGCGCGCACGCCGAGCCGGAACGAGTACGCGCCGTCCGGCGCGCGCTCGAGGTCGATGCGGACGGCCTCCGGGCGCCCGTCCTCGGTCATCACCCGCCGGATGCGGGACCAGATGCCCAATCAGATGGCCGGTCCCGCGGCCGGCGTGGTCGGATGGTCGTGGATCGCGGATGCCGGGCGCCGCACGCCGGATCGGAACAGTGCTGGTGGCACGGGCCGGTCCGGCGGGTGGCGATCCGGCGCCGCGAGGCGCGGCCAGCCGGCCGCGGCGGTCGTGGGACCGGTCATCTAGTACCCCCAGCCCGCCGGCGTCCCGTGGCGCACGGTCTCCTCGCCGCGCTCGCCCGTGCGGATGCGCACCGCCTGCTCGACGTCCCACACGAAGACGCGCCCGTCGCCGGTCTCGCCCGTGTAGGCGGCGGCGATGATCGCGTCGACGGTCTTGTCGACGACGTCGGACGGCACGACCGACTCGACCTTGAGCTTGGGCAGCAGCGAGATGTTGACCCGCGAGCCGCGGTACTGCTCGGTGTAGCCCTTCTGGCGCCCGCAGCCCATGACCTCGGTGACGGTCAGGCCCGAGACGCCGAGCTCGTCGAGCGCGTCCTGGACCGCCTGCAGGCGCTCGGCGCGGATGATCGCCTCGATCTTCTTCATCGCGAGCCTCCGTCGCCCGCCGCCAGGCCGATCGGCGCCGGCCGCGGGATCGGCCGGCGCGCGGGCGGCGCCGGCGGGTGGTACTCAGATCCGGGCACCGGCATGAACTGCTCCGGGTAGCCCCACATGCCGTGCTCGACGATGTCCAGCCCGTAGCGCTCCTCGTCGGGGTGCACGCGCAGGCCGTAGAGCGCCTTGATCACGAAGAACACGACGTAGGAGACGCAGAAGACCGAGACGAAGGCCGCCGCGATGCCGAGCGCCTGCGCCCCGAGCTGGTGCACGGAGCCGCTGTAGACCAGCCCGGGCTTGCCGATCCCGTTGAGCGTCGCGAGCCGCGGCGAGGTGAACAGTCCGCACGACAGCGTCCCCCAGATGCCGGCCACGCCGTGGGCCGACAGGGCGCCGACCGGGTCGTCGATGATGCGGTCGATGGCGATGACGCAGAGCACGACGATCACGCCGGCGACGACGCCGATGATCGGCGCGGCCCAGAACTCGACGTACCCGGACGGCGCGGTGATGGCGACCAGCGCGGCGATCGCCCCGTTGCCGGTCATGCCGATGTCGAACGTCCGTGTGATCGCGTAGATCGTCGCCATCGCGCCGATCACCCCGGCCGCCGCGGCCAGGTTCGTCACCACCACGACCTCGGCGAAGCGCCCGCCGATCGCCGCCAGCGTCGAGCCCGGGTTGAAGCCGAACCAGCCGAACCACAGGATCATCACGGCGAGGCCGACGAGCGGCATCGAGTGCCCCGGGATCACGTTCGGCTTGCCGTCGGGCCCGTACTTGCCCTGGCGCGGCCCGAGCAGCAGCAGCGCCGCGAACGCGCCCGTCGCGCCGATGAGGTGCACGACCGTCGACCCGGCGAAGTCCTGCATGCCGATGTTGTGCGCCAGCCAGCCGCCGCCGAAGATCCAGTGCGACACGATCGGATAGATCAGCGTCGAGAAGATCACGGCGTAGATCAGGTACGCGCCGAACTTGATGCGCTCGAGCGTCGTTCCCCACACGATGGCCAGCGAGACGGCGCAGAAGACGAACTGGAAGAAGAACTTGGCCGGCACGACGGCGTCGGAGGCCGACATGGCCGGGAACAGGTCGCCGTTGCTCGTCCCCAGGAACGTGCCGTGGGTGCCGGCGAACCAGCCGGCGCCGCCGAAGGCCAGCGCGAACCCCACCGCCCAGTAGCACAGGGCGCAGATCGAGAAGTTGGCCAGGACCTTGGGCACCACCGTGCCCACGTTCTTCATGCGCGAGAAGCCGATCTCGAGGAACATGAAGCCGGCCTGCATGAACATGACGAAGACGGCGGCGACGACCACCCAGACGGTGTCGACGGCGCTCGCGACGTCGGTGACCTTCACAGGTGCTCCCCTCTTCGATTGGACCGGCGGGCCAAGTACCGGCAGCGTTGCCTGGACCCCGGGGTGAATCCTTGGCCCCAGGGCCAAGGTTTCGCCGGGCCCGTTTGGCCCGCGGTCCAACCGCCCTCAGCGGGCCGGTTCTGGCGCCGTCGCCGAGGCCGTGGCGGGCCGAGCGCGCGGGCGCGCTCCCTCGCGCCTGACGGTCACCGCCACCGAGGCGACGATGACGCCGGCGCCGGCGAGGACCAGCGGCGTGAGCTGCTCCCCCAGGATCACCGCGCCGAGCGCAATCGCGATCACCGGGTTGACGTAGGCGTAGGTCGCCACCTGCGAGACGGGGGCGTTGCGCAGCAGCCACACGTAGGCCGTGAACGCCGCCAGCGACCCGGCGAGCACCAGGTAGGCGAAGGCCAGCAGCGAGGCGGTCGAGACCTGCGACCAGTGGACGTCGCCGCCCTCCCCCGCGAGCAGGCTGACGGCGAGCATCAGCGCGCCGCCGCAGAGCATCTGCACGGCGGTCGAGCGCAGCGGGTCGCGCGGCAGGGGCAGGCGAGACGAGGCGAACGAGCCCGACGCCCAGCAGAACGCCGCGGCCACGACGACCAGCACACCGCCGACGGGCGCGCCGCCCGGGCGCTCGCCGGGCGCGAGCAGGATGGCGACGCCGGCGAACCCGGCCACGACCGACAGCGCGGTGGCCGCTCCGATCGCCTCGCCGCTCGCGCGGCGGAAGACGACGACCCACAGCGGCACGGATGCGACGACGAGCGCCGCGAGACCGGAGGGCACGTGCTGCTCGGCGACGGCGACCAGCCCGTTGCCGCCGAGGAGCAGCGCGGTGCCCACGGCCGCGCACGAGGCGAGCTCGCGGCGGCTGACGCGCAGCGCGCTCGCCCCGCGGCGTGCCACGAGGACCGCCGCGAAGATCGCGCCCGCCACCAGGAAGCGCGCGCCCGAGCCGAGCAGCGGCGGGACCGTCTCGACCATCACGCGGATGGCGAGGTAGGTCGACCCCCAGACGACGTAGATCGTGGTCAGCGCGGCCCATAGGCGCATCCACCCACCCTGGCACGGCGCAGGCCCGCCGGCCACGACGATCTGGAATGGCCGCGATCAGCCGGCGTGATGGGCGCAGCGCGGTTTCGCTCGGTTTCGCTAGCCGATCGCGTGCACGAGCGCCGGCTCGACCGCCCCGCGCACCGCGCGGGCGGGCAGGTGCACGCGGTGGCCGCCGAGCACGCCGGTGACGCCGTGGCCGCGCACGAAGCGCAGGTGGCCGCTGAGGCCCTCCGGCGCGCGCACGGTCACCCGGCCGTCGAAGCGCCCCAGCCGCGACGTGACCCGCCCCGTGACCTTGACCTCCGGCGCCCACGCCACGCCCTTCAGCACGAACCCGGTCTGGCCGTGCGTGTGCCACGTGCCCGCGCGCAGCCCGCCGCCTGCGCTCGCCGGCAGCCCCGCGTCGGCGGTCATGTAGAACGACTCGCGCACGTCGAGGACCGTGTCGACCGCCGCGCGCAGGACGCGGCCGACGTCGCCCGGCGCGCCCCGGTGCGGCGCGAGCGCCTTGAACGTCGTCGGCGGCAGCGGCGCGGGCGGCACGGCGTCCGACGTGCGCGTGCACGCCTCGCCGATGCGGCGGTTGGTGAAGAAGCGGAAGAGCGCGCGCACGACGCAGCCGCTGAGGTCGGTGTCGATCTCGTCGTGGCCGTTGCCGGGCACCGAGATCAGCGTCGAGTGCGGCAGCTGGGCGGCCACCGCCTGCGCGTTCTCCAGCGGCGTGCGCAGGTCGAGCCGGCCGCTGAGGATCAGCGCCGGGACGTCGGGCAGCGGGTTCGGGCTCGGGAGCACTGCGCGCCCGGGCGGCCACAGCCGGCACTGCTCGGCGGCGCTCATGCGCAAGACCTCGGCGCGGGTGAACGGGCCGAGCTGGTCGTCGGGGATCGCCCCTAGCGCGTCCGCGATGAGCGGTGGGCGGTCGGCGATCGGCGTCTCGAGCGGGAACGGCAGGCGGTTGTCGGCGCACGTCGTCGCGGCGAAGAGGCCCCAGCTGAGGTCGCGCAGGCCGACCGCGGGCCCTACCGCGGGCCGGATCAGGCGCAGCAGCGGCGCGGGGTCGCCGTCGACGCCGGCCTTGATCGCGGCGGGCATCGCCGCGCGCAGGTGCGAGTTGAGGTCGCCCTCGACGAGCACGGTGGCCAGGCCGACCGCGCCGAGCTCGGCCCGGTGGCGGCGGCCCGCCCCGTCGATGACCACGCCCCTCATCGGCTTGGCGTCGAGCTGGGCGGAGAGCCGGCGCAGGTCACCGACGGGATCAGACGTGATCGCCCGGCACGCATCGTGCGCGCAGTTCTCGGTCAGGATCCGCGGCGTCGCGCTCCACGAGTCGGTGAGGAACGGGTCGACCCCCTCCGGCCCCACCACGGAGTCGAGCACGAGGCTCTCGACGTGGTCGGGATACGTGCGGGCGTACTGCTCGGCGACGTAGGTGCCGTACGAGGTGCCCTGGATCGCCAGCTTGTCGACGCCGAGCGCCTTGCGCACGTCCTCGAGGTCGGCGACGCTGTCGGCGGTGGCGTAGAACTGGCGACGCTCGCCGAGCTCGGTCGCACACTGCGCCGAGAGCGTCGCGGTGACCGGGTTGAGCAGGCGCAGGCGCTGGAGGTGGCCGCAGCGCAGGACCCCGGAGTTGCCGGTGCCGCGCTGGTCGAGCACGACGAGCCGGTGGCGCAGCAGCGCGGGAGCCATCGAGTCGGCGATGAACGGCGCCGCGGCCACGCCGCCCTGACCGGGGCCGCCGAGCAGTGAGACGTAGACCCGCCCGCCGCGGACCTTGCGCCGCTCGCGCGTGATGTGGAGCGGCACGGTGCCGGGGACCGCGCCCGAGCGGTCGAGCGGCACGCGCAGGACGGCGCACTCGAACCCCGCCTCGCCCGGGCACGCCTGCCAGCGCAGCGCCGCCGGGGCGCTCGCCGGGACGGCCGCGAGGCTCGCAAACGCCGCAACCGCCGTGACGGCCGCGGCGACCAGGCGCCGCCCGACGAACTGGACCGGCGGCGCGGACATTGGCGCGACCCTACACCGAGCGCTCAAGTTGCGGGGCGTTTCACCCGACAGATGTCCTATCGCCGGCCTATGGAGCACTTGGATAGCTCGCAGTACGCTGATCGGATAGTGGAGGGAACCTCGAACATCGGGGGCGGGATGCGCCCCGAGCACGCCGCTCTCGCACGGGAGTGGAAGCGCCTGTCGCGCGCCGCGACGTTTGTCGCCGTGCTGACCAGCCCGGCGCTGCTGCTCACCTTCCTGACGGTCAACCACTGGCCGCTCGGCTGGGCGCTCCTGGCCACCTTCTTCGGCGTCGTCGCCTTCCGCGGGCTGATCGACGTCGTCGCGCACTGGCTGATCCCGCGCCCCAGCCTGTGGGGCTCGGACGAGGCCGAGCGCCACGAGGACGCCATCGCGCGCCGTCGGCGCTGGTTCTGGCGCGGCAAGTTCCGCACGGCGATGTTCCTGGTCGTCTTCTCGTTCCTGGCGCTGGTCGCGCTGAACCTGATCCTGCGGATCTTCGGGCAGAAGGCCGGCCTGTTCGGGACGTTGCCGCTGCTGCGCGACCTGCTCGCCAGCGCGGGGCCGCAGCTGATCTTCCTCATGCTCCAGCTGCCGCTGTTCCTCCTGTTCAACTTCCTGATCCTGTTCGCCCCGCTGCTGGCCTTCGGGATCATGCAGATGAAGGCCTACGAGCCGGGCGACGCGGACTGGGGCGTGCACCTCGACGACGTCCGCGGCCAGAAGGAGCCCAAGCAGGACGTCGAGCGCGTCATCACGCTGTGGCAGTCGGGCGACGACTTCCGCAAGGCCGGCGGCAAGCCCGAGCGCGGCCTGCTGCTCATCGGCGCGCCGGGTACGGGCAAGACGATGCTCTCCAAGGCGATCGCCACGAGCTTCAACTCGCCGATCATGACCATGCCCGGCTCGGGCTTCGCGGCGACGTTCATCGGCATGGACGTCGCGACGGTGCTCGTGCTCCTGTGGCGGGCCAAGCGGCTGGCCAGGAAGTGGGGCGGCCAGTGCATGATCTTCATCGACGAGATCGACGCCGTCGGCATGCGCCGTCAGGCGCTCAGCGGCGGCGCGGCCGGCGGGATGGCCCCGCTGCCCCCGCCGCAGCGCTTCGAGGACCTCGCGTTCTGGGGGCCGATGGGCGCGCTGACCTCCTCGCAGGACCTGATCCTGGAGACGCGCTCGTGGCGCGATCGGATGTTCGCCAACCGGGCGCCCGGGCCGCGGCCCGTCTATCCGCCGGCCATCGACCGCGCCGGACAGCGGATCGCCGACTTCATCTTCCCCGGCGGCATGGGCGGCATGGGCGGCGGGCTCGCCCTCAACCAGCTGCTCGTGCAGATGGACGGCATGGACAACCCGCCGTTCTTTCGCAAGCTCTTCACCAAGCGCGTCAATACGTTCCTCGACGCGATGTACGTCATCCCGTCGAAGATCCGCGGCCGCTCGCTGCGCCTGCCGCCGCCCCGGCCGCGCCGCGAGCAGCTCTACTTCATCGGCGCGACCAACGTGCCGATCGAGGCCCTCGACCCCGCCCTGATCCGCCCGGGCCGCCTCGGCCGCCACATCTGGTTCCGCACGCCGACGGCCAACGACCGCAAGGACATCTTCGACCTGTACCTCGGCAAGGTCGCCCACGAGGGCGACCTCGACAGCGACAAGCGCCGCGACGAGCTCGCGCGCATCACGAACGGGTACTCCCCCGCCATGATCGAGCAGGTCTGCTCGATGGCGCTGACGTACGCGCACTCCGACGGCCGGTCGGAGTTCGGCTGGGGGGACATCGTCGAGGCGATGACGACGATCGAGTCGGGCACGGCGCAGGGCATCGAGTACGTCGCCGAGGAGACGCGCGCGGTGGCCATCCACGAGGCGGGCCACGCCGTCGCCTCGCACGTCTACATGCACGACGTGCTCTCGACGCGCCTGTCGATCCGCAAGCGCGGGGGCTCGCTCGGCCACCACCAGGCGATCGAGAAGGAGGAGCGCTTCTCGAGCTGGCGCCACGAGGAGGTCGGCAAGCTGGTCTGGACGCTCGGGGCGATGGCCGCCGAGCACGTCTTCTACGGCGAGAACTCCGCCGGCGTCAGCGGCGACGTGCAGAGCGCGACCGGCCGCGCGGCGTTCATGGTCGGCGTCTACGCGATGGGCCCCGAGCCGATCGACCTCAACGGCGCGCGCTTCGAGACCGAGGAGGAGCGCCAGGAGGCCGAGGAAGAGATCATGCAGCGCTTCGAGAAGATCGGGCTGCGGATCATCAACCGCGCCGACTTCTCGAGCATGAGCGGCACGGACGTCGTCGCCAGCATCCTTCGCGACCGGGTGAAGAAGGATGCGGCGGCGCGCATCCTGGGGCAGGCCTACCTGACCGCGCTGTGCCTGGTGCGCCACAACCGCCAGCAGACGCTGCGGGTGGCCGACGCGCTCGTCGAGCGCAAGGAGCTGCACGGCGACGAGGTGGTCGAGCTGCTCGACCGCGTCGCCCTCGAGGCGCCCGCCATCGACGTGACCGACGAGACGATCTGGCCGAAGCTGTGAGCGAGCGCCCCGACCCCCGCGACCGTCCGCCCGACCCCGCCGGCACGCAGCCGAAGGTCGACCTCGAGTCGCTGCTGCCCGAGCACGTCGACGCGATCGACGCCGAGGCGTTCGAGGAGCGCCCGCCGCAGCTCGGGCCCGGCGAGGGGATGGCGCTCGTGCCGGGCGCGCCGGAGCCCGCCGGCGGCGTGGTGGCCGCCTCCGTCCCGCGCGACACCAAGCACACGCCGCGCTTCCAGTTCCTGTTCGGCGCGTTGCTCGCCGTCGGCGCGGTCGCGCTGGCCGCCGCCGTGGCGATCGCGCTGCGGCCCGAGCCGCAGACGATCGATCCCGCCGCGGGCTGGTCGCCGTGGCGCCCCGGGAGCTCGACGCCGATCACGCAGATCGCCGACCACGTCTCGCGTGAGTACCGGCTGCCCAGCGGCCACCAGCTCGTGCTCGTCACGCCGGCGCCGCTGGCCTTCCTCGGCATCCCCGCCCAGATCGCCCTCGAGGAGCCGATCGAGCAGGGCGGCAACATCTCATTGCTGCAGGGCAACGGGCTGATCTACCGCATGTGCGGGCTCGGCTCGGAATGCTCGATCCACGAGGGCAAGGCGTCGGCGCGCCGGCTGCTCCTGCTGCGCCGCGAGGCGCTCGAGCTGGCGCTGTACACGTTCCGCTACATCGACGCGGTCGACCAGGTCGTGGTCTTCCTCCCGCCCGCGCCGGGCAAGAAGGGCGCGACGCTGCTCTTCCAGCGCGACCAGCTCGGCCCGCAGCTGCTGCGGCCGCTGCACGCGTCGCTGGCGCACCGCACGCCGTCGGTCACCGGCGTGGAGAGCTCGCCGGACGCGTCGCTCGTCTCGCGGCTGACCACCGACCTCTACGCGTCGAGCCTCACGCCGGGCAACTCCGACCCCGGCGGGATCTTCCTCGTGCTGCGGCCGCTGTCCGAGGCCACGAGCAGCGGGGGGTCGTCGTCGTCCGGCTCGGGCGGCAGCGACCTCAGCGACCTCTCGCAGGCCCTCGGCGGCCCCTGACGGGGCGTAGCTCAGCTGCGCCGCTCGTGCCCGCCGCAGGCGGTGACGGGCAGGCGCGGATAGCGCGGGTAGCGGTCGGGCTCGGTGCGCGAGCGCTCGCACAGCGAGAACGTCGAGCCGCGCGTGGTGTGCACGAGGCGTTGATGGCGGCAGGAATCGCACAGCCCGGCGGGGACTCGGGTCATCGCACCCAAGTGTATGGCGGTTGAGGTACTCAACTAAACTGCGTCGATCGCGCTTTTCGTCCGCCTCCTCGGTTTCCTGCGCCCGTACCGCCGCGCGGTCGTCTGGTCGTTCGTCCTCGCCGCGCTGGCGATGGTCGCGACCGTGGCGATCCCGCTGCTCACCGGGCGCGCCGTCGACGCCATCCGCGTCGGCGATCGCTCCAAGCTCGAGCTCGACGGGCTCCTCATCGCGCTCGCCGGCGCGCTGCGGCTGGCGCTGACCGTCGGGCGCCGGATGATCGCCGGGCGGGTCTCGCTCGGCGTCGAATACGACCTGCGCACGCGCCTGTACGCCCACCTGCAGTCGCTCGAGCTGGGCTTCTTCGACCGCCAGCAGACCGGGCAGCTGATGTCGCGCTCGACGGTCGACCTGCAGTCGGTGCGCTTCTTCCTCGGCTACGGGCTGGTCTTCATGACCCAGTCGGCGCTGACCATCCTGCTGGCGGCGGCGGGCATGTTCGCCAAGGTCGCGGTGCTGGCGGCGATCTCGCTGTCACCGGTGCCGTTCGTGGTCTTCATCGCCGCGCGCTACGGGCGCCGCGCGCGGCCGGCGTCGCAGGAGGTCCAGCAGCGCATCGCCGAGCTGACCGCCGAGGCCGAGGAGAACGTCTCCGGCGTCCGCGTGGTCAAGGCGTTCGCGCGCGAGGAGCGCCAGCGCGAGCGCTTCGCGGGGACCGTCGGGCGCGTCTTCGAGCAGTCGATGCTCGTCACCCGGCTGCAGGCCTTCTACAACCCGTTCATCGGCTTCCTGCCGCAGCTGGGCCTGGCGGCGATCCTCTTCTTCGGCGGCCGGCGCGTGGTCCACGGCCAGATGACGCTGGGCGACTTCACCGCGTTCTACGCCTACCTGCTGATGCTGCTGGCCCCGATGCGCACGCTCGGCATCTCTCTGGGCATGGCGCAGCGGGCGACGGCGTCGGGGGCGCGGCTGTTCCAGATCCTCGATCGCGCCCCGCGGCTCGTCGCCCCGCCGGGGGCGCCGCCGCTGCCGGCGGGGTCGGGGCGCGTCGAGCTGCGCGACGTCTCGCTGCGCTACGAGGGCGCGGCCGTCGACGCGCTGCACGACGTCTCGCTCGACGTCGAGGCCGGGACGACGCTCGCGCTGGTCGGCGCGACGGGGTCGGGCAAGACGACGCTCGTGCAGCTCATCTCCCGGCTGTACGACCCGACCGCCGGGCGCGTGCTCGTCGACGGCGCCGACGTGCGCGACGTCGACCTGGGCTCGCTGCGGCGCTCGATCGCGATCGTCGACGACGACCCGTTCCTGTTCAGCGCCACGGTCGCCGAGAACATCGCCTACGCGCGCGAGGACGCCACGCGCGAGGAGATCGAGGCTGCCGCGCGCCGGGCGCAGGCCCACGGGTTCATCGCCGAGCTGCCCGAGGGCTACGACACGCGCGTCGGCGAGCGCGGCCTGACGCTGTCGGGCGGCCAGCGTCAGCGCCTGGCCATCGCGCGCGCGCTGCTGGCCGACCCGCGCATCCTCGTCCTCGACGACGCGACCTCGTCGGTCGACGCGAGCACCGAGCAGGCGATCAAGCAGGCGCTGCGCGAGGCGATGGCCGGGCGCACCACGTTCATCATCGCCCACCGGCTGAGCACGATCGCGCTGGCCGGCGAGATCGCCGTGCTCGAGGACGGTGAGCTGCTGGCGCGCGGGACGCACGACGAGCTGCTCGAGGAGAGCGACCTCTACCGCGAGATCGTCGAGAAGGGGCTGCCCGACCAGGTCTTCCTCACGCGCAAGGCGCCCGAGCGCAAGGTGGCGGGGCTGTGAGCGGCGATCGACTTCGTCGATCGCAGGCGAGTTCGACTTCGTCGAACTCGAAGGCCCGCGGAGCGACGCTCGAGGAGGTCCGCCGGCGGCTGCGCGGGACCGCCGGGCGCGGACGCAAGCTCCGCGGGCTCGTCGCGCTGCTGCGGCCCTACCGCGGCCGGGTCGTGCTGATGTTCGTGGCGCTCGTGCTCGGCACGGCGGCGACGTTGGCGCCGCCGCCGCTGGCCAAGCTGGCCATCGACGACGGGATCGTCCCCGGCGACCTCCACAAGCTCAACCTCGTCGTGGCCGCGTTCGTGGCCAGCGCGCTCGTCTACTGGGCGTGCTCGTACCTGCAGACGTGGCTGGTCAACTGGGTCGGCCAGCGCGCGCTGCAGGACCTGCGGCTGCAGATCTTCCAGCACCTGCAGCGGATGCCGGTCGGCTTCTACGAGCGCAACCGCGCGGGGGTGCTGATCTCAAGGATGACCAACGACGTCGAGGCGCTCAGCTCGCTGGTGACCGACACCGTCATCACGCTGTTCAGCTCGTCGCTGACGCTTGTCGGGACGATCGTGATCCTCGTCGCGCTCGACGTGAAGCTCGCGCTGCTGACCTTCCTGATCTTCCCGGTCATGGCGGCCGGGTCGCTGGCCTTCCGGATCGCGTCGGCCGACGCCTACCGGCGCACGCGCGAGACGATCGGCGCGATCACCGCCTACCTGCAGGAGACGCTGAGCGGCATCCGCGTCGTGCGCTCGTTCGGGCAGGAGCCGCGGCACATGCGCCGCTTCGCCGAGCTCAACGAGGCCAACCGCGAGGCCAACCTCTTGACGGTGCGGCTGAACGCCGCGTACTTCCCGAGCGTCGAGATGGTCAGCGCCCTGGCGACCGTCGGGATCCTGCTCTACGGCGGCGTGCAGGTCATCAACGGCGACGTGGAGATCGGCGTCCTCGTGGGCTTCATCGCCGCGTTGAACGGCTTCTTCGACCCGATCAACCAGCTCTCGCAGGTCTACACGACCTACCAGTCCGGGATGGCGGCGCTCGACAAGATCTTCGAGCTGCTCGACCAGGACCCCGACCTGGTCGACGCTCCGGACGCGATCGAGCTGCCGCGGCTGCGCGGCGAGATCCGCTTCGAGGACGTGTCGTTCACGTATCGCACCGAGGACGAGACGGTGCGCGCGCTCGACGGCGTGTCGATCGCCATCCCACCCGGTCAGACGGTCGCCCTCGTCGGACCGACCGGCGCGGGCAAGTCGACGTTCGCCAAGCTCGTCGCCCGCTTCTACGACCCGACCGAGGGAGCGGTGCTCGTGGACGGTCGGGACCTGCGGCGAGTGCGCGCCGGCTCGCTGCGCTCGCAGATGGGCATCGTGCCGCAGGAGGGCTTCCTGTTCAGCGGCACGGTGCGCGACAACATCGCCTTCGGGCGGCCGGACGCAAGCGACGCGGAGATCTGGATCGCGGCCGAGGCGGTCGGCGCGGGCGACTTCCTGCGCGCGCTGCCGGCGGGGCTCGACACCGAGGTCGGCGAACGCGGCGCGCAGCTGTCAGCGGGCCAGCGCCAGCTCGTGGCTTTCGCGCGCGCGCTGATCGCCGATCCCCGGATCCTCGTGCTCGACGAGGCGACGTCGAACGTCGACCTGCACACCGAGGGCCGCATCGAGCAGGGCCTGCGCCGCCTGCTCGCCGGGCGCACGGCGATCGTCATCGCGCACCGCCTGTCGACCATTCGCCACGCGGGCCGCATCGTCGTGCTCGAGCATGGCCGGATCGTCGAGCAGGGCACCCACGACGAGCTCGTCGAGGCGCGCGGGCGCTACTGGGACCTCTACCGCGACTGGGCGGCGCACGCTGCGGCGTAGCTCAAGGCGGCCGCTCGGCGGCCGATCCTCTGAGGAGGCCCTCGCTATCCTGAGGCGCGCCGATTGCCGGGTGGAGTAATTGGCAACTCGCCAGGTTCTGGCCCTGGAATTCAAGGTTCGAGTCCTTGCCCGGCAGTGTTCGAACGCCCCTGTGACGGGGCGTTCCTCGTTTCTCCGTCCGGTGCATGTGCGAACGTGTGTTCGTGCCGAGAACGAGAGAGCGGGTCAGGCAACTCCGGGCGCAGGGAACGGAGAGTTTCTCCGGTCGCAACACACGGCGTCTGCGCGCGGCGTGACCAGCAGCGGCTCACCGTACTCGCGCTTCAGGCGTTATCTGCAGGCGAGAGCACTGCGTCGTCGACGTCCCTGGAAGGCGCGACGAGACGTCCGGCAGCCTCCTTACCTTGAGCCCGTGTTCAGCGTCGTCGGTG
>VAWY01000321.1 GCA_005888335.1 Actinomycetota bacterium
CCGAAGAGCTCGAGCGCGAGCTGCTCGGCCGACAGCCCGAGGGGGTGGGCGGCGAGCAGCACGACGATCTCGGAGTGGCGGCGACTGAGCACGACCGGGCGGCCGGCGAGCTGGATCTCGGCGCGGTCGGTGCCGAGCGCGCGGATGCGCAGCGAGGCGGCCGGCGCGGCCGTGGCGACCAGGAGCGGGCCAACGGCCAATGCCGCGGCGCGCACCAGCGCCAACGAGTGCGGATGCACCGTGTTGGCCGGACCGGTCAGGTCGACCGTGCCGAGCAGCCCGCCGCTGGCCGGGTCGTGCAGCGGCGCGGCCGAGCACGTCCAGCCGTGCACCGCCGCACGGACGTGCTCGGCCGAGAAGACCTGGACGGCGTGGTCGACGGCGAGCGACGTGCCCATCGCGTTGGTGCCCGCGGCGTCCTCGCTCCACACCGCGCCCGGCGCGAGCGCGACGCGCTCGGCCAGCGCGCGGGTGGCGCGGTCGCCCTCGACCCAGAGCAGGTGCCCGACGGCGTCCGTGACGATCAGCAGGTGGCGCGCGTCGCGGGCGTGGGCGCCGAGCAGGTCGCGCAGGGCGGGCAACGCCGGTTCCAGGCCGCTCCGCCGCCGCCGCTCGGCGAGCGCGTCACCGTCGAGGGCGAACGGCGCGCAGCCGTCCGGCGCCTCCGGCTCGACGCCCGCGCGGCGCGAGCGCCGCCACGACGCGTCGATGACCGACCGCAGCGCGCGCGCCTCGCGCGCCCCCGTGAAGTACAGCTCGTGCACGCGGCGCAGCGAGCGCTGGTGGGCGGTGACGTCGGCGCCCGCCTCGACGGCGAGCCAGGGGTCGCGGGCAGGCACGGTCTCTCCTCGGGGCGAGTCTACGGGCGGATTGCAACCGGATCGCAACGCCGGCGCGCGTAGACGTAGCGCGTCATCGCTACCCGACTCCCGAGGAGGAGACATGGCAACGCAGACGTTCGCCGGCGCGCACGAGACGGTCCGGACTGGCGCGGCCCACCGGCTGCTCATCGGCGACGAGTGGATGCCCGCCGCCGGCTACGCGACGTTCGAGGTCTTCGATCCGTCCTGCGGCGAGGTGATCGCCGAGTGCGCCTCAGGGCAGGCCGAGGACGTCGACGCGGCCGTCCGCGCGGCGCGCCGCGCCTTCGAGTCCGGTCCGTGGGCGCGCATGACGCCGTCGGACCGCGGGCGCGTCATCTGGCGCATCGGCGACCTCGTCGAGGAGCACGCCGACGAGCTCGCGCAGCTCGAGTCGCTCGACAACGGCAAGCCCGTCGGCGTCGCACGCGCCGCCGACGTCCCGCTGAGCGCGGACCTGTTCCGCTACATGGCGGGCTGGACAACGAAGCTCAACGGCGAGGCGATCCACCCGTCGGTGCCCTACGCGCCGGGCGCCGAGTACCACGCCTACACGCTGCGCGAGCCCGTCGGCGTCGTCGGCCAGATCATCCCGTGGAACTTCCCGCTGCTGATGGCGTCGTGGAAGCTCGGACCGGCGCTGGCCACCGGCTGCACCGTGGTGCTCAAGCCCGCCGAGCAGACGCCGCTGTCGGCGCTGCGCCTGGCCGAGCTGTGC
Source organism: Actinomycetota bacterium (assembly GCA_005888335.1). The sequence goes on from VAWY01000321.1 coordinate 1,579, forward strand.
CTCGAGGCCGGCCTGCCCGCCGGCGTGCTCAACGTCGTCACCGGCCTGGGCGAGACCGCCGGCGCGGCGTTGGCCGCCCATCCTGGCGTCGACAAGATCGCGTTCACCGGCTCGACCGAGGTGGGCAAGATGATCGTGCGGGCGGCGGCGGGCAACCTCAAGAAGGTCACGCTGGAGCTCGGCGGCAAGTCGCCGAACATCGTGCTGCCGGACGCCGACCTCGAGGTCGCGATCCCCGGCGCCGCCAACGCGATCTTCTTCAACCACGGCCAGTGCTGCTGCGCCGGGTCGCGGCTGTACGTCCACCGCTCGCAGTTCGACCGCGTCGCCGAGGGCGTCGCCGAGCTCGCCGCGAAGATCAGGGTCGGCCGCGGGGTGGACGCGGACACCGAGATGGGGCCGCTCGTCTCCGACGAGCAGTTGCAGCGGGTCACGGGCTACCTCGAGGCGGGCACGAGCGACGGCGCGCGAGCGCTCACCGGCGGCCGGCGCCGGGGGACCGCCGGGTACTTCGTCGAGCCGACCGTGCTCGTCGACACGCGGCCGTCGATGGCGGTCGTCAACGAGGAGATCTTCGGGCCCGTCGTCTGCGCAATCCCCTACGACGACGAGCGCGAGGTGCTCGCCACCGCGAACGACAGCCGCTACGGCCTGGCGGCCGGGATCTGGACGCGCGACGTCGGCCGCGCCCATCGCCTCGCGCGCGGGCTGCGCGCCGGAACGGTGTGGGTCAACTGCTACAACGTCTTCGACGCGTCGCTGCCGTTCGGCGGCTACAAGGAGTCCGGCTGGGGTCGCGAGATGGGCGCCCAGGCGCTCGAGCTCTACACCGAGACCAAGGCGGTGTGCTTGCAGATCGGAGCCGGAGCGTAGGTCCGACGACCACCTGGCCGGACGCCACCGACCGCTCCGACCGCCGGCCGACTTCGCGGCCCGCGCGCAATCGCCGATCCCGGCGGCGCGTCGCACGAGTGATGGCCGGCGATCGGGGCGGCGCCGGCGGCGCTGTCCGTAGTCGTCCGCACCGGGTTTGTGGCCCGACGCGGAGGTCGGGCGCGCCGTGAAGGTCGATCCTTGCACCATGTCGATCTCGCTTCCCACCACCAAGCCCGGCGACGACCGCGCGGGCGTCGGCGTCCTCTTCGCGGGCCTCGC
>VAWY01000150.1 GCA_005888335.1 Actinomycetota bacterium
ACGCCGCCCGCCGCGCCGTGCACGAGCACCGTCTCACCGGCCTTCAGGCGCCCGCGCGTCACGAGCGCGAAGTACGCGGTGTGGTAGTTGACGATCAATCCTGCGCCCTCGACGAAGTCCAGCGCCTCGGGCGTCGGCGCAGTGGAAGGTCCGGGCGCGAGTTCGAGATATCCCTCGCCGAGCAGCGTCTTGGCGCGCACGATCGCCTTCGCTCCCGATCGCACCGGTGCGTATTGGTCGTCGATTTCGACGGTGGCTATGGCGCGGTTGCCCTGTCGGCGCAGCGCCGCGACGCGGCCGATGACGACGCCCGACATCTGGACGTCTGAGCCCTCGACGAGGTTCAGCGCGCGCGGCAGCGGGATGTCGAAGCGGTAGCCCTTGGGCTCGAGCGGCAGCGTCCCGCCGAACCCCCCGGAACGTCAGGAGCGTGAGCACGACGCAGGCCAGAGCGAATCCAGCGGGGAGGACGAGACGGCGCCAGTGTGGGGTGTGCGTTTCCATGGCTAGTGGGGGCAGAGGCCGGCGACGCCGAGGATCTTCTGGAGCTGCTCGTTGTCCTGCAGGCCGTCGCAGTCGACGATGCGGGTCGCGCGGATGATGTTGCCGTGGGCGTCCGCCGGGTCGAAGGCGGAGCTGACGTTGTGGGCCGCCCACGGCAGCCAGAAGAGAAATCCCTCGTCGTCGCCGGGCGGGTTGTACGCCAGCTCGTTGAGGAAATAGAGGAAGCTGCGAGTCGCGCTCGTCAGGTGCGGGGCCGTCGCCACCAGGTTGGCGACCGTCGGACTGGTCTGGCGAACGAGCGGACGAGCCCCGCGGACGTGGGGACGAACATCGCGCCGGAGCGTGCGCTCGGCCAGCGCGGTGAACGGACGCACCTGGCGCAGCGTGGCCGGCAGGCGTCGGACTCCCGGCAGGAGGGCGTGGAGGGTGGGCCGCAGCTCGTCCGCGAATGGGCCGAGGCGCGACAGGGTCGACTCGGTCACGCGCAGGGTGCCGGGCAGTTGCGCCAGTGCGTCTCGGAACGGCCTCTCCTCGCGCGCGAGCGCGCCAAGCGTCCGGTTGCCGGCAGCCACGACACTCGCAAGCTGCCCGTCCCGCGACGCCGCGTTGGTGACGACGGCGACGTTGTGCACGAGGCGCGACAGCTGGACGCGGCGCCGGGCGACCGCGTGGCTGATGCGGCCGACCTGCGCGGCCGTCGGTCCGAACGTAGCCAGCGCGCGGCGAAGGTCATCGGCGCGCCCCCGGGTCCCCTGGTCCAGCGAGGAGATCAGCGAGGACAGGAAGGTGCGCGTGTCGGCATCGAGGTTCGAGAGCAGATCGGCGAGCGGGACCGGCGTTTGCGTGTGGTCCACGGCGATCGTCGCCCCGTCGGTGAGCGCGCGTGCCGGCGGGCGCCCGGGGCTGAGCGCGATCTGCATGTCCTTCAGCGGCGTGATCGGGTCGAGGATCGCGCTCGCGTCCGCGTAGACGTGGGGAAGCTGCTCGCGGCGCAGCTCCATCGTCACGAGGGCCTTGCCGTCGGCCAGCCGCGCGCCGGTGACCTGGCCGACCTTCACGCCGGCGACGTTGACCGGCTGACCGATGCCCGCGATCACGCCGTCGGCCTCGGTGAACATCGCCTTGATCGTGTAGGTGTCGCGGAAGGGGTTGGGCGCGCGCTGCTTGATGAGCAGGTACGCGGACGACGCGAGCCCCAGCGTTCCGAGCACGGCGAACACGGCCAGGAACCGGAGGTACGTCGCTGCCCGGGTGCGCATCAGCGGCCACCCTTCGTCTGCCAGGTGGGTGGGGGCCCCGATCGCCTGGTCAGGTCGGGCAGCGGCTGGGCGGTGCACCGCTCGTCTGGACGGTACGGCGGCTCGACGTTGAAGCCCAGCCAGGTCGGTCGAACACCATCGATCTCGGGGCAGCGCTGCTGGCTGGACGGCGCGCCCGCGAGGCCGGCACGACGGCGGCGCCGGCGGTGGCGACCAAAGGGGCATGAGGTCCGCGGCGTTCCGCGTGGCTGACCGCCCCAAAACTGCCCCACAGAACGGTGGCCGTGCCCAAAAATGGCTTAGCCAAGCCAAATCCAGGCCGCTCCGGGGAGATCTCGAAAACCGTTGGTCGCGCAAGCGGCTCGAGGGTTCGAATCCCTCCCACTCCGCCTATCGGAAACGGCCCTGGAAAGCAGGGCCTTTTTGGGCCTTTTCAGCGCGTCGCGCCCCGGAAATGCAACAGGGCAAGGCGCACGTCAGGCGTCGCGCGCCGGCCTGGAGCGGCGTGCGGATGCGAGCTGCCGCGGTGCGGGCCGGTCGGACCTGACCTACGCCTGCGACCGTGCGCGGTCGCGCAGCACGAACTTCTGGATCTTGCCCGTGCCGGTCTTGGGCAGCTCGTCGACGACCTCGACCGCCTTGGGCACCTTGAAGCGCGCCAGACGGGCACGGACGAAGTCCTGGATCTCCTCCAGGTCCAGGGAGGCGTCCGCCTCGGTGGTCGTCACGAACGCGACCGGCACCTCGCCCCATTTGTCGTCCGGACGCCCGACCACGGCTGCCTCGGAGATCGCGGGATGGGCGCTGAGCGCCTGCTCCACCTCGATGGTCGCGATGTTCTCGCCGCCGGAGATCACCACGTCCTTGAGGCGGTCGCGCAGCTCGACGTAGCCGTCGGGGTGCATCACGGCCAGATCGCCCGAGTGGAACCATCCGCCGGCGAAAGCCCTGGCGGTGGCCTCCTCGTCGCGGTAGTAGCCCAACATCACGTTGTTGCCGCGCATGACGACCTCGCCGACCGTCTCGCCGTCACGTGGAACGTCGCGCATCTCCTGGTCGACGACCCGCAGACGCTCGCTGACCACCGTGGAGACGCCTTGGCGCGCACGCAGCCGCGCCTGCTCGGCGCCCGGGCGCTCATCCCAGTCGGGGTTCCAGGCACACACCGCGAACGGCCCGTAGCTCTCGGTCAGCCCGTACAGATGCGTGACGGCGATGTTGAGCGCCGCGGCGCGCTCGAACAGCGTGGGCGAGGGCGGCGCACCGCCCACGAACAGGCGGACCGGCTCGGAGCAGCGCGCGGCACGATCGCTCTCGAGCAGCATCGTTACCACGGTGGGCGCCGCGCAGATGTGCGTGACGCCGGCGCCGAGCAGCGCCTCCCAGATGGTGGCCGGATCGATCGCGGGTAGGCAGAGGTGCTGCCCGCCCATGGCCGTGACCGCCCACGTGTAGGCCCATCCGTTGCAGTGGAACATCGGCAGCGTCCACAGGTACGCGCTGCGCGGAGTGAGCCCGGCCTCGGCAACGACGCCGAGGCTGTGCAGGTACGCGCCCCGGTGCGACGTCATCACGCCCTTGGGGCGGCCCGTGGTCCCGGAGGTGTAGTTGATGGAGATCAAGGCGCGCTCGTCACCCGGGTGGGCGAGCTCGGCCGGGCGGGCCGCGGCGAGGAGCGACTCGTACTCATCGCTCCCGTCTCCCTCGGGCTCCACCCACACGACTCGGGGACCGGGCGCGCCCAGCTGGGCGAGCGCCTCCTCGAGCGGTGTCCGCAGCGTGGTCGCCGCGATGACGGCCGACGCGCCGCAGTGCTCGAGGATGTAGGCGTACTCGCCACCGGAGAGCCGCGTGTTCAGCGGGACGAGCACGGCGTTGCTTGCTGGCACCGCGTAATGGAGCTCGAGCATGGACGCGACATTGGGCAGCAGCGCCGCGACCCGGTCACCCGCGCGGATCCCGAGCTCCGCGGCGAGACCACCGACCAGTCGGCGGACGCGCTCATGGTGCTCGGCGTAGGTCCAGCTCCGGCCACCGTCCCGCACGGCCGGCCGCTCGGCCCACACGTCAGCGCTGCGCTCGAGGAATGCGAGCGGCGTCAAGGGCGCGTCAGAGACGGTCATCGAGCCCCCACCGGTCGTCGAAGGTGGACGGCGTCGAAACGGGCGGGCTGCATCACCGTTGACGATCCGTTGTCTCAGATGACCCTCTGCGCGCCGCGCCGCCGGCCGAGGACGGTGGACAGGGCGACGGCGACGCCCAGTGCCGTGCCGGTGAAGACGGGGTCGACCCAGTCGGCGGCGCCCGCGAGCGTCAGCCCGTTGACGCTGAAGGCGACGAAGGCGACGCCGATGATTGTGCCGGGCACGTTGAAGCGGCCCGGCCTGATCGTGCTGGCGCCCAGGAAGGCGGCCGACAGCGCCGCCAGCGTGTAGGCGTTGCCGATCTGCGGGTTGCCGGTGCCGGTGCGGGCGACCTGCAGGACCCCCGCGATCCCGGCGAGCAGCGCGGCGACCACGAAGCTGGCAAGCATGATGCGGTTGACCGGCATGCCGACGAGGCGCGCGGCGCGGGCGTTGGAGCCGACCGACACGAGGCGCCGCCCCTGGAGCGTCCAGCCGAGGCCGTAGGCGACCAGGAGCGCGACGAGCGCCACCAGCCAGGTCACTCGCGGCACGCCGAGCAGGTTCCCCGAGCCGAAGTCGACGAGGTGCTGCGAGACGCCCTGGAGGATGACCTGGTCGTGCGTGTACAGGGAGACCAAGCCGCCCACGAGCGTCGCCGTGGCCAGCGTGATGATGAACGAGTTCACGCCGAGGTAGGCCACGAGCCAGCCGTTGACGGCGCCGACGACGAGCGCGCAGGCGAGCGCGATGGCGATCGCGCCGGTGAGCGGGACGCCGTGCGCCATGGCGCTCGCCACCGCGATCTGCGCCATGCCGAGGACCGCGCCGATCGAGACGTCGAACTGCCCGGCCAGCAGCGGCACCATCGCCGCCAGCGCGGCGACGGCGATGACCGACTCGTTCGCGGCGACGTTGCGCAGGTTGGCCGCCGTCAGGAAGGTCTCGGAGGTCGCGGGCAGCACGGCGAACACGATCAGCAGCACGCCGAGGAACGCGACGAGCGCGTAGCGCTCGGCGAGCCCGAGCAGCGCCGAGGAGCGGCTGGGGCCTGTTGCCCGTTTGGCGGCGGCCGGCTCGGTGACGCGAGCCTCGATCATGTCGCTCGCCCGTTCGCCTATCGTCGTCATCGTCGATCTCCTTGGCCCTCGTAGGCCTGTCGGGTCACCCAGTCGCGTGTCACGTCGCCTTCGCGCTCGGCGACCACGCGGCCGCCCGCCAGCACGAGCACGCGGTCGGACACGTGCGCGAGCTCCTCGAAGTCCGAGCTGACGAGGATCGCCGCGGCGCCGTCGGCGACTGCGCGACGAACCTGCTGGTAGATCTCGGCGCGCGAGGCGATGTCCACGCCCTGGGTCGGCTCGTCGAGCAGCAGCACGCGCGTGCGGCGGCGCAGCCAGCGGTCGAGGACGACCTTCTGCTGGTTGCCGCCCGAAAGCTGCAGCAGCGGCGCGGCGAGTGACGGCGCGCGGATGTCGAGTGCCTCGGCGTCGGCGCGCGCGTCCTCGCGCTCACGGCGGTGGCGGAAGCGCCCGCCGCGCCAGTAGCGCGCCGGGTCGGCCGCCGACATGTTCTCCGGGATCCCGAGGTCGAGGAACGCGCTGTCGCGCGCGCGGTCCTCCGGCACATAGGCCAGCCCGGCCCGCATCCCATCGCGCGGTGAGCCGAGCGTCGCCGCGCGGCCTTCGACGCGGACTTCGCCGCCGTCCCGCGGCCGCGCGCCGAAGAGCAGCTCGAGCAGCGTCGTGCGCCCCGAGCCCACGAGCCCGCCGATGCCGAGCACCTCGCCCGGCGCGAGGTCGAAGCTCACGTCGCGCACCGGGCCGCCGCGCAGTCCCCGCACGCTCAGCACCGGCTCGCCGAGGCGCGGCGGCGGCATCTCGGGGTACACGCGGTCCAGCGAGGCCCCCACGATGTCGCCGACGAGCGTGGCCTCGTCGAGCCCGGCGACGGGGCGCTCGGCCACCCGGTGGCCGTCGCGCAGGACGGTGACGCGGTCGCTGACCGAGAGCACCTCGTCGAGGCGGTGGGAGACGTAGACGATCGCCTCGCCGGCGTCGGCGAGGCGCCGCACGGCCTCGAGCAGCACGTCGACCTCGTGGCCGGGCAGCGGCGCGGTGGGCTCGTCGAGGACGAGCACGGTGCGCTCCTCACCCTCGCCGCAGTGCAGGGCCCGCGCGATCGCCACCAGCGTGCGCTCGGCGGGGCGCAGGCCGGCGAGCGGGCGCTCGGGGGCGACGTCGGTCTCCAGGCGGCCGAGGACCTCCGCGGCCTGCCGGCGCGTGCGCCGCCAGTCGATCCGCCCGCGCCGGCGCGGATAGGGCCGCCCCGCGAAGACGTTCTCGGCCACCGACAGGGCGTCGAAGAGGCCGAGGTCCTGGTGGACGAAGCGCAGCCCGGCGCGCGAGGCCCAGGCAGGCGTCACGGCGTCGGAGGCGACGGTTTCGCCGGCGACGTCGATCGTGCCGCCGGGGTCACCGCGGTGGACCCCGGCCAGCACCTTGATCAGCGTTGACTTCCCCGAGCCGTTGCCGCCCAGCAGGGCGTGTACCTCGCCGCGCCACACGTGCAGGGAGACGTCGACCAGCGCCCGCGTCCCGGGGAACGTCTTGCTCAGTCCCTCGACGGCGAGGACCCGCCCTGGCAGCGCGGTGCTCACCGCCCGACGCCCCAGATCTTCTTGAAGTTGGCCTCGTAATCCGACTTGCCGTCGTAGTAGCTGGTCTTCGTCGGCAGGTTGTGGTCCTTGTCGATGACCGCCTGGCCGATGCCCTCGTCCACGGTCGGCTGGCCGTGGAAGACGCGGTTGAGACCGTCGACGGTGGCGAAGCCCGCCCAGCGCGGAGGCCCGCCGGCGGCGAAGTCCTGGCCCTGACCCTTGCGGATCATCTCGATGTTCGGAGTCAGGCCCTCGCCGCCGGTGAGCAGGATCTGCTTGTCGCGGCCGCTGGCCTGCACCGCCGCGGCCACGCCGCCAGTGATCGCCGCGTCATACGGCGCGAAGACGACGTTGGCCGTCGGGTTCTTCGTCAACGCGGCCTGGACCTTGCCCTGCAGCTTGCCCTGGAGCAGATCCGACAAGGCGATCGGCAGCTTCGTGATCTTGCAGTCGGGGCAGTCGCGCGCGATCCACTTCAGGTAGCCGCGCCAGATGTAGTGCACGACGGCGATGTCGTCCTCGGTGATGGCGATGACGTTCGCCTTGCCGTTGGTCTTCCGGATCGTGTAGTCGGCGATCAGGCGCGCGTAGCGGTTCTCGACCGCCTCGGTGAACGAGCCGTACTTCTTGCCGTAGTCGACCTGGCCGTCGAACTCCTTCTTGCCGCCGCCGGCGAACGGGTCGTTGCAGTCGATGCCGTAGAAGCCGAAGACGTTGATCCCGGCCTTGTGCGCCTCGTCGAGCGGCGCCTTGATCGCCGCGCAGTCGATCGAGACGAGGATGATGCCGTCGGCCTTGGCGGCGATCGCCGAGCGTACGCCCTTGGCGTAGGTCGCCGGGTCGCCCTTGCCGTCGAAGACCGTCATCTTCCAGCCGATCATCTTCCCGGCCTCCGCGGCGCCCGCCGCCGGCACCTGGCAGCCCTCGGCCGCCTGGCTGCACGACAGCACCCAGACCTTCTTGCCGGGCTGAGGCTTGGGCGAGCTGGTGGGCAGCGGCCGGTCTGCGCCGTTGATGGCCTGATCGACGAACGCCTTGGCGGTGGCAATGCTGCCGGTGGACGAGCTGCCGCCGCTGGCGGTGGCGCCGTTCGAGCCGCTGCTCGACCCGCACCCGGCGGCGACCGCCGGCACGATCAGGGCAAGGCCGGCCCGGCGCGCCCATGCCGTTGCGGTCATCACTCCTCCTCGAAGCTGGTGAGGTCGTGGACCTCGAGGCCGTTGGCCTTGCAGTACGCCTCGTAGCGCTCGAGGGAGGTCTTCGAGTTCTCCCGGGCGATGATCGCGCCGGCGTCGTCGAGGAAGAGCAGCTCGCCGGTGGTGATCGTGATCGTCTCCACCTCCTCGTCGCCGACGACGACAGGCTTGTGCGCGGAGGCGGCGGTCTCGTAGACGACGTCGCCCGGCCGCGCGATCCAATCGTGCTCGACGTAGCGCCACGAGCCGCGGACCGTGTAGACGATCACCGTTCCGGTGTGGTAATGGGCCGCCATGTCGGCGCCGGGCGGCATGCGGAAGCCGGCGACGACCTCGCCCCGGACCGGGTCGACCTTGTGGTACTTGAGCAGGACCTCGTCGCTGTAGGGCGCGAACGGCACCCACGGCAGCGACTCGGCGTCGACGTGGCTGGTCACGACGTTCTTGTGCATCGTGGGCATGGAACTCTCTCCTCTGAGCGTGGTGGTTGTTTGCGGTCAGTCGCCGCTGAGCATGTCGGCGAGCTTGCGGGCCTGGGACTGCTGGATCCGCGGCGAGATGCGGTGCAGCAGCCAGCCCGGAGTGACGTGCTTGGCGGGCACCGGTTGGATCAGCTTGCGCTTGCGGACGGCGTCCACGACGGCGGCCGCCACGTCCTCGGGCGCGACGCCCTGCGTGCGGTAGTACTCGAGCGCCTGCTCCTGGCGGGCCGCCAGGCCGCCGCGCATGATCGACGTGGTGCCGATCGCCGTGTTGATGACCCCCGGGCACAGCGCGGTGACGTGGATGCCGCGCGGTGCGAGCTCGGCGTTGAGCGCCTCGCTCATCCCGACCACGCCGAACTTCGACGCGCAGTACGGCGCCATCCGCGCGGCGGGCATCAGCCCGAGCCCCGAGGCGGTGTTGACGATGTGCGCGCCGCGGCCCTGGCGCAGCATGCGCGGGACGAACGCCGCGACGCCGTAGGCCACGCCGAGAAGGTTGACCTCGATGACCCGCCGCCAGTCGTCGACCGTGGTGTGCTCGATGTCACCCGCGTGCCCGATGCCCGCGTTGTTGTGCAGGACGTCGACGGCGCCGTCCTCGTCGAAGACGCGCGCGGCGAGCGCCTCCACGGCGGCCGCGTCGCTGACATCGAGCCGGTGCGCCACGGCGGTACCGATCTCGTGCGCGACACGCTCGGCGCTCTCAGCGTCGAGGTCGGCGCAGTGGACCTTCGCGCCGAGCTGGGCGAGCAGCCGCGCGGTGGCCCGGCCGATCCCCGAGCCGGCGCCGGTGACGACGGCCACCGTGCCGGCGAACTGGTTCGTGCCGTTGTTCATCGGCGCGCTCCGCTGCTCTTCGCCGGGCAGCGCACGAGCGAGGCGGTCACCAGCTCGCGCTGGCGCGCCGGATAGGTGAAAACGCGGTCTGGGTGGCGTGTGGTGGCTTGCATCCGGCTCTCCTCCGGTCGGTTGGCCCGGGACGGACGGTAAGTGCGGCAAGGCGCCGGTCCTATTGGCGCAGGCCCAGACCTGCGCGATGATGCTGTGCCGATGCACAAATGGGCCTCCGAGCGGTCCGTCTCGCCCGAGGTGGCCGAGCGCATCCGGGAGATCGCGCAGCGTCAGCTCGACCGGCTCGACGAGGTGACCGCCGCGGCGCAGGCCGCGGTCGTCCGCGTGGCGCCGCTGTTGGCCGAGGATCCGGCGCTCTACGCCGAGTCGCTCGCCAGCACGCGGGCGAACACCGTGCGCTTTCTGATGCTCATGGTGAGCGATCCCCTCGAGCCGATCCCGAGCGACCCGCCGCCCGAGGCCATCGACATCGCGCGCAGCGTGATGCGACGCGGCGCCGACACCGAGATGGTCGTCTTGACGTATCGCGCCGGACAGAACGTCTTCTGGGAGAGCTGGATCGACGCGGCGGCCGAGCTCGTGCCTGACCGTGACGAGCTCGTCGAGGTGCTGCGCGTCTCATCCGTGCTCGTGCCCGCCTACATCGACGGGGTGCTCGCCACCGTGCTGGCCCGGGCCGAGGAGGAGCGCGAAGAGCTGCTGCGCGGCGGGCTGGCCCGGCGCGCCGAGACCGTGCGCATGATCCTCGACGACGTCCCGATCGCCGA
>VAWY01000320.1 GCA_005888335.1 Actinomycetota bacterium
TGCCATCCCGAGCGGCGAAGAAGTCCGCGCACCGTGTCCGACCGAACGCCGCGACGGCAAACGCTGCTCGCGTACACGCCGCGGTGGCTTCCCGAGACTGGGACCCGCTCCCCGCCTTGTGCGCCGACGAAATCGAGGTCGTGGACCATACGACCGGCGTCGTCTACGACCGCACGGGATACCTCGCCACCTTCCGCGTGTTTCTGAAAGCCGAGCATCCGAGCTTCGCGCCCGCGACGCTCGCAACCCTCGGCGATTCACTGGCGCTCTACCGCGAGTCGACGTCGGCAAGCGGGTTCGTCGGCAGGACGTTCGATGTGGGCGCCTACGAGAAGGAGGAGATCGCCCTGATCGAGGTCGACGCGCAGGGACGGCACCGGCGGAGGGACCTGTTCGCCACCGGCCGGTTGGGGGACGCCGTCGCCCGCTTGTACGAGCGCTACACCGAACTCCTCCCCGACGGTCCCGCGCGCACCCGCGCCGCGGCGACGGCACGCTCGGTCGCGGCTTACGTGGGGCCGGTCGATCCCGATCGCTACGCCGCGGCATTCGCCCCCGATCTCGAGGCCGTCGATCATCGAACCTTGGGAACCTTCGCCGCGCGCGGAAAGGAAGCGTTTCTGCAGCACTACCGCGCCTGGCTCGATCTCGCCGACGACACGGCCTTCCGCGAAGACGCAATCCTCAGCCTGCAGTCCGATGCGTTCCTCGTGCGGCGGACGTTCCTCGGCACCGACCGCGCCGGCGGCGGCGCCTTCGAGCGGCAGTTCATCCAGCTGTGGAACTTCGGAAACGACGGCCTCATCACGCGCCTCGAGTACTTCGACGCCGACCGCGACGGCGAGGCGCTCGCCCGCTTCGACGAGCTGACGGTTGAGCCGCCGACGGCACGCTTCGCCGCCACACCATCCCGAGTAGCGAAGAAGCGCGAGCGCCGCGTGCGAGCGAACGCCGCGACCGCGGCCGGCTCCCGCATCGAGGCCGCCACCGCCGCGCGGGACGCCGACGCGCTTCCCACGATACTCGCCGAGCACCTCGAGGTCGTTGACCATACCACCGGCGCCACGTTCGACCGGCAGGGATGGCTCGCTACATGGCGCTCGGGGCTGAGGGGCCAAAACCTGACGTACCGGCAGGAGCCTCTGGCAACCCTCGGCGATTCGCTCGCGCTGTGGCGATCGTCAACGTCGGCGAGCCGGTTCGTCGGCAGGAAGTTCGATGTAGGTGCCTACGAGAGCGAGTCGATCGTTCTGGCCGAGGCCGACGCGCAGGGGCGACTCGGGCGGCAGGAGATCTTCGCGACCGACCGGCTGGGCGACGCGGTCGCGCGGATCTACGAGCGCTACGCCGACCTCCTCCCGGACGGCCCCGCGCGAACCCGCGCCGCGGCGACGGCGCGCTCGGTCGCGCCATTTCTGGAACCGCTCCAGATCGACTCCATCAGCGCGATCCTCGCGCCCGGCGTCGAGTTCATCGACCACCGGACCCTCGGGCTGGGGTCCGCGCGCGGAGCCGAGGCCTTCCTGCGAGGGCTCCGCTCGCTGCACGAAGTCGCCGACAACACGGCTACGCGTGTCGACGACGTTCTCGGCCTGCGATTCGACGCGTTCCTCGTGCGCCGGATGGGTTCAGGCACCGTTCGCGCCAGCGGCGGCGCCTACGAGCGGCATTTCCTGGTGCTCTTCGTCTTCGGAGCTGATGGCCGCTTGGCGCGCGTGGAGGAGTTCGACGCCGATCGCGACGACGAGGCGCTCGCGCGCTTTTGCGAGCTGACGGGCGAACCACCGCCGGCGCGATCTGCGGTCACGCCCGCCCGGGCCGCGCGGAGGCGCGAGCGCGTGCGACCGAATGCCGCGACCGCGAACGCCGCTCGACTCGACGCGGCGATCGCCGCCCGAGACGCCGACGCGCTCCCCACTCTGGTCGCCGACCACGCCGAGGTCGTGGATCACACCACCGGTGCCACGTACGACGGGCTGGGATCGCTCGCCTTTTGGCGCTCGTTGCTGCGAGTCCAGGATCTGACCTACCGGAGCGACCCGCTGGCAACCCTCGGCGACTCGATTGCGCTGTTCCGCACGTCACTCTTCGCGGGCGGGGTGGCCCGCGGGAACTTCGATGTCGGCGCCTACGAGACGGAGGTAATCGGACTGATCGAGGTCGACGCACAGGGACGACGGGCGCGGACCGAGGTCTTCGCCGTCGACCGGCTAGGCGACGCCGTCGCGCGATCGTACGAGCGCTACGCCGACCTCCTCCCGGACGGGCCCGCGCGCGCCCGCGCCGCGGCGACGGCGCGCTCGTTCTCGGGGATTGCGGCGTTCGAGTGGGCCGCGGCGGTCGCACCTGCCATCG
>VAWY01000151.1:0-484 GCA_005888335.1 Actinomycetota bacterium
CCAGTCCGCCGACGCGACGGTTCGCGTCGACAGCCGCGACCAGCTCCGTACCACGATGGACCGCATGGTCAAGCCGCTGCGCAACGCGGTCGAGACGCCGGCGGGGATGGTCGAGTCGGCCGGGGCGTTCGACCTCGTCTACCAGGCCGTCGGCGAGACCGCGCCCGCCACCGGACAGGCGAACAGCACCGCCCTGCAGCGCGTGCGGGTCTGTCTGGACACGACCACCGGCAAGCTCTACCGGCAGACGAAGGCGTTCACGGGAGCCGCCCCGCCCCTCGCGTCGCCCCCGTGCGGCAGCACCGCCAGCGGCGACTACGACACGGCCAAGCTGGTCGGCGGGAACATCACCAACGGCGTCTCGCGCGCGCTGTTCACCTATGACTACCGCTCCGGCTCGACGGCGCTCAAGGACCTGGAGGGCGTCACCGCGACCATGTTCGTCGACGCCAACGGGTCACTGCCTCCCGGCGAGACGCAGCTG
>VAWY01000151.1:543-10639 GCA_005888335.1 Actinomycetota bacterium
AACGCGTCGCCCTCGACCGATCCAGAGGGCGGCAGCCTGGCCTACGCCTGGTACGTCGACGGCAGCGCGACGGCGTCGAGCAACGACGTCCGGCTCGACCAGGGCGGCCTGCTCAACGGCAGCACCCACACGTTCACGCTCACCGTGACCGATACCGGCGGACTCACCGATACCGTCACGCGAACGATCACGATGCCATGACGCGCCGGCTGCGACAGGACGACGGCATCGCGCTGATCGTCGCCATCATGGTGCTGACGATCCTGCTCGGCATGGGGCTCGCCCTCATCGCCCTCGCCGACGGCCAGCAGGGGCCCGCTCGCGACGAGCGCCAGCGCGTGGCGTCCAGCACGCTGGCCGAGGCGGCGCTCACCGCCCAGGTCTTCCAGCTCTCCCGCCTGCCGTGGCCCGGAACGTCGGCGGCCGCCCCGGCCTCGGACTGCTCGTCGGCGGCGGCGACGCCCGATTCGTGCCCCGACGCGGCGACGATCGCCGCCAACTTCTCCCCGAGCGCCTCGCCGGACTTCAACCCCTGTCCCGGCCAGCCCTCCTGGTCGACGTGGGTCCCCGGCGCGCACGTACTACTCGACGAGCGGCCTGACGGGGATGCCCGCGTGGGACGCCAACGGCGACGGCGCGCTCTGGGTTGGCGCGTCGGGCTACACGGTGGGCTGCAAGCTGCGCCGGTTCGTCACGCTCGTCAAGGCCAACTACACCCAGATCAGCTTCCCGCGCAATGTCATCACGGCCAACTGGCTGCAGATCACCGGCAAGAAGAAGGCGGTGGTCGACACGACCGGCCAGCACGCGCAGCCCAAGTCGATCCGCCCGCCCAAGAAGCAGGCGGCGGCGCAGGCCGCCGCCGTCCAGGTCCGCTGCACCCCGACGCTGCCCGCCGGGGTCACCGACCCGTGCCTCGTCTACGCGAAGAACCAGGTCAAGCCGAACACGGGCGCGAAGGTCGCGACGATCGCGTCGCAGATGTTCACTGCCGCGCAGCTCGCGGGCTTCCAACAGCTCGCCACCGCCGACGGCAAGTACTACCCAGCCGGGACGTGCCCGACCAACCTCACCGGCAACCCCGCGGGCAACAACATCGTCTTCGTCGAGGACCTGACCGGCTGCCCGGCAATCAACGTCAACGGCAACGACAAGAACAACCCCGGCTTCCTCGTCATCAAGAAGGGCATGCTGACCCTCGCCGGCAAGGCCACCTACTACGGCTTCATCTACCACGCCAACACCGCCGGCGTGAACACGAAGCTGATCTACCTCACCGGCTCGGCGGTCATCCAGGGCGCGGTCTCGGTCGACGGCCTTGGTGGGGTCAACCCCGCCACCAAGCACACGGCGATCATCTTCGACCCGCGTCCGCTCGCGCTGCCCAAGGTGCGCACGAACGCCATCGCCGTCCCCGGCACCTGGCGCGAGCTCGACCCCGGCCAATAGCGCTCAGCGCTGCCCGAGGCGCAGCCAGTCGGCGAACTCGGCCCACGTCGCGCTCGCCCGCCAGCCCGCCTCGCCGACCGCGTGGCGCGCGCGGAGCGCCCACGTGGGCTCCCACGCCAGCCACCGCGCGATCCCGTAGACCAGCGCACACAGCAGCACGAGCGCTGCGAGTACGCCCAGGCCGATCAGCGGGGCGGGCGCGTCGGAGTCCGCGCGCGCGTGGCCCGCCGCGGCCCGCGCGATCGCGTCGTCGGTCGGCGCGCCCGCCGGCGCCGCCGTCGCCTTCGGGGCGGGAGGGGCCGCCGCGGCCGCCGGCGCTGCGGGCGCGGGCGCGCCCCCGCCCGTGCCGCTCGCCGGCGGCGCCGGCGCGGCCGGGGCCGGCGCCGGCGTCGGCGCCGCGGCGGGCTTGGCCTTCTTGTCGCAGCGCCCGCTCGCGCGCGCCTCGAGCGCGGCGTCGAGCGCCTCCGGGAAGTCGGGCGCGTACTGCTCGATGTCGGGTGGGATGTCGGCGCGCGCGCGGCGCAGCTCGGCGGCCGAGTGCTTGCACGGGTCGATGTGCCCGTCCTTCGTGTAGTCGGCGAAGACGCTGTTGAAGCCGCCGCCCGCCCACGCGGCGGGTGCGCCGAACACGAGCAGGACGGCCGCGAGGTACACCGAGCGGCGCATCGGCGGGCGAGGTTATCGCGGCCCTTATGGCGCGAGGACCAGCCGCAGCAGGCCGAGCGCCAGCGCCGCGCCCGCGCCCAGGCCGAGCACCACCAGCAGCACGCTCATCGCCCGCTCGCGCCCGACGCTGTCGGGGCGAGCCGCCGGTGCCGGCTCGCGCACGCGGACCGCCCGGGCGGCCACGCCCGTCGAGGTCCCCGGGTGGCGCGCCACGCGCGGTCCCGGCCGCACCGGCGCGGGCCCGAGCCCGCGGCGCTCCTCCGCGCGCCGCGCCGCCTCCTCCTCCATCGCCGCGACGCGCTCGGCCAGCGCCTGCTCGTCGGCCTCGCGCCGGCGCACCTCCGCCTCGGCGTGCGCCGCGCGCGCGGCCTCGCGCTCGCGCTCGATCTGCTCGGCCGCCGCCGCTTCGGCCGCCTCGGCTGCCTCGCGCGCGGCCTCGGCCGCCCGGGCGGCCGCCTCGTCGCCGAGCACGGTCAGCTCGTCGACGCGCTCGGCCAGCGCCGCCCGCGCCGCCGCCTCGGCCTCGGCGCGCGCCTCCGCCTCGGCCAGGCGCTCCTGCAGCGCGGCGTTCACCTCGGCCTGCTCGTTCGCCCGCCCCTCGACCTGGCGCAGGCGGACGGTGACCTCCTCGCGCTGGACAGCGATCCGGTCGGCCCGCGCCTCGGCGGCCTCGAGCGCCTCCTTGAGCGCTCCGCGCTCGTCGGCCTCCTCCGCCCCCTGCTCCAGCCGCTCGGCGAGCTCGTGCACGCGCGCGTCGAGCGCGTCGCGCTCGGCCTGGACGTCCGACAGCTGCGCCTCGAGCGCGTCGCGGTCCTCGCGCAGCGCGCGCACGCGGCCGTCGAGCGCCTCGCGCTCGGCCGCCGCCTCGCCGAGGCGGTCCTCGAGCGCGGCGTGCTGCTCGGCGGCGCGGTGCTCGGCTGCCCGCAGCGCCGCCTCGAGCGCCTGCTGCTGGCTCGCTCCCGTCCGCAGCTCGTCGAGGCGCGCCTGCAGCGCGTCGTGGTCGACGAGCAGGCGGTCGCGCTCCGCCTCGACCGCATGGCGCTCGTGCTCGGCCTGGCGGCGCTCGCGCTCGACCGCCGCCAGCGTCTCGGCGAGCTCATCGACGCGCGCCGTGAGCCGGTCGCGCTCGGCGCCGATCTCCTCCTCGCGCAGCCGCGCCGCCTGGAGCTCGTCGCCCGACGCCGCGATCCGCCCGGCGAGCTGCTCCACGCGCCGCTCGAGCTCGCCGCTCGCGTCCGCCGCGGCGGCCAGCTCGTGGTCGAGCGCCCGCCGGCGGCCCGCCTCGTCGACGAGCTGGACCTCCAGCGCGGCGCGCTCGTCGGCCAGGCGCGCCAGCTCGGACTCCATCGCCGACCGCTCCTGCTCGGCCGCCGACAGCGCCGCCTCCAGCGTCGTGCGCTGGTCGCGCAGCGCGGCGCCGCGGTCCTCCTCGCCGGCCAGCTCGGCCTCGACCGCGCGCAGGCGCGCGTCCAGCGAGTCGCGCTCGCTGTGCAGCGCCGCGCGCTCGGTCTCGGCCTCGCTGAGCCGCGCCTCGATCTCCGAGCGCGTCCGCAGCGCCTCGGCGAGCTGCGCTTCGGCGGAGTCGGCGTCCTGGCTGCGGCTGGCCGTCTCGGCCTCGAGCTCGGCGACGCGCGCCTGCAGCCCGACGCGCTCGGACTCGGCCTCGGCGATGCGCTCGCCGAGATGCTCGCGGCGCTGCTCGGCGCGCTCGAGCCGGCCCTCGACCGCGGCGTGCTCCTCGGCCAGGCTGGTCAGCTGCGCCTCGAGGGCGTCGCGCTCGGCCTGCGCCTCGGCGAGGTGCGAGCGCAGCGCCGCGGCCTCGGCCTGGGCCCCCGAGCGGGCGGTGCGCTCGCCGGACAACGCGGCGCGCGCCGCCTCGAGCTCGGCGGCCATCTCGCGCTCGGCCGCCAGGTGGCGCTCGAGCGCCTCGCGGGCCTGGCGCAGGTCGTTGCTCGCCTCGCTCGCGATCCGCTCGGCCGTCCGGCGCGCGTCGACCAGGCGGTCGACCTCGGCCTCGAGCTCGGACAGCCGCGCGCCCTGGCGGGCCGTCTCGGACTCCAGGCGCTCGCGCGCGGCCGCCTCGCGCGCCGCATGGCGCTCGGCCTCCACGCGCGCCGTGCGCTCGACGGCCAGCTGCCCCTCGAGCGCGCGCATCGCCTCGCGCCGCTCGCGCGCGCGGCGCTCCGCCTCGGCGCGCGCGTCGGCCAGCGCCGCCTCGTCGGGCGGCGGCGCGGGCTCCGCCCGCTGGCGGCGGCCCTCGATCGGCCGCGGGAGGTCGACGATCGCGCCGCGGCCGGCGTCGAGCGCGAAGACCGTGCCCTTGCCGCCGATCAGGCCGGCGGGCGCCGAGAAGGCGGCGCGCCAGCGCGGCGCTTCGGGGCCGGCGAGCGGGGCGGCGTCCTCGGGCCCGGGCAGGGCGGGCAAGCGGTGCGTGCGCCGCCCGTCGTCGATGACGAGCATCGGCGGCGACAGGCGCTCGCGCTGGTCGGCCTGCCAGCGGCCGGAGAGGCGCAGTAGCGCGGTCTCCGGGGTCGCGGCGACATGCTCGAAGCGATCGACGTCGAAGGTGGTCGGCATGGCGGCGGCGGCGGGCACGTCAGGCTAGCCCCCGGATGGCTTCCAGCGCGTCGTCGAGGACCTCGTCGGGCGGGCGCATGGCGTCCAGGACGCGGAAGCGCTCCGGCTCGGCCGCCGCGAGCCCGTCGTAGGCGGCGGCGATGCGCCCGAAGAAGGCGTCCTCCTCGCGCTCGAGACGGTCGGGGGCTTCGCCGCGGCCGGCCTGGCGGGCGCGGCCCAGCGCCGGGTCGATGCGCAGCAGCAGCGTCCGGTCGGGCGTCAGCCCCCCGGTGGCGAACGCGTTGATCGCGGCGACCGCGACGATCCCCAGCTCGCGCCCGGCGCCCTGGTAGGCCAGCGACGAGTCGACGAAGCGGTCGAGCACGACCAGGCGCCCGGCCTCCAGCTCCGGGACGAGCCGCTCCTCGACGAGCTGCGCACGCGCCGCGGCGTAGAGGAGGGCCTCGGCGCGGGGGACGATGTGCAGGTCCGGGTCCTTGACGAGCTCGCGCACGCGCTCGGCCGCCGCGACGCCGCCCGGCTCGCGCAGCAGCAGCGCGCCAGGGAGCGCGTCGGCGAGGCCGGTCGCCAGCGTGGTCTTGCCGGCGCCGTCGAGGCCCTCGATGGTCACCAGCGGCATCGGCGCGGAACCCTACGATGCGCACCTGATGCTTCCGGGGCTCGAACGTCACCCGCACGCGCGCGCGGTCCTGCGCCTCGACGCGCCGAGCCATGCCTACCTGTTCCACGGCCCGGCGGGAGCGGGCAAGCGCGAGGTCGCCCGCGCCTTCGCCGCGGAGCTGCTCGCCGACGGCGCGGCGGACCCCTCGAGCGCCCGCGCGCGCGCCCTGCGCGGCGCGCACCCCGACCTGACGTGGGTCGCGCCGAGCGGCGCGGCCGACATGCTCGTCTCGGACATCGACGAGCCGGTCGTCGCCGCCGCGACGCGCACGCCGTTCGAGTCGCGCCGGCGGGTCTTCGTGATCGAGCGCGCCGACACGATGAACGACGAGGCGGCCAACCGGATGCTCAAGACGCTCGAGGAGCCGCCGGCCTTCGCGCACCTCGTCCTGCTGACGGACCGCCCGGGGAACGTCATGCCGACGATCGCCTCGCGCTGCCAGCACGTGCGGTTCGACGCGCCGCCCGCGGAGGAGCTCGCGGCGCGCCTCGTCGAGCGGGGCGTGGCGGCCGAGACCGCCCGCGCCTGCGCGCGCCTGTCACTCGGCGACGGCGAGAAGGCGCTCGCGCTGGCGCTCGGCACCGGGCCGGGGCGGCGCGCGGCCGCCGAGCGCTTCGCCCGGACGTGTCTGTGCGACGACCTCGGCGACCGGCCGTGGAAGGCGCTGCTCGAGGACGCCCGGCGCGCCGGCGAACAGGCCGTGCAGGAGACCGAGGGGCGCGTGGCGGCCGAGCTCGAGGTGACCGCGACGCGGGACAGGCGGCGCGTCGAGCGCGAGGGCGCCGAGCGCGCGCGGCGGGCGTCGCGGCGGGCCTCGACGGCCGCGCTCGACCACGGGCTGCAGCTCGCGGGGCTGTGGCTGCGCGACGTCGCGTGCGTCGCCGACGGCGCCGAGGAGGTCGTCCACGGCTGCGACCGGCTGGACGAGCTGCGGTCAGACGCGGAGGGACGCGGGGCGCACGCGCTGCGCGCCGGTGTCGACGCCGTCGAGGACACGCGCCAGCGGCTGGTCCTCAACGTCAGCGAGGAGCTCGCCCTGGAGGCGCTCGCCTACCGGCTGGCCCGGCTGCTCAGCTGATCGCGCCGGTGGCGGCGAGGACGAGGACGAGCGCGCCCAGCGCGATCCGGTAGAGCGCGAAGACGCTGATCGGGTGGCGCACCAGGAAGCGCAGCAGCCAGGCGATCGACGCGTAGCCGACGACGAAGGCCAGCAGCGTGGCGATCAGCGTCGGCACCGGCCCGGCGCCGTTGCCCTCGCCGACGTCCTTGAGCTCGAACAGCCCGGACAGCACGACGGCGGGGACCGAGAGCAGGAACGAGTAGCGCGCGGCGGCGGCGCGGTTCAGGCCGGCGAAGAGGCCGGCGGAGATCGTGGCGCCCGAGCGGCTGACGCCCGGGACGAGCGCGAGCGCCTGGGCGAAGCCGATCGTCAGGGCGTCGCCGGCCTCGATCTCCTCGACGTCGCGCTTCTGGGTCGCGAGCCGCTCGGCGGCGAGCATCACGAACGAGAAGACGATCAGCGCGCTGCCGATCACGTAGAGGTCGCGCGCCCCGGTCTTGATCTCGTGGCGGAACAGGAACCCGAAGACCGCGATCGGGATCGTGCCGAAGATGATGAACCAGCCCATGCGGTAGTCGTGCTCGGTCTCGCGAATGCGCCGGTCGCGCAGCCCGCGCAGCCACGTGGAGGCGATCCGCCAGAGGTCGCGCCGGAAGTAGAGGAGGACGGCGGCCATCGTGCCGAGCTGCACGACGGCGGTGAACGCCGATCCCGGGTCCTCCCAGCCGAGGAACGCGGGCACGATGCGCAGGTGCCCGGTGCTCGAGACCGGGAGGAACTCCGTCAACCCCTGCACGATGCCCAGGACGATGGCCTGTACGGCATCCATGGCGGCGACCGAGGGTAGCGGACCCGTCCGCAAATCCGACGCGGAACCGACGGCCGCTCGCCGCCCCTGCGCGCGTCCTCGCTCGGGCGCGTGACTCCGTCACTGTGCCCTCCCTGCGTCCTTCGCAGGAACGGCGATCGCCTCGCCGGATTCCTCGCCGGACTTACGGACGGGCCCACTGGCGAGCGATCTAGGCTGGCGCGTCGTGGCGCACGAAGTCCGCGAGCTTGGGGCCGGCGAGTCGCACCGGGCGGCGGCTGCGCTGCTGGAGCTGCGGCCGCATCTGGGATCGGCCGACGGCGTCGTGGCGCGGGTCGACGCGGCGCGGGCCGCCGGCTACCGGGTGGCCGGCTCGTTCGAGCCGGGCGATCTCGATGCGGCCGCCGTGGCCGGCTTCTGGGCCGGTGAGAACCTCGCCTGGGGCCGGTTCCTCTACGTCGACGACCTGGTGACCCGCGCCGCGCTGCGCGGCCGCGGGCACGCCGACGCCGTCATGGCGTGGGTGGTCGAGGAGGCGCGCCGGCTGGGGTGCGAGCAGCTGCACCTCGACTCGGGGGTGGGCGCCGACCGCGCCGACGCGCACCGCTTCTACTTCCGCCACGGGATGCGGATCGCGGCGTATCACTTCGCGCGGGGGCTGCGGTAGCGGGCGTCAGCCGGCGATCGGGCCGAGGCGCGGCTCGCGGCCGTGCAGCTCGAAGGCGCGGAAGCGGTTGAACATGCGGTGGCTCGGACCGTGGAAATCCGCCGAGCCGGTGGTGAGCAGGCCGTGCTCGTCGGCCGCGTCGGCCAGCAGCGCGGTCTGCTCGGCCGTGTGGGTGACGTAGAACGCCTCGACGCCGTCGATGCCGTGGGCGACGAAGCGCTCGAGCGCCTCGAGCGTCGGGCGCGGGTCGTCGAGGTCCCAGAACGGGTGCGCCCAGACGGCGACGCCGCCCGCGTCGTGGATCGCCTCGATGGCGTCGGGGACGGTGGGGAGCGTGCGGCGCACGAAGCCGGGAGCGCCCTCGACCAGGTAGGCCTCGAGGACCGCGCCGGGGTGCGTCAGGCCTTCGTCGTCGAGGCGCTTGGCGTTGGCCGGATGCTCGAAGACGGCGGCGGCGAGGTGCGGGCGCCCGACCGGCTTTCCGCCGCGGTCGAGGTGCTTGGCTTCGAGCGCGAACCCGAGCCGCTCGAGTTGCTCGGCCATGCGGTTGACTCGGTTGGCGCGGTCGGCCCTGAACGCGTCAAGGCGCTCTGCGAATGATGCGTCGGCCGCGTCGATCTCGTAGCCGAGGATGTGGAAGTCGGCGTGCAGCGGGTCGACGGCGCTGATCTCGACGGCGGGGGAGAGGCGGATCGCGTGCGCGGCCGCCGCGCGCTGCGCCGCCGCGACGCCCTCGACCGTGTCGTGGTCGGTGAGCGCGAGCAGCTCGACGCCCTCCGCCGCCGCGCGCGCGACGACCTCCTCGGGCGGCAGCTCGCCGTCGGAGAACGTGGAGTGCGACTGCAGGTCGAAGGCCGGGGCGCTCAGGAGACGCGGGACTCTTGCAGGCGCCGAACCTTGGCTGCGATGGCGGGCGCGCCGGCGTAGCTCAGCCGGTAGAGCACTTCACTCGTAGGGAGATTTGCCGTCGGCGCGACGGGCCGCCAGTGCGTCGGATTCATCCGACATTTGCGGCGGATTCCGCTGCTATCAGCGTTTTCGACGGGTCGCCGCGTGCGGTCGCGCTTCGGCGTCTTTCGGCAGCGCGTGCAGCATGAGCGCAGTATCGAAGGCGCATAAGGCAGACGGAGGTTGTGGGCAGCTCCAAGTAGGCTCACAATCGAGGGTCATGGCGCGGGTTCAGGCAGGTGACGCGCAGCGGACGTGGGACGCGCTGTTCGACGCCCTCCTTGCCCGCGCGCGCGACGACCTCCTCGGGCGGCAGCTCGCCGTCGGAGAACGTGGAGTGCGACTGCAGGTCGAAGGCCGGGGCGCTCAGGAGACGCGGGACTCTTGCAGGCGCCGAACCTTGGCTGCGATGGCGGGCGCGCCGGCGTAGCTCAGCCGGTAGAGCACTTCACTCGTAGGGAGATTTGCCGTCGGCGCGACGGGCCGCCAGTGCGTCGGATTCATCCGACATTTGCGGCGGATTCCGCTGCTATCAGCGTTTTCGACGGGTCGCCGCGTGCGGTCGCGCTTCGGCGTCTTTCGGCAGCGCGTGCAGCATGAGCGCAGTATCGAAGGCGCATAAGGCAGACGGAGGTTGTGGGCAGCTCCAAGTAGGCTCACAATCGAGGGTCATGGCGCGGGTTCAGGCAGGTGACGCGCAGCGGACGTGGGACGCGCTGTTCGACGCCCTCCTTGCCGAGCACGCCGAGATCTCGCGTCGCGTGCGCGAGGCGCTGCAGGCCGAGTTGCCGGCCTACCGCTCGCTTCCCGCCGACGCGCTCGACGCCGACGTCCGCATCGAGGTCGAGCGGGTGCTGCGCTCCGCGCGTGCGGGGCGCACCTCCGTCAGCGAGCGGGAGCTCCAGGAGCTCGCAGCGGTCGGCGAGACACGCGCGCAGCAGGGAGTCCCGGTCGACGACATGCTGCGGGCGTGGCGCATCGGCGTGCAGGTCGTTGTCGGGTACGCGCGTGAGGTCGGCAAGCGCCTCGGTGTCAGCGACGACGAGGTCCTCGAGTTCGTCGAGTCGACGCTCGCGTGGTCCGACATCGCGATGGTCACCACGGCCGGCGCACATCGGCGTGCCGAGCTCGACCTTGCGCTCGCCGACCAGGAGCGGCGAGCGGCGTTCGTGCGCGATGCGCTGTTCGGCGCGCTCGCTCCCGCTGAGCTGCGTATCAAGGCGGAGTCCTACTCGCTCGATCCCACGCGCGACTATCTCG
>VAWY01000151.1:10881-20902 GCA_005888335.1 Actinomycetota bacterium
CCGACGTCGGCGACGCGCTGTGCGCGCGCTACCTCGAGCCGCTCGCGGCCGGCTCCTCGGCGGGCGAGCTCGCAGCGACGCTGCGCGCGTACCTGGCGTGTGAGATGCACGTCGAGCGCACGGCGGAGCGGCTGTTCGTGCACCAGAACACCGTCCGCTACCGGCTCGCGCGGTTCGAGGAGCTCACCGGGGCGAGCCTGCGCGACCCGAAGGTCGCGTTCGAGGTCTGGTGGGCGCTGGAGCGCGCCGCGATGCGCTTGTAGACAGCTCCAAGTCAAACGTCCCGAATCTCGGAGCCTGCTCCGTAGGCGGCGGGCACCTGCTCGCGCAGACTGCCCGCCATGAACACCAAGACCAACACCACTGACGCGTTCTCGCTGATCTGCCTCGGCGTCTGCCTGTTCGGCTCGCTGGCGCTGCTCGCCTACCAGGTCGTCCACTACACGACCCTGCTCGGCTAGCGCCGGGGATTCCCGGGAGGAGGGCCAGATGGTCACCACAACATCGCGCAGGTCGAGTCGCAAGCCCGCGGCGGCCAAGTCGGACGCCGCCGCGAAGCCGCGGGGCCCGCAGGACCCGCTCGGCAAGCTGATCGCGCGCCGGGTCGCCGCCGCGACGACGCTCGACGGGCCCAACGAGGCGTTCATGCGCTACCTGCAGAACCCGGTCTGGAACTTCCTCTGCGATCACTATTTCCGCCTGGAGATCGACGGCTGGCACCGCGTCCCCGACGAGCCGTCGCTGCTGATCGGGATCCACTCGGGCGGCTCGCTGACGATGGACGCCTGGACGCTCGTGCACGCCTGGCACCGCCACTTCGAGGGCACGCGGATCCTCCATGGCACCGCGCACGACGTGCTGATGGCGGCACCCGGGCTCGGCGACTACTTCAAGGCGGTCGGCGTGCTCCCCGCGTCGCGCCGCGGCGTGACCGCCGCGCTCGCCGCAGGGCACGACGTGGTCGTGTGGCCGGGCGGCGAGGAGGACGCGATGCGCAACTGGCGCCACCGCGACAAGGCGCAACTGGCCGGCCGCAAGGGCTTCGTGCGCCAGGCGATTCGCTCCGGCGTGCCCATCGTGCCGGTGGCGACGATCGGCGGCCACGACACCGTCTTCGTGCTCTCGGAGGGCCGCTTCCTCGCGCGCTGGACCGGGCTGGGCAAGCGACTGCGCGGCGCGACGATGCCGATCATCGCCGGCTTCCCGTTGCCGCTGGCGGTGGAGGTCCTGCCCGCGCACCTGCCACTGCCGGCGAAGATCCGCACCGAACTGCTGGACCCGATCCACGTCGACCACGACCCCGAGCGTGTGAACGACGCCGAGTACGTCGACGGCATCTACCGCGAGGTCGAGTGCGCGATCCAGGCCGGGATGGACCGGCTCGCCAAGCGCCGCAGCTTCCCGATCTTCGGGTGACATACGCCGGCTCA
Organism: Actinomycetota bacterium; assembly: GCA_005888335.1. The sequence continues at coordinate 12,312 of VAWY01000151.1, forward strand.
CGGGCCCTGACGCGCAGGCCGAGCTGCGCGGCCTGGTACCGAAGCCAAAGCAGCGCCGGACCCGAACCACCGTCGCCACCGAGGAGGCGCCGAAGTGACCAGCCTTGCTGCAAACCTGACCGAGGCGGCGCGCCGCCATCCCGAGCGCGTGGCGTTGCGGCTCGACGAGCTTGAGATTCCCTACGCCGCGCTCGATGATGCGAGCGCGCGGCTCGCGGCGCTGCTTGTCGCGCGCGGCCTGCAGCCGGGCGACCGCGTCGGTGTGATGCTGCCCAACGTGCCGTACTTCGCGATCGCCTACTACGGCGCGCTGCGTGCCGGTGGTGTGGTCGTGCCGATGAACGTGCTGCTCAAGGAGCGCGAGACGACGTTCTACCTGTCGGACCCTGGGGCGCGCGCGGTGATCGCGTGGCACGACTTCGCCGCCGCGGCGCAGGCCGGCGCGGACGCCGCGGGCGCCGAGTGCCTCGTCGTGGCGCCGGGCGAGTTCGAGGAGCTGCTCGGCGCCGTCGCGCCGCTTGCCGAGCCGGTCGCGCGCTCAGGCTCCGACACCGCGGTCATCCTCTACACGTCGGGCACGACCGGCACGCCCAAGGGCGCCGAGCTCACGCACGCCAACCTGCGCCGCAACGTCGAGATCGTCGTCGAGATGCTCGCGCTCGGCGCCGATGACGTGATCCTCGGGGCGCTGCCGCTGTTCCACGCGTTCGGGCAGACGGCGGGACTCAACGCGGCGGTCGCCGCCGGCGCGTGCCTGACGCTGATCCCTCGCTTTCACCCGGCGAAGGCGCTGGCGATCATGGAGCGCGACGGGGTCACCGTCTTCGAGGGCGTCCCGACGATGTTCGCCGCGATGCTGCACTGCGGCGAGCGCCCGGACACCAGCGCGCTGCGGCTGTGCGTGTCCGGCGGCGCGGCGCTGCCGGTCGAGGTGATGCGCGGCTTCGAGGAGGCGTTCGGCTGCCAGGTGCTCGAGGGCTACGGGCTCAGCGAGACCTCGCCGGTCGCGTCGTTCAACCACCCCGACCGGGAGCGCAAGCCGGGCTCGATCGGCACGCCCGTCGACGGCGTCGACATGAAGCTGCTCGACCCGGGCGAGGACGGTATCGGCGAGATCGCGATCCGCGGCCACAACGTCATGAAGGGCTACTGGAACCGGCCCGACGCGACCGCCGAGGCGATCGACGCGGATGGCTGGTTTCGCACCGGCGATCTCGCGCGCGTCGACGAGGACGGCTTCTTCTTCATCGTCGACCGCTCCAAGGACATGATCATCCGCGGCGGCTACAACGTCTATCCGCGCGAGATCGAGGAGGTCCTCTACGAGCACCCGGCGGTGCGCGAGGCCGCCGTCGTCGGCATCCGCGACGACATCCTCGGCGAAGAGGTCGGCGCCGCGGTCGTCCTCAAGCCGGGCGCGCAAGCCGACGCAGCCGAGCTCCGCGCGTTCGTCAAGGAGCGCGTCGCCGCCTACAAGTACCCGCGCAAGGTGTGGATCGTCGACGACCTGCCCAAGGGGCCGACGGGCAAGATCCTCAAGCGCGGGATCGCGATCCCGGTGGAGGCGTGATGGCCGACCACGACTACGACTGGCTGGTCCTCGGCTCTGGCTTCGGCGGCAGCGTCAGCGCGCTGCGACTGGCCGAGAAGGGCTACCGCGTCGGCGTGCTCGAGTGCGGGCGGCGCTTCCGCGACGAGGACTTCGCCGAGACGACGTGGCAGCTGTCGCGCTACTACTGGATGCCGAAGCTCGGGCTGAAGGGCATCCTGCGGCTGACCCTGTTCCGCGACGTCTTCGTCGCCTCGGGCTGCGGGGTCGGCGGCGGGTCGCTGGGCTACGCCAACACGCTCTACCGCGCCCGCCCGGCGTTCTACGTGGACCCGCAGATCGCGGGGCTGGCCGACTGGGAGGCCGAGCTGGCCCCGCACTACGACGAGGCCGAGCGCATGCTGGGCGTCGTCACCTACGACCAGGACACGCCGGCCGACCTGCTGCTCAAGGAGTACGCCGAGCAGGGCGGCTTCGGCGACACCTACGCCAAGACGCGCGTCGGCGTGTTCCTCGGCGAGGCCGGCAAGACCGTGCCCGACCCGTTCTTCGGCGGCGACGGGCCCGAGCGAACGGGGTGCGTGCGCTGCGGCTCGTGCATGGTCGGCTGCCGCCACGGCGCCAAGAACACGCTCGTCAAGAACTACCTGCACTTCGCCGAGCGGCGCGGCGTGGAGATCCTGCCCGAGCGCACCGTCGTCGACGTGCGCCCGCTCGGCGCCGCGGACGGCGCGGACGGCTACGCGGTCGCGCACGAGCGCTCGGGCGCGTGGCTGCGCCGCGACCGGCGCACGCTGACCGCCCGCGGCGTGGTCGTGGCGGCGGGCGCGCTGGGGACCAACCGGCTGCTGTTCGGCTGCAAGCTGCGCGGCTCGCTGCCGAACGTCTCCGACCGCCTGGGCCACCTCGTGCGCACCAACAGCGAGTCGATCCTCGCGGTCACGGCCCGCGACGACGCGCGCGACTTCACCCGCGGCGTCGCGATCACCTCGAGCATCTACCCGGATCCCGACACGCACATCGAGCCGGTCACCTACGGCCAGGGCGCGGACTCGCAGTCGCTGCTGTTCGCGCTGATGACCGAGGCCGGCGGACGCGGGACACAGCCGCTGCACCTGCTGGTCAACATGGTCCGCCATCCGCTGCTGGCGCTGCGCGCGTCGCGGATCAAGGCCTGGTCGCGGCGCACGGTGATCCTGCTGGTGATGCAGACGCTCGACAACGCGATGCGCCTGAAGGTCAAGCGCCGCTGGCCCAACGGCAACGTCGTGCTGACGACCGAGCAGGATCCCGACAACCCCAACCCGGACAAGATCCCCGCCGCCTATCGGGCCGCCGAGTGGATCGCGGAGCGGATCGGCGGCACGCCGCAGGCGATGTTCACCGAGGCGATCTTCTCGATCCCGACCACCGCGCACATCCTCGGCGGCGCGGTGATCGGCCGCGACCGCGACCGCGGCGTCGTCGACGGCCGTCAGCGGGTCTTCGGCTACGAGAACCTGCTCGTCTGCGACGGCTCGGCGGTGCCCGCGAACGTCGGCGTGAACCCGAGCCTGACGATCACGGCACTCGCCGAGCGCGCGATGAGCGCCATCCCCGGGGCCGCCCCCGAGCCCGCGACGGCGGCCCCGACAGGAGGCCTGACATGACCAGGACGACAGTCGCGATCGTCGGCGCCGGGTTCGGCGGGGTCTGCATGGGCACCAAGCTCAAGCGCTACGGGATCCCGTTCACGATCCTCGAGAAGGCCGACCGCGTCGGCGGCGTGTGGCGCGACAACGTCTATCCCGGCGCGGCGTGCGACATCCCATCGCACCTGTACTGCTACTCGTTCGAGCCCAGCCACGACTGGTCGCGCACCTACGGCCAGGCGGCCGAGATCCAGAGCTACATCGAGCACTGCGCGCGCAAGTACGGGGTGCTCGACCACGTGCGCTTCGGCGCCGAGGTCACGGGCGCCGACTTCGACGCCGACAGCGGGCGCTGGACGATCAAGCTGGCCGACGGCGCCGAGCTGCAGGCGCGGTTCCTGGTCGCCGCGACCGGGCAGCTCAGCCTCCCGGCCGAGCCGAGCTTCCCCGGCCTCGACGGCTTCGGAGGCAAGGTCTTCCACTCCGCGCGCTGGGACCACGACTACGAGATGACCGGCAAGCGCGTCGCCGTCATCGGCAGCGGCGCGAGCGCGATCCAGTTCGTCCCCCAGATCGCGCCGAAGGTCGCGAAGCTGCATTTGTTCCAGCGCTCCGCGCCGTACGTGCTGCCCAAGCCCGACCGGCCCTACACGCCGCTGGAGAAGTACCTCTACCGCCACTTCCCGATCGCGCTCGTCGCCAGCCGCACGCGCAAGTACCTCTACCACGAGGCGCGCGTGATCCCGATGACAAAGGGCCACGGGATGTCGCTGATCAAGCTCGCGTTCCAGCGCAACCTGCGCCGCCAGGTCTCAGACCCGCAGCTGCGCGAGAAGCTGACGCCCGACTACCCGATCGGCTGCAAGCGGATCCTGATCTCCAACGAGTGGTATCCGGCGATCACGCGGCCCAACGTCGAGGTGATCGCGGCCGGCCTGAACGAGGTCAGGGGCGATCGCGTCGTCGGCGCCGACGGGACCGAGCGCGAGGTCGACGCGATCGTCTTCGGCACCGGGTTCGCCACCAACGACTTCCTCGCGCCGATAACGATCAGAGGCCTCGACGGGATGGAGCTGCGCGAGAGCTGGCGCGACGGCGCCGAGGCGTACCTCGGGATGACGGTGTCGGGCTTCCCCAACCTCTTCATCCTCTACGGGCCCAACACGAACCTCGGCCACAACTCGATCATCTACATGCTCGAGAGCCAGACCGACTACGCGCTCGGTGCGATCCGCCACGTCGGCACCTACGGCAGCTCGTGGGTCAACGTCCGCCCCGAGGTCCAGGAGCACTTCAACCAGGAGGTCCAGCAGCGGCTCGGCGAGACCGTCTGGGAGGCCGGCTGCACGAGCTGGTACCGCACCGCGAGCGGCAAGAACACCAACAACTGGCCGAGCTACACGATCGAGTACCGCCGCCGCACGCGGTTCTTCGACGCCGGCAACTACGACCTCCATCCGCCCGACGTCCACGCCGCCGTCCCCGCGACCGCGGCGGCCACGAGCGGCAAGGAGTGAGGCGGTGGAGCCGGGCTCACCGTGCGCAGGTTGGCGAATTCAGACAGGAACGGAGGAGCGATGAGCACCGTCACCGAGCAGGACCTCAGCAGCATCGACCTCGCCGATCCGGCGCTCTGGGACGCCGGCCCCCCGTACGAGCTGTTCGCGCGGCTGCAGCGTGAGGCGCCGGTCCACTTCAGCCGTCAGGCGGTGGCGCCGGACGAGGGCGGCTTCTGGTCGATCACCCGCCACGAGGACGTCCGCGCGGTCACGCGCGACTTCAAGACGTTCTCCTCTGAGCGCCGGGGCATCCTCAACGTCGACGACATCGGCGTGCCGCTCGACGTGCAGCGGTTGCAGATGATCTCGATGGACCCGCCGCGCCACGACCGGCTGAAGGCGCTGGTGACCAAGGCGTTCAAGCCGGACAGCGTCGCCGTGCACGAGGAGGCCATCAGCCAGATCATCGCCGGCGTCCTCGACAGCGTTGCGGACCGCGAGCGCTTCGACCTCGTCGCGGACGTCGCCCGCCCGATCCCGGCCCGGGTGATCGGCTCGCTGCTCGGCACGCCCCCCGAGGACGACCCGACGCTCGTGCACTGGACCAACGTGTTCACCGCGTTCGAGGACCCGAAGATCCGCGAGCAGTGGACCGACACCCAGGCGATCTTCGAGGAGATCATCGCCTACGTGAACGCGCAGATCGCGCAGCGGCGCGAGGCCCCGCGCGACGATCTCATCACCGCGATGATGAAGGCCGAGGTCGACGGCGAGAAGCTCAACGAGCTCGAGATCGCGACGTTCTTCGTGCTGCTGATGTCGGCAGGCAACGACTCGACGCGCGCGACCTACAGCGCGACGATGCTTGCGCTGCTGCAGAACCCCGACCAACTGGCGCTGCTGCGCGAGCGTCCCGAGCTGATCGAGAACGCGGTCGAGGAGGGGCTGCGCTGCTTCCCCGCCTTCGCGTTCATGGCGCGCGCGGCGACCAGCGACGTCGAGCTGCACGGCCAGACGATCAAGGAGAACGACCGCGTCCTGCTGTGGTACCTGGCGTCCAACCGCGACGAGAGCGTGTTCGCGGACCCCCACAAGTTCGACATCTCGCGAGAAGGCCTCGACCAGCACCAGGCCTTCGGCGGCCGCGGCCGGCACTTCTGCCTCGGAGCCAACCTCGCGCGCCTGGAGCTGAAGCTGTGGATCCAGCAGACCATCGAGCGCTTCCCGGACCTGGCCCTGGACGGCGAGCCGACGCGGGTCCGGGCGCTGTTCCTCAACCAGTACAACTCGATCCCGGTCCGGCGGTCGTCGTGACCGAGACCCAGCAGATGACGCGGGGGAGGCCCGCCTACCGCGAGGTCGAGGCCGACCTCGCGGTCGTCCGCCGCGAGACGGTCGCCGACGGTGTCGTGACGCTCGCGCTCGCCGATCCCGACGGCGCGGAGCTGCCGGAGTGGACCGCGGGCGCGCACGTCGACCTCGTCCTGGGCGATGGGCTCGTGCGCCAGTACTCGCTGTGCGGCAGCACGTCGAACCGCTCGGAGTGGGTCATCGGCGTGCTGCTCGATCCCGACAGTCGCGGCGGCTCGCGGTTCGTCCACGACGAGCTGCGCGAAGGCGCTTCGGTGCGGGTGCGCGGCCCGCGCAACCACTTCCCGCTGGTGGGCTCGTCGCGCTATCAGTTCATCGCGGGCGGGATCGGGATCACCCCGCTGCTGCCGATGATCGAGGCGGCGGAGGCGCGCGGCGCGGACTGGCGGCTGCTCTACGGCGGCCGGGAGCGGGCGTCGATGGCCTTCCTCGACGAACTCGAGCGCTACGGAGAGCGCGTCACCGTGTCGCCGCGAGCCGAGCGTGAGGGCAGGCTCGACCTGCGCTCGGTCCTCGCCGAGCCGCAGGAGGACACGCTGGTGTACTGCTGCGGCCCCGAGGGGCTCCTGGAAGCGGTCGAAGAGGCCTGCCAACCGTGGCCCGCCGACACGCTGCGCATCGAGCGCTTCTCGGCGAAGCCGCTCGAGGAGCCCGCGCCCGGCGCGCTCGAGACCTTCGAGGTCGAGTGCCAGCGCTCCGGCGTGACCTTGACCGTTCCCGCCGACCGGTCGATCTACGAGGTGGTCGAAGAGGCGGGCGTCGACGTCCTCGGATCGTGCATGGAGGGCGTCTGCGGCACCTGCGAATGCGACCTCATCGAGGGCGAGGCCGACCACCGCGACTCCGTCCTCTCTGACGCTGAGAAGGCGAGGGGAGACGTGATCATGGTCTGCGTCTCGCGCTCGCGCTCGGAAAGGCTGGTGCTCGACATATGAGGCCCAATTACCCGTTCAACTGCTGGTACGTGGCGGCCACCACCGACGAGGTCGGCCGCGACCTCCTGGCTCGCCGGCTGCTCGGCATCCCGGTCGTGCTCTATCGCCGCAGCTCGGGGGACGTGGTGGCGATGGAGGACCGGTGCGTGCACCGCGCGTACCCGCTCTCCGAGGGCCGGCTCGACGGCGATCGCCTCGTGTGCGGCTATCACGGCTTCGTCTACGACCCCGACGGCCGCTGCGTCGACGTCCCCTCGCAGGAGCGCGTCCCCCAGGGGGCGTGCGTGCGCACGTATGCGGTTCACGAGCAGCCGCCGTTCGTGTGGATCTGGCTCGGCGAGCCCGGAGCGGCCGCGCTTCGCCAGCCGCCGCGGACACCATGGTTCGACGATCCCCAGTGGGCCGGCACGGGCGAGACGCTGAACGTCGAGGCCAACTACCTGCTGCTGCACGAGCACTATCTCGACCTCACCAACGTCTTCGTCATGCACCCCGAGGCCGTCCCGCCGGGCATCGAGGCGCTGCCGCCGCTGGACGAGGTCGAGGTCTCCGAGATGTCGGTCGCCTACGCGCGCGCGCTGCCCGCCGCCCGGCTGGCCGACTGGGAGGCGGAGGCGACCGGGCTGCCCCGCGACACCGAGTGCGCCCGCCGGGAGGAGGGAACGTTCGTCTCGCCCGCCCTGCACGTCCAGCGCTACACGATCGATGCCGGCGACCGCCCGGCGTTCGAGCTCCTGCGCGTCCAGGGCTTCACGCCCGAGAGTCCCACGACCACGCACGTGTTCCTTCAGATCGTGCGCAACTACGCGACCGACCGCGCCGTCGTCGCCGACCACCTGCGCTCGATGTTCCACGAGATGGCCGCGCGGGACGCTGCGGTCCTCGAAACCGTCCAGCGCCGGCTGGGCGACGAGGTCGAGCCGCGGCGCGACATCAACGTCAAGGCCGACCGCGCCGCGGTCCGGGCACGACGCGTCGCGCAGGGGATGGTCGAGGAGGAGGCGGGCCGCATCGCCACGCGACCAGCCCTGATCTGAGCGATCGATGCCGACCGTCCACGACGGCATGGGCCGGGCGCTCCGAAGCTGTTGGCTCCCGGCAGTTGGTCGGCGGCGGACACGCCCGCACCGACGCCTTGCGCTCGATCCTCGCGGTGCCCTGATCGTGGGATGCAACCTCACCGGCACGAGCGCTTTCGTGTGAGGTAGCGGCGCCCAGCTGCGACGCGCTGTCGGTCACGCTCACGTGTCTCAACGTGAAGTCGCCGCATACACAGCATCCGGCGCCGTCGCGACGTGTTCCGTGTGCGCGCCGGTGACGCCCGTCACCCATCCGAAGAAGTGATGCGAGAAGTGCTCGTCGATATGGCGAGATGACCGTCTGTCGCCCCAGACTGGAAGATCATCCCTCGGACGAAAGACGAGTCAGGCCCGACGGCGTCGGTCAAGCGGCTGACGCTGGTCGCGACGATCCTGGGCTCGAGCATCGCGATCCTCGACAGCAGCGTGGTCAGCGTTGCCCTGCCTTCGATTCAGCGCAGTCTTGGTGGCGGGCTGGCGGGTCAGCAGTGGGTCAGCAACGCGTATCTGCTGACGCTCGGCTCGCT
>VAWY01000151.1:20981-29085 GCA_005888335.1 Actinomycetota bacterium
CGCCGTCGATCGGCACGCTGATCGCGTTCCGGGCGCTGCAGGGCGTCGCGGGCGCGCTGCTGACCCCGAGCTCGCTGGCGGTGATCATCGCCACCTTCCCCGAGAAGGAGCGCGGTCCGGCGATCGGGACCTGGACGGCGTGGCGAACGATCGCCGGCGCGCTGGGCCCGCTGATCGCCGGATTGATCTTGGACGTCGCGTCGTGGCGGTGGATCTTCGTGATCAACCTGCCGCTCGTGATCGCGTGTCTGTGGCTGATCCGCAAGGCCGTCCCGGCGACCGCGCCTGCGGGCCCGCGGCGCCGGGTCGACGTCGTCGGAGCGCTGCTCTGCGTTCTCGGTCTCGGCGGTGTGGTCTCCGCGTTGATCGAACAGCCTCGTCTCGGCTGGTCGAGCGCGGCGGTGAGCGGCTCGCTGGCCGCCGGGTTGATCTTGTTCGCCGCCTTCCTCGTCTTCGAGTCACGCACGAGCGACCCGATGCTCAGGCTCGACCTCTTCAAGAGCCGCAACTTCTCGGTCGGCAACATCGAGACGCTGGCGCTGTACGGCGGCCTGTCGGCGCTGTTCTTCTTCCTGACGCTGTACCTGCAGCAGGTGGCCGGCTACTCGCCCCTGAAGAGCGGCCTCGCCGTGCTTCCCGAGAGCCTCGTGATGTTCGCGCCGGCGATCAACAACGCGGTGGCGCGCGTCGCGGGGCTGATCGCCACCGTGGCGATCGGGGCGCTGGTGGCGGCGCAGTTCAGCTCATCGCTCGATCGCCACCTGGCCGGCCGGCCGCTGACCCCGCCGGGGCGCGCAGCCGTGACGCACGCCAAGCAGCTCACGCTCGGCCGGCCGTCGGTCGCCGGCGTCCCCCCGCGGCAGGCGACGGCGATCGTGGTCGCCTCCGAGCGGGCCTCGGTCGACGCCTTCCGCTGGGGCATCGGGGTGGCCAGCCTGCTCGTGATCGCCGGCGGCTTGATCGGAGCCGTCGGCATCCGCAACCCGCGCCGCGCGGTCAAGGCCGAGCAGTGCTCGGGCGGCCAGCTCGCCGGCGCTCCACTCGAGGCGGCGGGCGTCCACGCCCCGGCACCGGCGTGAGCTCTGCCTCTGACGTTTGGGGATACCCGCGTCGTGAACCTGCTCCAGCGAGCCGAGGCCGTCCGGACCACCCGGCACGTGTGCGGCGTGCGCGCCGTCGACGACCAGTTGTGCACCCGCCCGGTAGGCGCCGCACACCGGACTGACGTCGAGACGAACGCCGCGGTCGTTGACGCCCTCATCCTCGACGACGCCGTGCCCGCCTACGGCACTGACGTCGAGGTCGAGGGCGGCAGGGTGACTTTGTGGGGAGCCGTCGATCCCGGGTCTCAGCGCGAGGCCGCCGAGCGGATCGCCGTGCGGGTCCCCGGCGTCTCCGAGGTGCCCCCGGGGTAACCGTGACGGTTCGCGACAACGTCGTCACGCTCTCCGGATCGGTCCGGGCGGGTGAGGACCGAGGCGCCGCGGTCGCGGCTGCGGCGCGGACGCCGGGCGTCGCCGGCGTCAGGGACGAGGTCCGCGTTGTGGCCTGACGGGACGCTGGCTTACGCCGCCGGCTGGGCCGGGGAGCTCTCGGGCATCGCCCGGGCGAGCTGGTTGCGCGAGGTGATGTCGAGCTTGGTGAAGACCTTGCGAAGGTGGTAGGCGACGGTGTGCTGGCTGATGAACATCCGCTCGCCGATGGCGGTGTTCGACAGGCCGTCGCGGGCCAGTCGGGCAACCTGGATCTCCTGGGCGGTCAACTGCTCGCGGGTCTCGATCCGGCGTTTGCGGACGCGCTCGCCGGTGGCCCGCAGCTCACGCTCGGCGCGCGCGGCGAACGCCTCGGCGCCAATGCTCGTGAACAGCTCGAGCGCGGTGCGCAGCTGCTCGCGGGCGTCCAGGCGGCGCCGCTCGCGCCGCAGCCACTCGCCATAGAGCAGGTGGGTCCGCACGAGTTGTACGCGCACGCGAGTGCGCCGCAGCCGCTCGATCGCCTCCTCGTAGAGGCGCTCGGCGGCGCCGCCGTCGCTGAGCAGCGCGCGCGAGCGGGCCTCCACCCCGAGCGCCCAATCACTGCCGCTGGGCCGGGTGCTGAGCGTGAGCCGCTCGAGCGCTCGCTCCGCGATCCGGCGCTCTCCGACGCGGGCGGCCGCCTCCACGAGCTCGGCGACCGCGGTGGGCGTGCTCAGCTCGGAATGGGGCGCCACGTCGACGGCCTCGCGCACCGCGGCGAAGGCCTCCTCGTAGCGACCCAGACCGTTGTACAGGACCGCGCCGGCCTGCCCGGCGAACGCCAGCGCGAAGCCCTCCCCTCGCGCCTTCGCATCCGTGGTCAACTCCTCCACCAGCGCCGACAGCTCCGGCTCCCGCCCGCGCAGCGCCGCGACCCAGATCTCGACGTAACGATGAACGGGGATGCCGGTCGCCGCGGTAGTCGCGCGGAGCTCGTCGAGCAGCGACTCCACCGCGGACAGCTCGCCACACAGGGCATGGACGTAGCTGAGCGCGCTGAGGAGCAGCGGCGTGGCCGTGAGGCCACCGGCATCACGCGCTCGCTGAAGCTCTCGCGTGGCGAGCAGCCTCCAGCTCTCCTCGTCCCAGAAGTCCCACGCGGCACGGCACGCGGCCGAGATCCAGCGCGACTCCCCGGGCGGTAGGGCGGGCTCCTCACGGAACGCGCTCAGCGCGCTCTTGAGGATCGGCGCGGCCGCGGCGTGACCGTCGATGGGCAGCGTCGCAATCCCCTGAAGGAGGAGATCGGTCGGCCGCGGCCGGTGCGGGGCGGGGCAGGCCAGCGCAGCCTTGCTCACCTCGACGAAGTCCGCGCCGCGGGCGAGCGGGCCGGCGAACCGGGCCGCGTCGAGCGCTTCGAGATACGCGGTGCGCGCCTGGTCCGGGTCGACTGCCTCGAGCTCCCGGGCGGCCTCCAGCAGGAGCCCGGGAGCGTCGCCGCCGCGCTGGGCGGCGAACGCGATCTGCGCGCTCAGGAGATGCACGCGCGCCCGCTGGAGATCATCGACGCCGCCGGTGTCCGCGGTGGCGAGGAGCGCGAGGGCGTCGTCGAGCGCCCCGGCCTCGTACTTCGTCTGTGCCGCCGTCAACGCCCGCTGCGCACGCCGGAGAGGATCCGGCGTCAACGCCGTGGCGCGCTCGAGGAAGGCGGCGGCCGCGGCCAGACCGCCGCGCGCCTGGGCGCGGCCGGCGGCTCGCTCGAGCTCGTCGGCGACGGGCTCGTCGGGGCCGGCCGTCGCCTCGGCGAGGTGCCAGGCGCGCCGATCGGGATCGGTCTCGGCGTCGGTCGTCTCGGCCAACGCTCGGTGCGCCCGCCGCCGCTGCTGCGCCGGTGCCGCGCGGTAGACCGCGGAGCGCACGAGCGGATGGCGGAAGCGCACTCTGTCGTCGATCTCGATCAGCCCGGCCGACTCCGCCGGCTCTCGCGCCGCGCCCGTGATCCCGAGCCGCTCGGCCGCACGCCACACGAGCGCCGGATCACCGAGAGGCTCCGCCGCCGTGACCAGCAACAGCCGCTGGGTGTTCTCCGGCAACGCCTCCAGCCGCTCCAGGAAGCTCTCCTCGATCCTGCCTTGAAGCGAAAGCGCTGCCGGCAACCCGAACCCGCCCGCCAGCTGCGCGGGCGAAAGCCCGCGCGGCAGCTCGAGCAGCGCGAGCGGGTTGCCGCGCGCCTCGGCCACGAGCTGGTCGGCGACGCGGTCGTCCAACCGGCCCGGGATCACCGACGCCAAGAGCTTGCGCGCCTCGGCATCGTCGAGCCCCTCGATGAGCAGCTCGGGCAGATCCGCGTACGCATCGGTCGTCTCGCGAGCGGCGAACAGGAGGACGACCGGCTCGGCCAGCAGCCTGCGCGCCACGAAGCCCAACACCTGCGCGGAGGCGCGGTCCAACCACTGCGCGTCGTCGATGACACACAGCAGCGGGCGCTCCTGCGCGGCCTCCGAGAACAGGCTCAAGGTCGCCAGGGCGACGAACAAGCGATCCGGCGCCGCGCCCGCAGTCACCCCGAAGGTGATCTCGAGCGCCTCGCGCTGCGGAGCAGGAAGCCGATCGGCGAAGTCGTCGAGCAGCGCGCACACCTGATGCAGGGCCGCGAACGCGAGCTCGATCTCAGATTCGACGCCCACCGCCCGCAGCACCCTGAAGTCCGACGCTGAGCCGATCGCGTGCTCGAGCAGCGCCGTCTTCCCGATCCCCGCCTCCCCCCGCACGACCAGCACGCCGCTGCGGCCGGCCCGCACGGAGTCGAGGAGCCCGTCCAGCACCGCGCGCTCGTCTCGCCGACCACGCACCACCGGGACTCCGGCAGGGGAACGAGCGCCGGCCATGGGCACAACTCTGCGCGGTATGTGCGTCATGGGCTGGTGGCGGCGCTCAGGGAAGTACGCGCCGAGTGCTCGTAATGCATCAACGCCACGAGCGCGGCGCTGGTGATCGCGCCGCCGGCGGCGAGCGCGCCCGCAAGCGAGTGGCTGGCCACGACGCGACAAGCAGTGCGATGCACGCCCGCGCGAGCACGCTGGTGATGACCGCGACCAGGCCGGCGATCGTCACGAAGTTCTGCCAGCGCCCCGCGGGTAAGCGCGGAGATCGCCATCGACGTGAACGACGGCGTCGTGACCCTGCGCGGCACCGTCGCCAGCCATCGCGAATATCGCGAGGCCGAGGCGGCCGCCGAGCGCGTCTACGGGGTGACCGGCGTGATCAACGACCTCCAGGTCGACTTGCTGGACCCCAGCAGCGCGGACGCCGACCTGCGCGGCGCGGTGCTGCAGGCCCTCCTGCTCGACGGCGCCGTCCCGTCTTCGCGACGGAAGTGGTCAGTGCGAAACGGCTCAGCGCCCACGAGGTGCGACCGAGCCGCGAGGCGCGTCTTCTTTCCCGTGATCAGCCCGTCGCAGACGGCGCGTAGTGCTCTTCGATGTCGAGCCCGACCGGGTCCATCCTCGGGACGGCCTGTGCTGTACCGCTGCAGTATCGTGGCAGCTGGGCCCTGAACAGTTCGTATTTCTCCTGATTTAGGGAAACTGCAGATTTGCAGGTCTTTTGCCGACGTAGCTCAGTTGGTAGAGCACTTCACTCGTAAGAGAGTGCGACACTTCGACGTGTCGGCCAGCAAAGAGGCAGAATCAAGCCGAATTTGCGGCGATTTCCCGCGCTCTGATCCGCCTCGCCCGCCGCGCGTCTGCGGGCGAGTCGCGCCGTCTTTGGGCATCGCTTGCAGTATGAGCGCAGTATGGAAAGCGCCAGCCGAGGCAAACCGCTGGCTGCCGGCGGCGCGCTGAAGGCCCAGGAAGGTTCCGTCAATTTTTTACTTGCAAGTCCGAGCTTGCCGCTACCGTGGAGCCCATGGCCACCACGCCGAGCAGTGCGGCCCGGCGCCGCGGGCGTCCCCGGGCGGAAGAGTCCGTCGATCGCACCGAGATCCTCGACGCGGCGCTGCGCGCGTTCGCCCGCTACGGGTTCGAGGGCGTCTCGCTGCGGACGCTCAACCGCGAGCTCGGGGTGAGTCACAACCTCATCTACGCGCGCTTCGGATCGAAGGACGAGCTGTTTCGCGCCGCCGTCGACCACGGCTTCGGGCGGATGGTGCAGCGCATGCAAACCGTCTGGGATCCCACCCTGACCGACCCGCTCGAGCAGCTGCGCCTGGTTGTCCGGACCTTCCTGATCTGGTCGGCCGAGCAGCCCGAGCTCGTCGCGCTCATGGACATCGAGGCGCGGCAGGACACCGAGCGCCTGGCCTACATCTACACGACGTACATCGCGCCGGCGCTTGCCCCACTCGACCGCCTGCTGGACCATCTCGTCGCCGAGGGCAAGATCCGCAAGGTCCCCCTGCGCACGTTCCACTTCCTGCTCGCCCATGGCGCCGCGGCACCGTTCACGCTGGTGCCCCTCGCCCAGCATTTCGATCGCCGCTCGCCGCTGCGCCCGCGCGCCGTGCGCGAGCATGCCGACCTGATCGCCGAGCTCATGATCGAGGGGATCCGGCTCTAGCTGGCCGCTGCCCGCGCGCTTTAGACGGTCAGCACGTCTATATTTGACGTCCAGCAAGATAGTCTCTAATCTCGCCGCCGCTCGTGATGCCGGCCGGAGAGAGGAGACTTGACGTGACGTGGGACGAGCGCTTTGACGTGATCGTCGTCGGAAGCGGTGCTGCGGGGTTCACGGCTGCTCTGACCGCAGCAGCGGATGGCGCATCGGTGGTCGTGCTCGAGAAGGCCGCGATGACGGGCGGGACGACGCGCAAGTCGGCGGCGTGGTTCTGGGTGCCGAACAACCGCTTGATGCGCGCCGCGGGCATCGACGATCCGCGCGACTCCGCGTTGCAGTACATGGCGCGGCTCGCCAGGCCGGCCGAGTACGCGCCGTCGCACCCGACCCTCGGTCTTCCCGCCGAGGAGTTCGCCGCGCTGGAGGCCTTCTATGACCACGGGGACGAGGCGCTGGCCGCGCTCGAGGAGCTCGGCGCGCTCGACGTCGGCGGGGTGATGGAGTTCCCGGACTACTTCGCGCATCTCGACGAGGACGTGCCCAAGCGCGGCCGGTCGCTGTGGCCGGCCGCCGCCGAGGGCGGCCAGCAGGGTGGCCAGGTGCTGCTCGAGGGCTTTCATCGCGCCGCCGACCGCCTCGGCGTCGAGGTCCGGACCTCGACGCCGGCGGTCGACCTCGTGCTCGGCGAGGACGGCGAGGCGCTCGGCGTGGTCGTGGACGGTGAGCGAGGGCGACAGCGCGTTCGCGCCGAGCGCGGCGTCGTCTTCGCCACGGGCGGGTTCACGCACGATCCGGCTCTGCGACGCGACCACCTCCGCGGTCCCTATGTCGGCGGCTGCGCCGCGGTGACGAACACCGGCGACTTCGTGAAGCTCGCGCAGGCGGCCGGGGCCGTCCTGGCGAACATGCAGCAGGCGTGGTCCGCTCCGATCGTCCTGGAGCGGCTGCAGCGGGATCCGGGCGGCGTCGCCGGCTCGTTCGTCATCCCCGGCGACGGCCTGATCATCGTCAACCGCGCCGGTGAACGGGTCCTCAACGAGAAGGCGCCCTATCACGAGCAGACCCGCGCGTTCTTTTCCTGGGACCCGGTGTCAGGGCGTTACCCGAACCTGCCGCTCATCGCCATCTGGGATGAGCAGGTCGCGGCGACGGTCGGGGGCGTGGACTTCGGCAATCCGGTCCCGCCGGCGCATGTGGACGCCTACTGGGTCATCGGCGCCGACGACCTGGCGGGGCTCGAGACCGCGATCGCCGAGCGCCTCACGGCCGTCGGGCTCGCGGCCGGCCACGATCGGCTGGCCCCGGACTTCGAGGCGAACCTGCGGCGCACGCTCGCGCGGTACGGCGACTTCGCCGACAGCGGCGTCGATCTCGACTTCCGGCGCGGAGAGACGCCGATCGAGCTCGCCGGCGCAGCGATGTTCGGCCCGGGCGACGGCGCCAACCCCACGATGCGCCGGCTGAGCGAGACCGGGCCCTACTACGCCACGCTGCTCGGTCCGGGCACGCTCGACACCAAGGGCGGCCCCCGCGTCGACGTGCAAGGCCGCGTCCTTCGCGCGGACGGGAGCACCATCCCCGGCCTCTACGGGGCCGGCAACTGCGTCGCGTCGCCGTCCGGGGAGGCGTACTGGGGCGCGGGTGGCACGATCGGCCCGATCTTCTGCTTCGCGTATCTGGCCGGCCGCCACGTGGCCGCACGGGTAGGCGCGGCGGCCTAGGGCTCTGCGCGCGGCTCTCGAGCGCCCGACGACGAGATCGGCAATCAGGTCGACCTATTTGCTGATCGTGGCCAATTATTTGACAGATGACCGCTAGGCTGGCCCCGTCGCCTGCACATCGCTGCGAGCCCGAGATGAGAGATGTCATGACGTACGGAGCGCTCGAGGCGGCGGTGCAGGCGCGGAGGGGCGCGTCCGTGGCGGTGGTCGAGAAGGCGCCAAGGCCTGGCGGCACGACCCGTACGCCCGCCGCGCGTGCGAACAGACGGCAGCGGCGTATCCGGCCTCTGCAGGGCCACGCCGCCAGCGAGCACACCGAACCGGAGGAAACATCACGATGCACATAGGTCATGTCGCGTTGCGCGTCACCGA
>VAWY01000322.1 GCA_005888335.1 Actinomycetota bacterium
AGCGACCGCCACATCCTCAAGGGCGGCGCACCGCGGCTGGTGCCCGGCTACGCGCTCGACTACGTCGCGCGCCACGCGGTCGACTTCTGGCTGACGACCGAGGACCTGCCCCAGGCCGACAACCGCGTGACGCTGGAGCGCGACGGGACGATCCGGATCGCCTACGGCAACAAGAATCTCGAGCCCCACAGGCGGCTGATCGCCAAGCTCAAGCACCTGCTGCCGCACCTGGGCATGCACCCGCACCTGATCCCGAACTCGGTCGCGCGTGACAAGCGCATCCCGATCGAGGGCGTCGCGCACCAGTGCGGGACCGTGCGCTTCGGCACCGACCCGGCGGCCTCGGCGCTCGACGTCAACTGCAAGGCGCACGACGTCGACAACCTCTACGTCGTCGACACGAGCTTCTTCCCGTCGAGCTCGGCGGTCAACCCGGCGCTGACCGCGATGGCCAACGCGCTGCGCGTCGGCGACCACCTGATCGAGCGCCTCGGCGCCGCGACTCCGGAGCGCGAGGAGGTGACGGCATGACCTTCGACAAACTGGCCACGAGCATCGGCAAGGGCCTGGTCGCGGGCGTCGCCGGCACCGCCGCGATGACCGTCTCGAGCACGGTGGAGGCCAAGCTGCGCGGGCGCCCGTTCAGCACGGCACCGGCCGACGCGGCGGCCAAGGTGCTCGGCATCAAGGAGTTCTCCAGCGAAGCGGCGCACAGCCGCTTCTCGAACCTCGTCCACTGGGGCTACGGCACCGGCTGGGGCATCCCGCGCGCGCTCCTGGGCAGCAACGGCCGCGGGCCGGCCGCCGCCACGGCCGCGCACCTCGTGGCGCTGTGGGGATCGGAGCAAGCGATGCTCCCCGCGCTGTCGGTCGCCCCGCCGATCACGTTCTGGGGCCGCGACGAGATCGCCATCGACGGCTTCCACCACGCCGTCTACGCGCTCGCCACAACGGCCGCCTACGAGCTGCTCGAGCGGCGCGCCGCCTGACGACCTCCGCCACCGCGCATGCCACCAGGCATGCGCCGCGGCGCGGGGTGTGCCCGCAGGCCCCCGACCTCCGTGTACGGCGGCGGCGTGATACGCGCTACAACTGGGGAGCCGACATGAGCGCCGCCCCGGTGATCCGCCTCACCGGCGTCTACAACGCCGAGGGCTCGCTGTTGGGCGAGCTGCGCTACGTCGTGGGCGGGCGGCTGGGCCGCACCCACTGTGCGCTGTGCGAGATCACCCACGGGCATGTGCGCGAGAAGGCGGCCTGGCGTCGCGCGAGGCGACGGCTCGCCGTGCCCTTCACCGCGGTGCACCTCGATGAGCGTGACCAGCGCGAGCGGGAGGCCAGCGACGGCCGCACGCCGTGCGTGCTCGCCCATACCGCTGATGACGTGCGCGTGCTGCTGGGGCCGGTCGAGCTCGAGCGCTGTGCCGGCGACCCCGACGCGCTCGTCGCGGCCGTCGAGCGGGCGTTGGCGGGCGCGCAGCCGGTGGGAGTAAGGAGGCTCTTCGAACATGCCAGCGGCGGGAGGTTGAGAAGGCGGTGGCTGATCCGGCATATGTCTCGCGAGTGAGAATCGAGCGGCTCGGAGGGCCGCAGCGCCTCGCGTACCTTCCGGCCGAGAAGGACCCGGTCGCCTTCGGGGTTCATTCAGAGGTCGCCAATCACTACGGGGTCGGGCCCGACGACTTCCCGCCGCACGCGACGACGCTCGATTACGTGGTCGCCGCCGCAGGCGGCTGACTGGCGGGCACGTTCGCGGGCGCGCTGGAGGCGCGTCAGATCGAAGTCGATCCGCAGCGATACGAGGTCGAGGCCGTCGGCGAGGTCTTCGACCGCGACGGCGTGCTCGTCATCGAGCGGATCACCGTGCGCTATCGCCTTGCCGTGCCGCAGGACAGGCGCGAGGAGGTCGAGCGCGTGCACGGCTTCCACGCACGTTTCTGCCCGGTCGCTCGCAGCCTCGAGGGGGGCATCGACGTGCGGACCGTCCTCGAGCTGGTCTGAGCGAAACCTGCTCTCAGATCGCTCGGTAGACCTGGTGGGCGACGGCGGCGGCGTGGAGCGGGCCGCCGACCGCGAGGGACGCGACGATCGTGCGGCGATCCAGCAGCCCTCGCCGGCGCGCGAGCGCCGTCGTGAGCAGCCACAGCGGCAGCACGACCCCGGCTGCGGTGCGGGCGCCGGGCGCGCGCGTGGATGCGTGGAAGACGGCGTTGAAGACGGCCTGTGAGGTCAGCGACGCGTAGTGCAGCCGGAAGCCGCGGCGCTCCCCGCGGACGGCGAGCGCCGTCGTCGCCACCGACAGGGCGAAGCCCGCGGCGTTGATGCGGGCGAAGTCGGCATCGGTGTAGTCGGGGGAGGCGTGGCGCCGGGCCCACTGCGCGAAGCCCGGCGCCTCCTCCGCGACATGCAACGCGAACGCCGGCGGGAACGCCCACAGGGTCGCGTCGAGCGCGTTCATCAGGCGGGCGCCGCCTGGCGCTGCGCGGCCTCCCAGGCGGCCTTCGCCTCGGCCGTCGTGGGGTCGAAGTCGGCGTACGTCCGGCGCGCGAGGTCCTGGAGGTCGGCCCACAGCTGGTAGGGCGACGGGCGCCCCCAGAACCAGTAGCCGACGTAGACC
>VAWY01000152.1 GCA_005888335.1 Actinomycetota bacterium
TTGCTTGCGGACGCGCGCGACTATGTCGAAGCGCGACCCCGGCCGATCCCAGGCGGCGCGGAGTTCGCGCAGACGGTGACCCACGTCGAACCGGCGCTGACCTGGATGCTGTCCGCGCTCGATTGGCTCAGCGACACACTCTCCGACGCGCTCGAAGAGAGGCCGGCCGTGAGCGACCTCGACAGCAACGCTGCGATCGGCGGAGGGTGGAGTCGCGCGGGTGGCCCCTGAGCCGCGCTGCGCTCCCGTCAGCTGACGCTTGTGACTAGGCCGAGGGGTCGCGCGCGTAGCGGACGCGCTCCTCGGCGGTCATCTGACGGATGGTCAGCGTGCCGAGGCCGACCTTCTCGCGGATGTTGGCCAGCGCCTCTTCGCGCTTCGCGTCCTGGATCTCGCGCATGGTCTTTCGCATCGGTGCTCCCCGCCGCGTCGCTTGACTACTTGCCTCGCGGCGGCGAACGCAGAGGGAGGTGGGAACCCGGCCCGCAGGCCAGACGTGTCGCATCGACGGCGCCGCTCGGGCGCTTGAACGTCTTCGCGCAGAACGGACGAGTTGGGGAACGAACGTCGCGTGCGATGGTGACGCCATGGCCGATCGCATCGAGCTGGCGCTCCGACCGAAGACCGACGCCAAGCCGCTCGACCTGGAGACGGCGAAGCGGATCGGGCGCGTCGCACGCGCCGTAACGGTCGAGCTCGACGAGGGCGGGGCCGTATTCGGCTTCGCCCGGCCGGTGGGCGATACCGCCACCGCGCGCGGCAACGTCGAGTTGGCCGCCCGGTTCGAGGAGCCGAGCGATGTTCGCCCGCGGACGTCGCCGACCTCGAGGCCGCGGTAGCGCCCGGAGGGCTTGAGCCGGTGCGGACCATCCCGGACGGATGTTCGATTGCCCGGTTTGCGGTGCTAGCCGTTGGATGTTCCGAAATGATCCGGTCCAGTGGGAGACGCTCGAGCAACCAAGCTCCTCGGGAGTTCTTCGCGGACCGGGCACCGCCACACCTGACTGGGCCTCGCCCAAGGAGAACAACCCATGCCACACGCCCTCAAGGCGCTGCTTCGGCGGCGCAATCTCGGCCTGATGCTGGTCGTCGCGCTCGTGTTCGGTACGTCGGCCGTAGCGGTCGGCGGCACGCCGCAGCAGAGGGACTCCAACGCGGTGTACAAGTACTCCGGCAACGTCTCGGACGCGGTCGACCCTGAGAACGCCGACAACGACGTCGTCAAGTTCGACACGAACGATCCGAACGTCGCCGACTCGATGGGTCGCAAGGTGAGTGAGACCGTTTCCCAGGTCACCGACCAGGTCGAGCTGAAGTTCTTCTTCGTGGGTCGCGACTGCGCGGCCGGCTCGCCGAGGATCGACCTCTTCGTCGACACGAACGGAGACCACAAGTTCGACACGCTGCTGAACGGCTACGTCGGCCCGAGCGGCAGCGGCTGCGTCCAGAACAAGTGGCAGTACCTCGATCTCGCCAACCTGAACGACCCGACCCCGCGCTGGGGCGTCAACAACGGGTTCCCGCTCCAGTCGTGGAGTTCGATCGTCGCAACCTTCGGCAACGACGACGTCGTCTTCGGGCATCTCGTCGACGACTCGCAGGCGTTCGCACCGAACAACCGCGGGATCGCCTACTACGACCTCGTGTCGATCGGCAACCGCACCTTCACCTCCCACGAGGACGGCAACTAGGCCCGACTCATCTCCGCCACCGCGGTGGCGGGATCGATGTCCTCTGACGTCAGGCGGCCCCGGGACCGGTGTCCCGGGGCCGTCGGCGTTCCACCGGGCTCGAGTGGTCTCCGACGCTCCGGGCTGATGTCCGCCAGACGTTGGTGACGCGGGCGAAAAGATCGCGATCCGTCAATCAGCGACGAGTGGCCGCGGCGTGCGACGTGCTTGGCGGATTCGCCGGCGTGGGCTCGTCCCACCTGCGGTCTCCCAAGCCGACGATGAACGGGTCGTGCGCGACCGGCTCGAGTGAATCCGCTTCTCGATGACCGTCGGATACGTCATGGTGCGCATGCGGGTCACCCTCCGCGTGTTCGAGGTGCGCGGCACCAAGCGACGCCTGATCGCCACGTCCGCACGCGTGATGCAGCACCCCGGGATACAACAGCGCCGTGCTGCGGAGACGGCTCGTCCCGGGCCGCTACGCCGTCGAAGTGACGCCGTCCGCCGGGGCCGGCCAGGCGGGCACTACGGCCAGTTCGGCGTTCCAGGTCATCGGCTGACCGCATCGAGGCACGGCGACGCTGCGGGTTCGTGCACCGCAGAGTGCGATGGTCCCCGCGGTCTCCGCGCGGGAACGCTCCTGCGCCGAAGCGGTTGGCGATGGTAGAACCCGTCGGCCGCCACGGACCTGCCGCGCCAGCCGGGACAAGGAAGGACCGCTGCGATATGAAGATTCGCGTACTCGTCGTCGACGACTTTCCCCTCATGCGTGAGGCGCTGACCGCCTCGCTCGAGGCGGACCGACACATCGAGGTCGTGGGCGAGGCGGATGACGGTGGGCAGGGCCTGGCCATGGCGTGCGAGTTGCGTCCCGATGTCGTCGTGTGCGACCTGCACATGCCGGGCCTGGGCGGCGGCGTGCTCCTCGGGCGGCTGCGCGAGGAGCTGCCGGACACACGGGTGCTCGTCGTCACGGCCGACGAGAGGCCGGAGGCGCTGCTGGAGGCGGTGGCCGGCGGCGCAGCGGGCTACCTGACCAAGCGCGTCAGTGGACGCCAGCTGCGCCACGCGATCGTCACGGTGCACGCCGGCGGCTCGGTCATCTCGCCCGCGCTGGCCGCGCACCTGCTACGGGAGTACTCGCAGGTCTCGCGCGGCGAGCCGTTCAGCGTCCGTCCGCTGCTCGCGTCGCGCGAGCAGGAGATCTTGCGGCTACTCGTGCAGGGCCACACGGACCGCGAGATCGGCTCCAGGCTGTTCATCTCGATGCGCACCGTCCAGAACAGCCTGCGACGAGTCAGGGAGAAGACCGGCGCGACCCGTCGCTCCGAGCTCGCCCGCTGGGCCGTCGAGCACGCCCTCGTCTGAGCCCGGATCCACCGATTCTCGCGGCGCGAGCCGTCCGGATGCCGTCGTCATACGGCTTCGGCCGCGAACCGAAGGGGTCACCCTGCAGATACGCGGCCGAAGCCGTCTGACTCGGCCTCCGGACGTCTCGCATCCACGATCGATCGGTGGATCCGGGCTGAGGCCCAGCGGCGCGGCTCGAGCGCCTACCGGATGACGCGGAAGGTCGCGGTGGCGCCGTGGGCGGAGTCGAGCGCGTTCTGGCTCGTGCCCGCCGTCGCGACCACTGTGTAGAGGCCGGGCTTCAGGGGGCGCCGCAAGTTGACCGCGTACGCGCCGGCGAGCCGCGGGAAGCGCACAACGCGCGTGACGAGCCTGCGGCGGTTGCTCACCTTGCGGTAGACGCGAAGCTCGAGCACGCGAGTTCCCGCTGCGAGGCTCATGGTGAGGCGCACGCCGTTGCGCCGGACGGCGCCTGCGCGGAGGTGCTTGAGCACGCTCAGCCTCTTGACCGTCAGGGACGGTGCGCGTGGCACGATCGCGCCTGGGCTGACCGCGGGCGCGTCGACCACGGGCGGCGCAAGGGCGGGCGCGATGGCGTATGTGAACGTCGCGACGCCGGTGTTGCCGGCGGTATCGGTCGCCGTGGCGCGGATCGCGTGGTTGCCGATGCCGAGCACGATCGGCTCGCCGTCGTAGGCGCGCGGCGCCGACCCGTTGAGCGTGTAGCGCACCTGCTCGCCGCCGTCGGAGCGCAGCGCGACGCGCTGAGCCGCCGGGTAGCTGCCCGGGTCGACGGTGGCGCTCACCCTCGGCGCGGTGACGTCCTTGCGGATCACGCGCGTCTCGTCGGGCGAGCCGTCGCTGAAGCTGACGACGAGGCTGTGGTCGCTGTTGTCGGCCAGCGCGGCGAGATCGGCCGTGGGGATCGTCACCGACCACGTGTCGGCACCGTTGACAGGCGTGTAGGTCTTGCCGCCGAAGGTGACCTGGGTCACCTTCGCCGGGGCGAGCCGCGGTCCGCCGAGCGCCATGTCGCTGACGACGTTCGCCGCGTTGATGACCGAGTGCGACGTCGAGGTCAGCGCCGTCGTCACGCGGGGACCGCAGGCCGACGCGCCATTGCCGCCGGGCTCGCTGGTCGAGATGGCCGTGCCGCCCCCTGTGCCGTCGGTGTGGTTGATGAAGACCTCGCCCTGGTTCGCCGGACCGGCGAGCGGCGTGGAGAAGGAGCCGTCGGAGCGGACGGTGATCGTCGCGTTGAACCGCGCGTCGGTGCGGCGTTGGATGTCCATGGTGTCGCCCGCCATCGGGGCGGCGAGATCGAAGGCGCCGCCCGCCGGGACGCCGAACGCGGTGCCGGTGATCTGGTTGGGCAGCGCCTCGTCGAACTGGATGTCGCGGACGAACATGAAGTCGACGTCCGACGTCGGGTTGCCGGCGCCGTCGAGCACCGTCGCGACGAGCTTGTCGCCGCCCTTGACGTCGGGCGAGGTGCCCGCCGGCACGCCCTCCCAGCAGTCGCCGCCGCCGACGTGGTTGATGTCCACCGCGCCGCCGCCCGGGATCGTCTTGGTGGCGATCAGCGTCGCACCGCGCAGGACGTCGATTCTGACGTCCCGGCCGTTCGGGTAGCCATCGACGATGCCGAGCTCGATGGACTGGTCGAGCTCGAGGCTGCGGCCGGGCCCGACCTCGGCGCCCGCGGGGGCGGCGAGGGCGGCGCCGGCCAGGACGCCGGCGATGAGAAGACCGCCGCGCGGGAGGCCCCGGCGTCGACGGCGGTGCGGTGCGGACATGGGCGTCTGCTCCCAAGCTGAGGGCTACGTGTTGTCCGCCGCAACGTTGCGCGTGGAGACCCAGGCGAGCCACCGGACTCTGCGCACATCTCCTTCACAGTTGTGTGCACTCCTTCATGCAGTCCGGGGCGCGCAGGGCACCTCGGCGAGCCGATTTGGGCCGCGTGCGCCGCGATTTCCTGCGCGAACGCTTCCGAGAAGTGTTCGCGTTTGCCACTAACGCCGGCCCGTCGCGCGATCCACCATCACCGGAACGGCGAGGCACCCCTGTGCCCGCCCGACATCGGCTCCAGGAGGAACCTTGCCCCCATTCCGACGCCGCTCGCACGCCGCCCTGGCCGCGACGCTGCTGGGCTCCGTGGCACTCGCCGGCACGGCCGACGCCCGAGTGATCAACGTCGCGCCGAACCACAACATCACCGTGTTCGCCGGCATCGACTTCATCGCGGCCTTCGGCGACCAGCCCGGCGTCTCGACCAC
Source organism: Actinomycetota bacterium (assembly GCA_005888335.1). The sequence goes on from VAWY01000152.1 coordinate 5,300, forward strand.
CGTCGAGGTCCTGCGCAACGGTCAGCTCATCGGCACCGCGACCGGCCCGGCCGTCGACCTCGCCGGGTTCGATCCGCCCAACCACGGCGGCCTCGAGGTCAACCACGGTCCCGCCAGCGCGCCCCAGCCCGGCGACTGCTGGACGGGCTTCACCCCCGACATCATCCCCGGCGACATCGTCCGCGTGACCCGCGGCGCCGCCGTCGAGGAGGTCGAGGTCGACAACATCACGATCGACGACGGCCCGTTCGTCGACAGCGTGGGGAACATCGTCGTGCGCGGCACCGCCGCGCTGGCCGACGGCACGCCGATCCCGATCGAGCGCCTGGACTCCGGCGAGGTTCGCAACACCAGCACGTTCCGCGGCGCGCCCACGAGCGTCTTCCGCACGCCGGGCACCGCCGCCGGGTGGACGATGATCTACGACGTCAACCGGCCGCTCGACCGGGAACGCACCGTGCTGACCCCGAGCGCGCGCCGCGACGTGATCATGGCGGGTGCCCATGCGATGGGCTACGGCCACGCGCTCGTCCCCCCGCCGGCGGAGATCCAGCTCGCCGACGGCGAGGTGCCCGGCCCCGCACTCGGGTGCGAGGCGTCGGCCGGCGAGTCCAACGCCGTCTCCTCCGCGGACGACAAGGCGGTCAACCTCGCCAGCGCCGACCTGGCCCTCACGGGCAAGGCGATGGCCGCCACCGTCAACGACGACATCACCCAGGTCATCCCCAAGGTCAGCGACGGAACGACGACGCTCACCGGTGCCCCGATCGACATCACGGGCGCCGTGCGGACATGGACCGCGACGATCGCCCGCGCCCAGCTCGACACGCTGGCCGACGGGCAGCTCAAGGTCTCGGCCGACTACGTCACGCCCGGCGGCGCGATCGGGGGCCACACCCTCACGCTCGCCAAGGACGTCGTCGCCCCGGACGTGACGGCCGACACAGCGCCCGGCGAGTACACCGGACCGCTCTCCGTCGCGCTCCGCGCCGGCGTGGGCGAGACGATCACCTACCGGACCGACGGCCTGGCCAACGGCGCCAACGACCGCGCCTACACCGGGGCCATCAACCTGCCGTTCGGGACGACGACGATCTCCGCGCGCGTCACCGACGCGGCGGGCAACGTCACCGACAAGGCGTTCACGTACACCGTCAACGCGCCGGCGGCTCCCGCTCCGAACGCGGTGACACCGCCGCTCCTCGCGCCGGCTCCGGCCCCGCTCGTCACGGGGCCCAAGCTCAAGCTCGACGCGCTGATGGTCACCAGCCGCCTGTCCCTGGGCACGGCGCGCAGGCGCGGGCTCCACGCGGTCGTCTTCGCGCCGGACGGCGCGAACTACGTCAGGGTCCGGCTGCTGCGAGGCCGCAAGGTGATCGCCAGCGTCGTTCGTCGCGTCTCGAGCGACGGCGTCATGACGATCGTCCTGCCCCAGAGCAAGAAGGCCCGCCGCGCCCTGCGTCGGGGCACCTACCGCCTCGAGGTGACGCCCGGCGCGAACGAGCGCCACTACGGCGCGACGTCCAAGCGGACGGTCCGCATCCGATAGCCGCGGCGCGTCCGATCTCCAGCCGCCGTCCGGGCGCCGCAGACGCGGCGCCCGGACGGGGGTGGAAGCAGGGCGTCGCGAGCGCTGATCAGCCGGCCGAGGCACCGCGCGGCGCCGATGCGATGAGCGGCAGCTGTGCGATGGCCAGGTCGCGAGCCCAGAGGATGTGGCGTTCGAGCAGCTCGCCGGCGCGGTCGCCGTCGCGCGCGCGGAGCGCCTCCGCGATGGCGCCGGCAGCCGGGCGCTGCCCGCCGCGTCGACTGCGCGAGATCGCGAGGGCGGCGGTGGAGCGCCACGGCGCCTGTGGCGATCGCAGTCGCCGCGCCACACCGCGACGCGGCATTCGCCGCCGCTCGCGAGATCGCCGACCGCATCAAGGCGGAGCTGCCGGTGCGCAAGCGCGAGGCCGAGGCCAAAGGCGCCGACTGGGTCCCGGGCGCGCGGCCAACCGCGATCTGACCGGGGCCGGCGTCGCCTGCTACACCGGCGAGGCAGCCGGCTCGAGCGAGTCGGCTACCTGTGGGGGTGCCGTGTCGGGCGGCGCGAGCTGCGCCTCGACGGCGCCAGCGGAGGTGTCGATGCAGACGCGCAGGTGGATGCGACCAGCGTCGGCGACCGCGGCCCGCGCGCTCCGCGCGAGTTCTTCGATGAGCCCGGCGGGCGCGCCGCAGGCGGCGAGGAACCGCTCGGGCGCCTGGCGGGCCACATCGTCGCCGTCGAGCTCGACCTCCTCGAGGCGGATGGCGCGCACCAGCCCGGGACCGGGAGCGCCGGCGCGGATCACCAGTGCGGCGAGGTCGTCGCCGGCGTGCCGGGCGGCGTCGAGGACCGCGTCGAGGACGTCGGTGGCCGTGCCGGTCTCGCCGAGCTCATCGACCAGCCGCTCGAGCCCCTCGCGCTCCAGGAACGCACCGTTCACGCGGGCCTCGGTGAGCCCGTCGGTGAAGAAGCACGCGCCGCCGTCGGCCAGCACGACGGTCGTCTGCCGGCGTCCGGTCGGCAGCCCCCACCCGAGCGGGGCCGAGGAGCAGGCCACGACCGGGGCGTGGGCGGCCGCGCCGATCAGGATCGGCGGCGGGTGCCCGGCGCAGGCGTACGTCAGCGTCCCGTCGCGGCGGTCGTGCACGGCGACCGCCGCGGTGGCGAACTCGCCGTCGGACGAGTCGCCGGCCATCGCCTCGCCGGCGGTGTGCAGGACGAGCCGGGGCTCGAAGCCCAGCTCGAGGTAGGCGCGCAGCTTGTGGCGCACGGCGGCGGCGCGCGCGATCGCGTCGCGGTCGTGGCCGGAGACGTCGCCGAGGATGATCGCCGTGCGGTCATCGTCAAGCGCGAAGGCGTCGTAGAAGTCGCCGCCCGCGGCGAGCCCGTCGGCGGCGTGATAGGCGACCGACAGCTCGACGCCGCCGATCCGCTCGGGCAGCGAGGGCACGAGCGCGGCCTGGAGGACCGCGAGGTCGGCATCGAGCGATCGCCGCGCGGCCTCGAGCCGGCGGGCGCGCCGCCCGCTCAGGAAGGCGCGCAGCCCGAAGCCCGCGACGAGCAGGAGCAGGACAGCGATGATCGGCCGGCTCCAGTCCGGGAGGCCCCGCACGATGCTGTGGAGCGTCTCGGTGACGTGGCGGACCGCGCCCCGATCGCGACGAGGCTCGGCGCGCCGCGAGCGCGCGTGGCGACGAGCGGGTCGCGCTCGGTGAGCGCCCGTCCCCGCGCCGGCCCTCGGCAGCGCGACGCGCGCAGCCGGCGACGCGGCGCGACGCTCCGGGCGTGACCGCCGCGCGGATCGGCGCCGACCGGACCGACGATGACCGAGCCGAGGTCTCTTCCCGGGGCGAACCGACGCGACGTTGGCCCGGCGGCGCTCCGCCGCGCCCACCGGCGTCGAGCCTGCGCCGTCGCCGGTGGCGGGCGTGACGGCGTTGCGGATCGTGCCCGCTACGTCGCCGTGGCCGGCAGGCACGCCCGCCGCGGCGGTGTTCGGCGGATCGCTTGGCGACCCTGCCGCGCTTTCGACCGCCGCGCCGGCATCGGCCTCCTGGCGCTGGACGTCAGCCGCGGCGTCAGCGACGGTGTCTCCGACGCGGTTGGTGACGTCCGACGGCGGTGGCGCGGGAGGCTCGCCCGGGACCGTCGTGGTCATCGCGCTCACCCGCGGGAGGCTGGGCGGCGGCACGCCGGCGACGGCTGTGCACGGCGCGACGACGGTCACGTACGCGCACGCCACAGCAACAAGCGACGCCCACAGGCACCGCTTCTCTCTTCGTCCCTCTGCAGGGATCACTCTCACGAGATCCTTCGCGAACGGGCGGCCACGACATCGACGCGACCGCGCACGAACGCGTCCGGCCGCACAACAAGCCTCCATCTGGAGCGACCCTGCGCGAACGAAAGGTTCTGCAGATCCTCGTGCGCGAACTCGCAACTTCGGTGCGCGAAGTCGCACACCGAGGCGGCGCGAAGAGGGGCGCCACCTGGCGCCCCTCTCGTCCTGCGTGCGGCGTACGCCGCGGTCAGCCGATGAAGTCCACGCCGTCGCCGTTGGCCGGCAGGTCGCTGGCGGGGATGGTCCGGGTGGTGCCGAACCTGTTCCCGTTCCAGTTCTGCTCCGAGATGGTGAACGACGTCGGGTTGCCGTTGGCGTCGCGCTGCACGCTCTCGACGACGGCGACGTGGCCGGTCGTCGCGCCCGCGCCCATGACGCCGCCCTGGAGGACCATCAGGTCGCCCTTGGACGGGGTCTTGGAGACCGGGCGCCCGGCGGCCTTCGCCGCATTCGTCCACTCCTGGGCGTTTCCGTTGACCGCGCCCGCGAGGTCAGGACGCCGGCTCAGGGCCC
>VAWY01000085.1 GCA_005888335.1 Actinomycetota bacterium
TCCGACCAGCTCGGGCATGTGGCGCTGCAGCATGACCCGCGCCTCGCGGTAGCTAGGGCGCGCCGCGTCGCCGTCGCGCAGGTACCACCCGCGGTAGGCGGGCCAGAGCTCCGCGAAGCGCGCCCGCCAGCGCGCGCCGGGCTGCGGCTCGTCGAAGGCGCGAAACGTGAGCGAGACGGCGGGCATGCGAGGACATGATGGCGGCTGAGCGAGGGCCCCCGGATACGATCGGCCGGTGGTCGACGACGCGACCCTCCTCGCTGCGGTGGCGGAGCAGCGAGCCGATATGGAGCGGCTGCTCGTCGAGCTCGTCGAGGCCCCGACCGTCCTGGGCTCGGAGGCCCCGGGGCAGGCGATCATGCGCCGCGCGTTCGCCGGGCTCGGCCTGGAGCCGGTCGACGTGGCGCTCGACCCGCAGGCGCTGCGCGACCACCCGGGCGCCTCGCCGTTCTCCTGGGACGTCTCGGGGAAGCAGAACGTGACCGCGGTGTGGCCGCCCGCCGAGCCGGCGGACGGCCGGTCGCTCATCCTCAACGGGCACATCGACGTCGTCAGCCCCGAGCCGGCGGTGCTGTGGTCACGCGGCCCGTTCGCCGCCACGCGGGACGGCGACTGGCTGTACGGCCGCGGGGCGGGGGACATGAAGGCCGGCCTGGCCGCCATCGTCGGCGCCGTGGGGGCGCTGCAGCGCCTCGGACTGGCCCCGCGCGGACGCATCGAGCTCCAGTCGGTGGTCGAAGAGGAATGCACCGGGCACGGAGCCCTCGCGTGCGTCCTCGCCGGCCGGCGTGCCGACGCGGCGGTCATCACCGAGCCCACCGGCGGGGCGGTGTGGACCTCGCAGGTCGGGGTGCTGTGGTTCCAGGTGAGGGTCCTCGGGCGGCCGGCCCACGCCGGCGAGGCGCGCGCCGGCGAGAACGCGATCGAGGCGACCTTCCCGGTCGTCCGCGCGCTGCGCGCGCTTGAGGCCGAGCTCAACGCGCACCCGCCGCCGCCCTACGACGCGTATCCCAACCCGATCAACCTCAACGTCGGGATCATCCGCGGCGGCGACTGGGCGTCGACGGTCGCGGGAGAGTGCGTGACCCACTGCCGGCTGGCGCTGTATCCGGACGACCACGTGGGCAACCTGCGCCGGCGCGTCGAGGCGGCCGTCGCGGCGGCGCGCGCCGATCCGGCGGTGGCCGGCTTCGACGTCGAGGTGCGCTACGACGGCTTCGCCCGCGATGGCTACTCGATCGCGGCCGACGCCCCGCCGGTGGGCGCGCTGCGCGTCGCCGCCGAGCGCGCGTTCGGCGTGGCTCCCGCGGTCGTGGCCTCCACGGCGACCACCGACGCCAGCATCCTGCAGCTGTACGGCGGCACGCCGGCGATGTGCTTCGGGCCCTACGCCGAGAGCATCCACGGGGTCGACGAGCGCGTCCACCTGCCCTCGATGGTCCAGACCGCGCAGGCGCTCGCCTTGTTCATCCGCGACTGGTGTGGGCTGAAGCCCGCCGCTTAGTCGGATCTCCAAAGGCCGGCGGCGACTTTCGTGGTGTCGCCGATTGTCGCCCTCGCCGACGCGGCGGACGCTTGCCGCGGAGAGAGCGAGGAGGGGATGGAGATGGCAGCTACCGCCGTGCAGGCGCCCGCTGGGGCGCCGGGACTGAAGCGCAACGCGATCAGCTTTGGGTCGAGCGTCGTCATCGGCGTCGCCTCGACGGCGCCGGGCTACAGCCTGGCCGCGGTCCTCGGGCTCGTCGTCGCGGTGCAGGGCGTCGGCGTCCACGCCCCGGCGGTGATGCTCGTCTCGTTCGTGCCGATGCTGCTGGTCGCCCTGGCCTACAAGTACATGAACCGGGTCGATCCGGACGCCGGGACGACGTTCGCCTGGGCCACGCGCGCCTTCGGGCCGGTCCCCGGGTGGATCGGCGGCTGGGCCATCATCGTCGCCGACCTGATCGTCATGGCCAACCTGGCGCAGATCGCCGGGCTCTACACGTTCCTGCTCTTCGGGGTCGACAGCCCGTCGATCGTCGCCGTGACCGGCGTCGGCGTCGTGTGGATCGCGGTCATGACCGCCGTCTGCGTGGTGGGCATCGAGCTCAACGCCCGCACGCAGCGCTGGCTGCTGACCGCGGAGATCGTGACGCTCGCGCTGTTCGCGGTTGTCGCGCTCGTCCGCGTCTGGGCCGGTGACGCGCCCGCTGGCGCGGTCCACCCGTCGCTGTCGTGGTTCTCGCCGTTCGGGATCGGGTCCGTGAGCGCGCTGACCACCGGTGTCCTGCTCGCGGCGTTCATCTACTGGGGCTGGGACACGCTCGTGTGCGTCAACGAGGAGACCGAGGACGCCGAGACCGTGCCCGGCCGCGCGGCCGTCGTCTCGACGCTCGTCCTCGTGGGGATCTACGTCGTCGTCTCGGCCGCCGCCGTCGCCTTCGGCGGCGTCGACCGCCTCGCCGGTGACAAGTCCGGCGACGTGCTGGGCCTGCTCGCCGGCGACGTCTTCGGCTCGAGCCTGCTGGGCAAGCTGATGATCGTCGCCGTGCTGAGCTCGGCCGCCGCGTCGACGCAGACGACGATCCTGCCGACGTCGCGCACCGCGCTGTCGATGGCCCGGGCGAAGGCGCTGCCCTCGGCGCTGGCCGAGATCCACCCGCGGTACCTGACCCCGCACGTGGCCACCTGGCTCATGGGCGGGCTGTCGATCGCCTGGTACGTCGGGCTGACGATCGTCAGCCAGGACATCCTGCTGGACTCGATCAGCGCCCTGGGGCTGATGATCGCCTTCTACTACGGCCTCACCGGCTTCGCCTGCGCCTGGTACCACCGCGGCGCGCTGACGCGCAGCCTGCGCCGGGCCGTGCTCGCGGTCGTCGGGCCGTTCGTGGGCGGCGCGATCCTCATGTACGTCTTCGTCAGGTCGTGCATCGACCTCGGCCGCGCGGACGCGGGATCGACGACCTACCTCGGCATCGGCTCGCCCCTCGCGATCGGCCTCGGCCTGCTGGCGCTCGGCGTGGTCCTGATGGTCTTCTGGTACCTGCGCGGCCACCGCGAGTTCTTCCGCCGCCGGCCCGACCGGACGGGCCTCGGGATCCCGTTGGCCGGGCCGACGCCCGCCCCGGCCCCCGCAACGAGTGGCGACTAACAGGAGGTAGCTGTGGCTGCAGCACGAAGGGTCGGTCCGTTCGCCGTCAGGGACGCGGACTCGCTGGTCGCGGAGACCAAGGAGGCGCACCACACCCTCAACCGCGCGATCGGCGCTTTCGACCTCACCGCGATCGGCGTCGGCTCGATCATCGGCACGGGCATCTTCGTCATCATCGGCGAAGGCGTCCGCGACGCCGGCCCGGCCGTCATCATCGCGTTCCTGCTGGCCGCGCTGGCCTCGGGCTTCACCGCGCTGTCGTACGCCGAGCTGGCCTCGTCGATCCCTGTCTCCGGCAGCGCCTACACCTACTCCTACGCGACGCTCGGCGAGATCGTGGCCTGGATCATCGGCTGGGACCTCATCCTCGAGTACGGCGTCTCGGTCGCCGCGGTCGCGATCGGCTGGGGCGGGAACCTCAACGCGTTCCTGGACAGCACCTTCGGCTTCACGCTTCCGACCGCGATCACCGCCGCTCCCGAGGACGGCGGCGTCTTCAACGTCCCCGCCGTCTTCATCACCCTGGCCATCACGTTCCTGCTGATCCGGGGCGTGCGCGAGAGCGCCAAGGCGAACCGGTACATGGTCCTGTTCAAGCTCGGCGTCCTGCTGTTCTTCGTCGCGGTGGCGGTCACGGTCTTCCACGGCAGCCGGCTGAGCAACTTCTCGCCCCACGGCTGGCACGGCATCAACGTGGCGGCGACGGCGATCTTCTTCGCCTACATCGGCTTCGACACCGCCTCCACCGCCAGCGAGGAGGTCCGCAACCCGAAGCGCAACGTCCCCATCGGCATCCTCGGAGCGCTCGTGGTCGTCACGGTCGTCTACATCCTCGTGTGCGTCACCGCGCTCGGCGCCCTGCCCGCGTCGCAGCTCGCCACGAGCGACGCGCCGCTGGCCGACGCGCTCAACAAGGGCGCCGGCCTCTCCTGGGCGGCGAGCCTCACATCGCTGGGCGCGGTGGTGGCGATCACCAGCGTGATCATCACGGTCCTCTACGGTCAGACGCGCATCTTCTTCGCGATGTGCCGCGACGGGCTGCTGCCCGAGCGGCTCGCGGAGGTCAACCCGCGCACCGGCACGCCGGTCATGCTCACGCTCGGGTTCGGCGTGTTCATCGCCGTCCTGGCCGCGGTGATCCCGCTCAACAAGATCATCGAGCTGGTCAACATCGGCACGCTGTCGGCCTTCGTGCTCGTCAACCTCGGCGTGGTCATCCTCCGACGCACGCGCCCCGACATGCCGCGCCCGTTCCGGGTGCCGCTGGTGCCGTGGGTCCCGCTGGCCGGCGTCGCGCTGTGCGTGTACCTGATGCGCAACCTGCCGACCGCGACGTGGATTCGCTTCTTCGCGTGGCTGGCCGTCGGCCTGCTGATCTACGCCTTCTACGGCTACCGCAACTCGCGCCTGCGGCGTGAGCATCCGCCCGCCGTCGGCCCGCCCCCCGCGGCGCCCGCCGGACCCGGAGCGGCGCCGGCGGCGAGCGGGGACTGAGCGCCATGGCCCCGAAGATCGTCATCGGCTACGACGACTCGGCGGGCGGCGAGGACGCGCTCGCGCTCGGCCTCCGGCTGTCCGCCGCGCTCGGCGAGACGCCGGTCGTCGCCACGGTCTATCCGGACGAGCACCCCTACGGCCCGGGACGCGTCGACGCCGAGTGGGTGCAGGTCATGCGCGAGCACGCCGACGAGCGCCTTGCGCGGGCACGCGAGATCGTCGGCGCCGACGTCGCCGCCGAGTACCGGGCGGTCGGCGCGGAGTCCGCGGCCCACGGGCTCGACGACCTCGCCGAGAGCGAGGGCGCCTCGATGATCGTGGTCGGCTCGAGCCACCGCTGCCCGCCGCGGCGCGTCCTGCCCGGCAGCACGGGGGACCGCCTGCTCTACGGCGCCGCCGTGCCCGTCGTGGTCACGCCGCGCGGGACGCGGCGCGACCGGGACGGCGCGCCGCTGCACACGGTGGGCTGCGCGTTCATCGACACGCCCGACGGCCACGAGGCGCTCGCCGCCGCGGCAGCGCTCGCGCGGCGGATCCCTGGGCGCTTGCGCGTGTACACCGTGATCGCGCCGCGCTCCGAGGTGCTGCCGCAATGGATCGACGCCGCCTTCGTCGAGCGCGCGCGCGAGCAGGCGCGCCAGGCGCTCGACGAGGCCCTCGCCGACCTGGCCGGCGGCGTGGAGGCGTCCGCCGAGCTGCTGGTGGGCGACGTCGTGGACGCGCTCGCCGCCCTCGACGAGCGCGACGTGAGCCTGCTGGTCTGCGGCTCGCGCGGCTACGGGCCGGTGCGCCGGGTGCTGCTCGGCGGCATCTCGGCGCGGCTCGTCCGCCACGCGGCCGCCCCGGTGATGGTCGTGCCGCGCAGCGCGGGCGACGTCCTGCGCGCGGCGGGCGCCGCGACGGCGGCCGAAACGGCCTGACGACGGTCAGGCCGTCGGAACTGCGGCGGCGGGCACGTCCCGCCGCAGCAGGTCGTCGTACGTCTCGCGGCGCACGACCAGCCGGGCGTCGCCGTCACGGCAGGAGACGACCGGCGGTCGCGGCTGCGCGTTGTAGTTGTTGGCCAGCGTGTAGCAATAGGCGCCGGTGGCCGGCGTCACGAGGACGTCGCCGATGACCGGGCTGGGCAGCTCCGCGTCGCGCACGAGCACGTCGCCGGACTCGCAGTGCTTGCCGACCACCTGGCAGCGCTCGGTGGCGTCGCGCCGGGCGAGCACGCGGGCCTCGAACTCCGTTCCGTACAGGGAGACCTCGAGGTTGTCGCCCATGCCGCCGTTGACGGCCACGTGGACCACGACGTCGCGCTTGACCGAGACCACGTGGTAGGCGGTCACGCCCGACGTGCCGATCAGCGATCGGCCCGGCTCGACGAGCACGCGGACGTCCGTCCCGAGCCCGCGGTGCACGGCCGAGACGAGCGCGTCGGCGTACGCGTCGAGCGACGGCGCCGTGTCCGTCGAGCGGTAGGGGATGCCCAGGCCGCCGCCGAGGTCGTAGACCGGGAAGTCGCCGAGATCGGCGAGCGCGTCCACGGCCATGGTGAGCGGCTCCACCTCGAGGATCTGGGACCCGACGTGCGTGTGCAGCCCGATCAGCTCCAGCCGGTCGGACGCGCGCAGGCGCTCGATCGCGCGCAACGCGAGCGCGCGCCGCAGGCCGAACTTCGAGGTGCTGTGGCCGGTCAGGACCGACTCGTGCGTGTCGGCCTGCACCTCCGGGTTGACGCGCAGCAACACGCGCTGGCGGTCGGGGACGAGCCGCTCCAGGCGGTCGATGTCGTCGAACGAGTCGATCACGACGCAGCCGACCCCCGCCTCGACGGCGGCCGCGACGTCGGCGTCGTCCTTGGCGTTGCCGTGCACGTGGATCCGGGCGGGGTCCACGCCGCCCGCGAGCGCGAGGAAGAGCTCGCCGCGCGTCGCGACGTCGCAGGAGAGCCCCTCTTCGGCGAACAGCCGGTAGATCGCGGTGCACGGGAACGCCTTGGACGCGAAGATCACCTCGCTGTCGGGGTGGCGGGACTCGAACGCGGCGCGGTAGTCGCGGGCCCGCTCGCGCGCGCCCTGCTCGTCGACGATGTAGACGGGGGTCCCGAACTCGCGGCAGAGCTCGGTCACGCTGCAGCCGCCGACGATCAGGTCGCCGTGCTCGTCGAGGCGGCTGTTGGCCGGGTAGCAGGGGGGGAGCGCGGTCATCGCGGCTGGCGGGGGAGCGCCACGGAGCCGTCGCCGGCCTGGGGCCGCCCGCCTCCCGCTTCGCGGCGCCGCAGCGCGACGCCGGTCAGGATCTCGCGCACGATCCGGTCGCCGACCAGCGCCGCGGCGTCCGCCGAGCCCACGGCGGTGGGGATGATCTCGACGACGTCGGCGCCCACCACGTCCAGCTCGGCCGCGAGCGTGCGCGTGGCCCACAGCAGCTCCGCCGAGGTCATCCCGCCGGGCTCCGGGGTGCCGGTCCCCGGGATGAAGGCGGGATCGAGGACATCGACGTCGACGGTCAGGAACACCGGGCCGGAGCCGGCGATCTCGATCGTCCGGCGCGCGATCTCGGCGATGCCCGCCTCGCGGACGTCGTGCATGAACAGGCTGGTGATCCCCCGCTCGGCCTGCCAGGCGAACTCCGCCTCCCCGGGCCAGTAGCCGCGCAGGCCGATCTGCACGTAGCGGCGCGGGTCGACGAGGCCGGCGTCGACGAGGCGGCGCATGACCGTGCCGTGCGACAGCGTCGCGCCGAACACCTCCGCGCCCGTGTCGGTGTGCGTGTCGAAGTGCACCAGGCCGACCGGGCCGTGCACCGCCGCGCAGGCCTGGACGCCGGGCTCGGTGATCGAGTGGTCGCCTCCGATGATGAGCGGGATCGCGCCCGCGGCGAGCACCTGCCCGACCGTCTCGGAGATCGCCTCGTGCGAGCGCTCGGGCTGGGCGGGGACGACGGGCGCATCGCCGAAGTCGACGATGCGCAGCGCCGTGAACGCGTCGGCCTTCGCCTCCAGATGCGGGCCGTGCGGGCAGCTCGCGGCGCGCACGGCGCGCGGCGCGAAGCGCGCTCCGGGACGGTCGGAGACCAGGTCGTCGAACGGGGCGCCGACGATCGCGACGTCCGCGCCGGCGAGCTCCGCCGGGTCCTGCGTGTACGGTGCGCCGCCGAAGGTGAGCAGGCCGGCGTAATCGGGCTTCTCGCCGTAGCGCGCCCAGCGCTCGAGCGGGTCGATCATCGTCGCCTCCTCAGGCGTGTCCCATCTTGAGCGGCACCGAGGCCGGCACGACCGGGGGCACCGCGGCCGGCGTGCCGCCGAACTGCGCGCGGAGCGCCGCGATCCACTGCCGTGCGCGGTCGGTGAGCTGGTTGTCGTCGGTCTGCAGCCGCCCGCGGGTCACGAGGATCCCGAGGTCGGCGCCCTTGTAGCGGTACTCGCCCGGCTCGGCGACGCGCAGGAAGAACCCCTCGCTCTCGTCGACGAGCCCGTGCCAGTCGTTGGCCCAGCGGGCGAAGCGGACGCCGCCCGCGTCGTCGAGCTTGAAGACCCCGGTCCTGGGCGCCTGCGCGATGAGCTCGACGACGTCGTCGGTCTCCTTGATGACGATCTGGCTCCACGTGTCGACGCTCTCCACCCGCGCCCAGCGCTCGTTGATCTCGTCGACGTCGATCTCGTAGTCGACGTCCATGTACTCGAGCAGGTGGAAGAGGAACAGCGGCAGGTCGGCGTAGGCGCCGGCGGTGACGTTCGTCATCGACGTGGCCCCGCTCAGGCGCGGGTTGAGCTCGCCGAGGTACAGCTCGCCCGTGTCGGTGTCGGCCAGGACGTCGACCTCGAAGAAGCCGCGGTAGCCCTCCTGGCCCAGCCGGGCGCCGAACCGCTGGATGAGCTCGCGCGCCCGGGCGCGGTGCTCGGGCGACAGCGCGTCGGGGAAGATGTCGTTGCCGCACCAGCCGCCCGCGTAGGGCGTCAGCTCGGGATGGCCGGTCAGATCGCGCATGAGCGGGCCGACGAGCGTCCCGTGCCGCGTGAGCACGGCCTCCACCGCCGCCGCGCGGCAGTTGATGCGCTTCATGACCTTGAGCTCCTCGCCCACCATGTCCTGCGCGTGGCGATCCCAGTCCGCCCGGCCGCGGATGAAGAACGTCGTGCGCCCCGAGTCGCCGTAGGGCGTCTGGACGACGAGGTCCTCGCCCAGGCCGGCGGCCGCGGCCAGCGCGCCGAGCTCCTCGTAGCTGGCGGCGCGCCCGAGCACGTTGGGCACGCTCGGCGCGCCCGCCTCCTCGCCGAGGCGCGTGGTGACGATCTTCGAGTCCAGGCGCCGCCGCAGCTCCGCGGGGGGATGGACGATCTCGAGCCCCAGCTCGCCGGCCAGCTCCTCGGTCTGCGCATCGAACATCACGCACGTCGCCTTGCCGCCCGGGCCGCGGCGGCCCATGAAGTCGACGACCTCCTTGTGGGCGAGCAGGTAGTTGTTGACGTCCTCCATCGACTGGAACTCGCGCGGCGGCCGCTCGGAGGGCACGAAGACGCGCGGATGGTTGCCCTCGAACGAGTCGTAGTAGTTGACGTAGAAGAACCCCTGCAGCCAGCGGTCGATGCCCAGCAGGTTGAACGCCGACGGCGAGACGAAGTAGACGGGCGTGCGGTTGGTCCGCAGGTAGGAGCGGATCTCCGGAAGGCCGCGCAACGCCGGCCGTGCTTGTGCCATCGCGCGCTCCTAGGCCAGGTTGACCATGACGTGCTTGACCTCGGTGTAGTCCTCGAGGGCGTACATCGAGAGGTCCTTGCCGTAGCCGGACTGCTTGAAGCCGCCGTGCGGCATCTCGGAGGCGAGCGGGATGTGGTCGTTGATCCACACGCAGCCGAAGCGCAGGGCGTTGGCGACGCGCAGCGCCCGGCCGACGTCGCGCGTCCAGACCGAGCTCGCCAGGCCGTAGGGGGTGCCGTTGGCCCAGGCGATCGCCTCGGCCTCGTCGGAGAAGGGCTGGACGGTGATGACCGGCCCGAAGATCTCGCGCTGGACCATCTCGTCGTCCTGCCTGAGGCCCGCGACGACGGTGGGCTCGAGGAAGAAGCCGGGCAGGTCGGGCTCGCGTCCGCCCGTGACGACCTCGACGTGGCCGGGCTTGCGCTGCAGGAAGGCCTCGACGCGCTCGCGCTGGCGGGCGCTGTTGAGCGGCCCGAGCGTCGTGTCGGGGGAGCGCGTGTCGCCCATGACGTAGCCCTTGGCCTGTTCGGCCAGGCCGTTGACGACGTCGTCGTAGACGCCCTTGCCGGCCAGCACGCGGGTGGCCGCGGTGCAGTCCTGGCCGGCGTTGTAGTAGCCGGTGCCGGCGATCGTCTCCAGCGCGGTGGCCATGTCGACGTCGTCGAAGACCACGACGGGCGCCTTGCCGCCGAGCTCGAGGTGCACGCGCTTGAGCGTGCGCGAGGCGACCTCGGCCACGCGCTTGCCCGACTCGACCGAGCCGGTGATCGAGACCATGTCGACCGCCTCGTGGGAGACGATCGCCTCGCCCGTGTCGCCGCGGCCGCACACGACGTTGAGCACGCCCTTGGGCAGGAACTCCGCGGCGATCTCCGCGAGCCTGACCGTCGAGACCGGCGTGCTCTCGGCCGGCTTGAGCACGACGGTGTTGCCGGTGGCCAGTGCGGGGCCGATCTTCCAGACGGCCATCATCAGCGGGTAGTTCCACGGCGCGATCTGGCCGACGACGCCGATCGGCTCGCGCCGGATGATCGACATGTAGCCCTCCAGGTACTCGCCCGCGGGCTTGCCCTCCATGCAGCGCGCGGCGCCGGCGAAGAAGCGCAGGTTGTCGACCATGAACGGCATCTCGTCGTCCTTGACGGCCTGCAGCGGCTTGCCGGCGTTGTCGCTCTCCAGCTCGGCGAGCTCGTCGGCGTGCTCCTCGATGGCGTCCGCGAGGCGCAGCAGCGCCAGCGCTCGCTCGCCCGGCGTCGTCACCGACCACCCGTCGAAGGCCGCCCGCGCGGCCGACACGGCCCGATCGACGTCGGCCGCGCTCGAGCGCGGGGCGTAGGCGATCGTGGCGCCCGTGGCCGGGTTGACGATCGGCTCGGTGTCGCCGGCGAGCGGCTCCGCGAACTCGCCGTCGATGAAGTTGCTCAGCGTCTTCACGCCCGCCTGCGTTGCCACGGTCAGTCTCCTCCTGCGGGGGTCTCCTCCGGTGCGCGGAACCTACTCCGGCGGCGGGCCCTCGGCCAATCGGCGAACGGGACAAAGCGCGCCCGCCCGGCTTGGAGGTTGCACAATGCGCGCGCTGTCGGGCCGGCCTTAGTATCGCGGCGTCCGTGAACGAGCAGCCGAACGCGCCGTACCTGGAGGCCGTGGCCGCGTACGCGTTCCGCGGGCCGGCGCGCTACCACGTGCCCGGTCACAAGGGCGGCGCGGGCGCTGACCCCGGCGTGCGCAAGGCGATCGGGGTCGACGCGCTGGTGGCGGACGTTCCCCAGGACGTCCACGGCATCGACCTCGGCGTGTCGCCGACCCCCTACGAGCTCGCCGAGCGCCTCGCCGCCGACGCCTACGGCGCCGAGCGGACGTGGTTTCTGACCAACGGCTCGACGCAGGGCAACCACGCGCTGTGCCTCGCGCTCGCGCCCCTGGGGGCGCACGTCGTCGTGCAGCGCAACGCGCACGCCTCGATCGTCGACGGGCTCATCCTGAGCGGCGGGATCCCCACGTTCGTCGCCCCCGAGTACGACGAGCACCTCGGCATGGCCCACTGCGTCACCCCGACGGCCCTCGCGGAGGCGCTGCGAGCCACCCCGGACGCGCGCGCCGCGTTCATCACCTCACCGACCTACTACGGCATGGCGGCCGACATCGCCGGCTGCGCCGAGGTCGCGCACGCGGCCGGCGTCCCGCTGGTCGTCGACCAGGCGTGGGGCCCGCACCTCGGCTTCCACGAGCAGTTCCCGCCCAGCGCGCTGGCCCAGGGCGCCGACGCGATCCTCACGAGCACCCACAAGATCGCCGGATCGCTCACCCAGAGCGCGATGCTGCACGTCGGGCACGGCGGGCGCATCGACGTCCGCGCCGTCACCCGCACCGTGCGCCTGGTGCGCTCCACGAGCCCGTCGTCGCTGTTGATGGCCTCCCTGGACGGGGCGCGGCGCCAGCTCGCCCTGCACGGCGAGCAGATCCTGCACGAGACGCTGCGCGCGATCCGCGTCGCGCGGGCCAAGCTCGACACGATCGAGGGCATCGAGGTCGTCGATGCGGCGCTCGTCGGCCGCTACGGCGTCGCCGCCCACGACCCGATGCGGCTGGTCGTCGACGTGCGCCGGACCGGCCGCACCGGCTACGAGGTCGCCGACGCGCTGCGGCGCGCCTACGACGTGCACCCCGAGCTGGCCACCCAGGCGACGGTCGTGTTCATCGTCGGCCTGGGCGAGCCCGTCGCCGCGCTCGAGCGCCTCGCCGGCGACATCGAGGAGACCGTCAAGCGCATCGGCCGCCCCGGCGACGTCGCGGCGATCTCGCGGCCCGTGTCGAGCCTGTACAACGAGATGGCCGTCTCGCCACGCGACGCGTTCCTGGGCGAGTCCGAGGTGGTCGTCGCCGAGGCGGCCGTGGGCCGCGTGTCGTGCGAGTCGATCGCCGGCTACCCGCCCGGGATCCCGGTGCTGCTGCCCGGCGAGCGGATCTCAGCCGAGACCGTCGCCTACCTGCGCGAGCTGCTCGCCAGCGGCGGCCGGCTGCACGGCGCCAGCGATCCCGCGTTCGACACGGTCACCGTCCTGCGAGAGCGTTGAGCCGCCACGCGCTCGACCCGCTGTCCGAGGACGAGTTCCGCAGCGCGGCGGCGATCCTGCGCCGCGACCGGGGCGTGACCGATCGCTGGCGGTTCGCGTCGATCGAGCTCAAGGAGCCCTCCAAACAGGCCTTGTCCGCGGGCGAGCCGATCGCGCGCGAGGCGATCGTCGTGTGCTGGAACCGCGACGGCGGCGACGCCTACAAGGCCGTCGTCTCGCTCTCCGGCGAGCGCGTCGTGTCGTGGGAGCACCGGCCCGGCGAGCACCCGAACCTGACCGTCGACGAGTTCCACGAGTGCGACGTGGCGCTCCGCGGCGACCCGCGCGTCGTCGAGGCGCTGGCCGCGCGCGGGATCACCGACGTCGACCGGGTGCTGCTCGACGTCTGGGCCTACGGGGCGCACCTCGTCCCGGAGCGCTACCGCGGCGCCCGGATCGGCTGGACCGACGTCTGGTACCGCGCCGCCGACGGAGCCAATCCCTACGCCCACCCGGTGAGCGGCCTGAACTTCATCGTCGACCTCAACCGGATGGAGCTGCTGGAGGTCGAGGACACCGGCGGCGTCGAGCCGCCGCAGGTCATGGGCGAGTACGTGCCGCGCCTCTTGCCCGGCCTGCGTCTGCGCGACGACGTCAAGCCGCTGGAGATCACCCAGCCCGAGGGAACGTCGTTCGCGCTCGACGGCCAGGCGCTGCGCTGGCAGCGATGGTCGATGCGGCTCGGCTTCAACTACCGCGAGGGCCTCGTCATCCACACGCTCGGCTACGAGGACGGCGGCCGCGTTCGCCCGGTCGCCCACCGGCTGTCGTTCGCCGAGATGGTCGTCCCGTACCGCGACCCCACGCCCGACCATTACCGCCGCACGGCGTTCGACATCGGCGAGTGGGGGCTCGGCTTCATGACGACGTCGCTCGAGCGAGGGTGCGACTGCCTGGGGGAGATCGCCTACCTCGACGCCGTCCTGCACGACACGCGAGGCGAGCCGTACGTGATCCGCAACGCGATCTGCATCCACGAGGAGGACAACGGGGTCCTGTGGAAGCACGTCGACCCGGTGGCCGGCACCGAGGTGCGCCGGATGCGCCGGCTCGTCGTCTCGTTCCACGCCACCGTCGCCAACTACGAGTACCTCGTCTCTTGGCGCTTGCACCAGGACGGCAACATCGAGTGCGAGGTGCGCGCGACCGGGATCATGGTCACGACGCCGTTCGCCGACGGCCGGCAGCCGCCGTACGGCACGCTCGTCGACGAGCGGACGTATGCCCCGACGCACCAGCACTTCCTCGTCGCCCGGCTCGACATGGACATCGACGGCGAGGACAACACGGTCTACGCCACCGAGTCCGAGGCGCTGCCGACGGGGCCCGAGAACCCGCACGGACTTGCCGTCGTGCAGCGCAGCACGCCCTTGCGCACCGAGGCCGAGGGCCGCCAGGACTACGACTGGCACGCCCAACGGTCGTGGAAGGTCGTCAACGACGGCGTCACGAGCCGGCTGGGGACGCCCGTCGGCTACAAGCTCGTGCCCGGCGCCTGCATCCCCGCGCTGCTCGACCGCGACTCGCCGGTCTTCCGCCGCGCGCAGGTGCTCGGCCACACCCTGTGGGTGACGCCGTACCGCGAGGACGAGCGCTGGCCGTGCGGCGAGTTCCCCAACCAGAGCGCGCAGGACACGGGCCTGGCCGCGTGGACGGCCCAGGACCGCCCGATCGAGAACACCGACGTCGTGCTCTGGTACGTCTTCGGCATCCACCACGTCACGCGGCCCGAGGACTGGCCGATCATGCCCGTCGACACCGTGTCCTTCTGGCTCAAGCCGGCGGGCTTCTTCGACCGCAACCCGGCGCTCGACGTCCCGCCGGCTCCCGGCCACGCGAGCCACGCGCCGCCGCCGGTCGGGTCGGCATGATGTCGGTGTGGCCGCGGGCGACCGACCGGACATCGACTACCGCTTCTCGCTCGCCAACGAGCGCACGTTCCTGGCGTGGATCCGGACGGCGCTGGCCCTCGTGGCGGGCGGCGTCGCCGCGGCGAAGGCGCTGGACTTCCACCACGACGTCTGGCGCTGGGTGATCGCGGGCCCGCCGATCCTCGCCGGCGCGCTCCTGGCCGCCGACGCGACCGTGCGGTGGCGGACCTACGAGGACGCGATGCGCGCGGGGCGCGCGCTCCCCGTCGGCCGGGGCCTGCGGGCTGTCGGGCTCGCGCTGTGCGCCTATGCCGTCGTCGCGTTGGCGGCGTCCGCGCTGGACAGCTGACGCGCCGCCTCGGCGTCGTCGTACGCCGTGTGCCGGCCGCGCGCGCGGCGGACCATCGTCGCCTCGAACATGCCGCCGCGCTCGCGTTCGGCCAGCCAGCTCGCCAGCTCGCCGGCCGCCCGGCGCGAGGGGGCGCGCACCAGCAGCCGCGTCTCGAGCGGCGCGACGCCGTGCCGCTCGACGGTGACGAAGAACGCGGCCGGCTTGGGCATGAATGGGACGTTACGGCGCTGCGCCGTCCAGCGCCAGTCGCCGCCGGATCTCGTGAAAGATCACGACGTTCGCCACGAATGTTCTGGTCTGGCTCCACTACCGCACGGGCAGAACTTGGGCGATCCTCCACTCTCGTGGTCGGAAGCGAGAGAGAGGATCCCGTGATGGAAGAGCTGTTCACCGAGTCGCGCCGGACGGCGCTGCGCGCGCTGTGCGACACCGTCGTCCCGCGCGTGGAGCGCGACGACGATCCTGACGGCTTCTGGGCGCGCGCGGCGAGCGACCAGGGCGTGGACCGCGCGGTCGAGGAGTTCATCGCCGGGCTGCCCGAGCCCCAGCAGGCCGGGCTGGCGCAGCTGCTCGACGCCCTCGACGGGCTCGGCCTCGCGCAGGCTCCGTCCCAGTCGTCACGCGAGGAGATCCTGCGCTCGCTGTCGCTCGCGTCCTCGCAGGCCGCCGCCGGGATCGGCTCGCTGGCCGCGCTGACGACGATGATCCACTACGGCGCGCCGGACCCGCAGACGCAGAGCAACCCGAACTGGGCCCGGTTCGGCTACCCGGGCCCGACGATCGCCCGTTCGACGGCGGCCAAGCCGATCGAGCCGCTCGTCCCCGAGGGCGACGAGGTGACGCTCGAGGCGGACGTCTGCGTGGTCGGCTCCGGCGCCGGCGGCGGCGTCATCGCCGGCCTGCTGGCGCAGCGCGGACAGGACGTCGTGGTCCTCGAGGCCGGTGGCTACTACACCGAGTCGGACTTCGCGCAGCTCGAGCTCAAGGCCTTCAACGAGATGTACTGGCGCGGCGGTCCGCAGCCCACCGCCGACGGCAACCTGGGGATCCTGGCCGGCGCCGCGCTCGGCGGCGGAACGGTGGTCAACTGGACGAACTGCCTGCGCACGCCGCCGTGGGTGCGTGAGCTGTGGGCGCGCGAGTTCGGGCTGGAGGGCGTGGACGGGCCGGAGTTCGACCGGCTCACCGACGCCGTGCTCGAGCGGATCGGCGCGACCGACCAGGCGACCGACCTGAGCCCCGCGCAGGAGAAGATGAAGCTCGGCGCCGAGCGGCTCGGCTGGCGGGGCCGGCAGGTCGTGCGCAACGCCGACGTCGAGAAGTACACGCCGGAGGCCGCGGGCTACATGGGCTACGGCGACCCGGCGGGCGCCAAGCGCTCGAACGACAAGACGTGGCTGCTCGACGCCTACGAGGCCGGCGCCCGGATCCTCGTGCGCACCAAGGCGCAGCGGATCCTGACCGAGGACGGCCACGCCGTGGGCGTGGCGGCGGTCTACGCCGACCCCGCCTCGGGCGCCCGCACCCAGGTCACCGTGCGGGCGCCGCGGGTCGTCGCGGCCTGCGGCGCGATCGAGTCGCCCGCGCTGCTGCTGCGCTCGGGGATCGGCGGGCCGGCGGTCGGCGACCACTGGCTCAACCACGCCGCGGTCGCCGTGATCGGCGTCTACGACGAGGACGTGCGGCAGTGGTGGGGACCGCCCCACGCGTGGCAGTGCCACGAGTTCGAGGACGCCGGCGACGGCTTCGGCTTCCTGATCGAGGGCATCCAGTGGGGGCCGGGCCAGATCTGCTCCGGCGTCTCGCTCGTCGGCCGCGAGCACAAGGAGCTGATCGCCGAGCTGCGCCACGCGGTCATCGCCGTCGGCCGCGCGCAGATGCGCGGGCACGGCCGCATCACACTCGACGAGAACGGTGAGGCGGTGCTCCACTACGCGGTGACCGACCCGGCGGACGAGCGCGACCTGCGCGGCGCCCTCGAGGCGTGCATCCGGATGCACGAGGCAGCGGGCGCGCGGGCCATCTACACGATCGGCGCCGGCGCGCCGCGCTGGCGGCGCGGCGACGACCTCGAGGCGTTCATCGCGCGGGCGCGGCGGCTGCCGCTGCGCGCCGGCGGGCAGGGGCTCTTCAGCGCGCACCAGATGGGCGGCTGCCGCATGGGCGCCGACCCGCAGGCGAGCGTCGCCGATCCGCGCGGCGAGCTGCACGACACCAAGGGCGTCTGGGTGGGCGACGCGAGCGCGTTCCCGACGGCCGTCGGCGTGAACCCGATGGTGTCGATCATGGCGCTCGCCCATCGCACTGCCGACGCCATGACCGCCGCGCCGGCGGATGCCCGGCGCGAGACCACCGCGCCGCCCGCGCCGCTCGCGACGACCTGACATCACAGCCTGAGACGAGGAGCAACGAATGGACACCCTGACCCAAGCGAGCCCGCGCGCCGCCGAGCCGATCGTCCGCGACCGCCTGTACATCGGCGGGCGCTGGGCGGAGTCGACCGGCACCGGCACGCTCGACGTGATCGACTCGACGACCGAGGAGGTGATGGGCCGCATCCCCGAGGGGACCGCCGACGACGTCGAGCGAGCGATCGCCGCGGCCCGGGCCGCCTTCGAGCGCTGGTCGCAGACCCCGGTCGAAGCGCGCGCCGACGCGCTGGAGGCGATCGCCGCGGGTCTCGAGGAGCGCGCGGAGGAGATCGCCGCGCTCGTGGCGCGCGAGCTCGGCATGCCCGTCTCGCAGGCGATCCTGATCCAGGCGGGCCTGCCGCGGATGTCGTTCGCCGCCCTGGCGAGCATCCTGCGCGAGCAGGGCGAGCCGACGGAGCGGATCGGCAACGCGCTCGTCGTGCGCGAGCCGGCCGGCGTGGTCGGCTGCATCACGCCGTGGAACTACCCGCTGCACCAGATCGCCGCCAAGGTCGCCCCGGCGCTGGCCGCCGGTTGCACCGTGGTGCTCAAGCCCAGCGAGGTGACCCCGCTCAACGCGTTCGTGCTCGCGGAGATCATCGACGCCGCGGGGCTCCCGGACGGCGTGTTCAACCTGGTGACGGGCCTCGGACCGGTCGTCGGCGAGGCGATCGCCGCCAGCCCGGGCGTCGACGTGATCTCGTTCACCGGCTCGACCACGGCGGGCAGGCGCGTGGCCCAGGCGGCCGCCGGCACGCTCAAGCGCGTCGCGCTCGAGCTGGGCGGCAAGTCGGCCAACGTGATCCTCGACGACGCCGACCTCGAGGCCGCGGTCACCGACGGCGTGGCGAAGTGCTTCCTCAACTCGGGGCAGACCTGCACCGCGCTGACCAGGATGCTCGTGCCGCGCGCGCGGCTCGCCGAGGTCGAGCGGATCGCGGCGGCGGCCGCCGCGCACAGCAGGCCGGGCGACCCCTTCGACCCCGATGCCCAGATCGGGCCGCTCGTCTCGGCGACCCAGCGTGACCGCGTCCGCGGCTACATCCGCAAGGGCATCGAGGAGGGCGCGAGGCTCGTCGCCGGCGGCCCCGAGGCCCCCGACGGGCTCGATCGCGGCTACTTCGTGCGGCCGACCGTGTTCTCCGAGGTCCGCAGCGAGATGACGATCGCCCAGGAGGAGATCTTCGGCCCGGTGCTCTCGATCATCCCCTACGACTCAGAGGACGACGCGGTTCGCATCGCCAACGACTCGATCTACGGCCTGTCCGGCGGGGTCTGGTCGTCGGACCCCGACCGCGCGCAGCGCGTGGCGCGGCGGATCCGCACCGGCATGGTCGAGATCAACGGTGCGGCGTTCAACGCGCTGGCCCCGTTCGGCGGCGTCAAGCACTCCGGGTACGGCCGCGAGCTCGGACGCTACGGCCTCGACGAGTTCCTCGACGTCAAGGCGATCCGGATCTAGCCCGGCCGGCTGACGTGGTCAGCGCCCGCTCAGCCGGCCACGCGCCGGCGGGCGGGCTCGACCACGTCCGCCGCAGGCTCGAGCCGGTGGACGCCCTGGCCGGCGATCTGCTCCAGCGTTCGGCGCATGCCGCGCTCGACGGCGTCGATCAGGTAGGGCCGCAGCTCCGACGCGGGCACGATCCGGTCGACCGAGCCCACGCTGACGGCGCGCTGCACGCTGTGGACCGCGTCGAACTCGGCGGCGAGCTCGCCGAGCTTGTCCGAGCGGATCTCGGCCCACCGCGCGTCGCGCTCGGCGCGCAGCCGCTGGCGCTCGGCGCCCTCCGCGCCGGCGATGCGCTCGTCGAGCTCGGCGATCTCCTCGTGCGTTCGCGTGCGGACGTCGACTTCCCGGGAGAAGACGACGGCCGCGGCAGGAGCGCCGCCGATCACCGAGGCGTGCGCGCCCTCGAGCGCGCTCGTCTCGAGGTTCTCGTTCAGCGCGCGCGAGAAGACGACGAAGGCCCCGCCGTGGAAGCGCGAGATCACGCAGAACGCGATCGGCCCGTCGAAGTTGACGATGGCGCGGCCGATCTCGGCCCCGTACTCGAGCTGAAGCCGCCGCATCGACTCGGGGGAGCCGTCGAAGCCCGCGAGGTTGGCCAGCACGACCAGCGGCCGGCGGCCGGAGGCGGCGTTGATGGCCCGCGCGATCTTCTTGGAGGCCTGCGGGAACAGGGTGCCCGACGTCCACTGCTCCGGTCCGTCGGCGGGAACCTGGCCGAAGCGCGGCAGCGGCCGGGACTCGATGCCGAGCATCGCGACGGGCCAGCCGCCGAGGTGGGCGTCCCAGGCGACGGCGACCTCGGCGTCGCGCATCCCCTTCCAGCGCTCCAGCGGCGCGTGATCGCGGTCCGCGACGGCGAGCATCACCGCCCGGATGTCGAACGGCTTCTTGCGGCCGGGATTGGTGGCCTCCGCGAAGATCTCGCCGACGGTGCGCAGGTCGGAGTCGGGCGCCCAGTGCGGCGAGCCGCTGACGTCGCGATCGGGCGGGTCCTGCACAGGGGCGCGCCGGGGGAAGCGCTCGCCGGGCGCCACGTAGGCGTGCTCGTAGTAGCTGAGCAGCACCTCGCAGGCGCCCGTCAGATCGGGCGCCCAGTACTGGGCCTGGCCGTTGGGCCCCATGATCCGCTGGTAGCCGCCGATGCCGAAGTTGTCCTCGGCCGACACGCCGCCGGAGTAGTCGAGCGCCTCCTTGCCCGTGAGCACCATCGCGCTCTCCGGGGTCATGACCAGGATGCCCTTGGTGTGCATGAGCATCGTCGCCTCGGCGTTCCAGTAGGGCTGCGCGCCGACGTTGATGCCGCTCACGACCACGTTGATCTCGCCGCCCGCCTGCGTGAACCGGACGATGCGCCGCAGCGCGGCCGCCACCCAGTCCATGTTCTCGGTCCCGGAGTCCATCGCGATCTTGGCGCCGGCGGAGAGCGCGAACCACTCGCACGGCACGCCGAGCTGCTCGGCGAGGTCGAGCGCCGCGATGATCCGCCGGCACTCGGGCTCGGCCAGCGAGCCGAGCGCGCGCGTCGGGTCGCCCAGCAGGACGACCCGGAGCATGCCCTCCGGGTAGCGCTGGGTGCCGTTGCGCACCAGGCCCACCACGACGCCGGCGCGGTTGGTCGCCGCGGGCCGGTCGACGGGGACGAGCCGGCCGTCCGGATCGAGGTCGTGCTCGGTGAACTCCCCGGCCGGGATCGGGGCGCCCGCCTCGGCCCGCTCGGGGGCGAGGATCTTCACGATCTCCGCGGGATGCACCGTGCCCCGGCGGCGGGCGGAGACGATCCGCTGGGCGCCCTCGTCGAGCGGGCGCAGCGGCCGGCTGGGCGGGTCGCCCACCTCCATCACCACACCATGGCCCGCCGGGTTGAAGAACCGCAGCACCCGATCGCGCTCGCCGCCGTCCTCGGGCACGCGGGCGCGCAGCAGCACCATCTCCATGCCGAGCCCGGCGGTCAGGCGCGCCAACCGCGTGATGACCGGGCGCGCCTCGTCGGGCTCGAAGTCCATGGCCGGCCACGCGTAGAGCAGCAGGCGATTCCACTGCAAGCGCTCGCGCGACGGCCGGCGCGACTGCACGGCGCGCATCTCCTCGAGCGCCTGGCGCGCCATCCGCTCGAGCTCCGGCAGCGCGGTGATGCGCCCGGCCTCGTCGCGCACCGCGGTCAGGTCGCGGACCTCGGCGACCGCGATCAGGCGCTCGTCGCGCGCGTTGGCGCGGGCGATCGCGCGGAAGAGGTAGATCTCGTGGGCGGAGGGGAGCCGCTCGAGCGTGAAGTTCTTCAGGCGCCACAGGTCCAGGCGCTCGGACGTCATGGGGTGCAGGCCGCGCAGGTCGCGGTGCTCGGCCACCGCCGCGTTCGGCGCCCCCGAGAACGTCATCACGTGGACGTCGTCGCGCGTTCCCACGGTGAACGCCACGCGCTCGACGGCCGGCGGCAGCTTCGCCTCCGCCAGCAGCCGCTCGAGCTCGGCCGCGAGCTCGTCCCCGGTCGCCGCGCTCTCGGCCCGCACCGTGCACAGGTCGGCGAGCAGGCGCTCGCCCGCGGGCACGCTCCGGGCGTGGGCGGCCAGCGCGCGCAGCGCGGCCGCGACGCCGGCCGGCTCGGTGAACGCCGCCGCGACGTGGTGGCGCCTTCCGCCGCGCTCGTAGGACGCGAGCACGAACGGGACGCCCTCGAGCACGAGCTCGTGGACGTCCTCGAGCCCGCGGATGCGGTAGTGGCGGCGGGTCAGCGCCTCGACGAGCACCCGCCCGGCCGCCACGCCCGCCTCGCCGGCGTACCGGGTCAGCAGCGGCGTGAGCGGCTGCGGGCAGTCGACGAGCGAGCGCATGTGCGCGTCGCGGTCGGCTCGCCCGGGCTCGCCGGCCAGGGCGGCCAGGTGGCGCTCCATGGCGGCGTAGGCCTCCTCGCGGGCCGCCTCGATCAGCGGCTGGTCGAAGAGGCGCCACCGCAGCTCGCGCGCGAGGTCGGCGAGGGCCGGCTCGCGCGGCGCCAGCGCAGCCTCGAGACGGTCGAGTGCGCGGCGGAACTCGTCGTCCACCATGCCCGAGAGCTCGCCGGCGCACTCGAGCTGCCGGCGCAGGAGGTTCTGCACCGCGGCGCGCGCAGCCTCGGCCCGCTGCTGGGAGAGGAACACGCGGTAGCAGGCGTCCTCGAGCGCGGGCGTGCGCTCGAGGCCGGCGATCCCGTACTGGCCGAGCGCGCGCTCCAGGTTGGCCACGAAGCGGTCGGGCAGCCCCTCGGCGCCGGCATCCAGCGAGCGCAGGAAGGCGTGGAAGCGCTCCTGCGGACTGCCCAGCACCTGCGGCGCGTCGGGCTCGTCGGAGGCATGCGGCCGATTGAGCGCACGGAGGTCGGCGTAGACCTCGAGCAGCCGGCGCTCACCGTCGAGGTCCAGCGGCGCGGCGAGCAGCTCGTCGACGGTCGACCTCACCTCGGCGGCGGAGAGGTCGTAGCCCAGCACGAGCCACACCAGGCGCTGCAGGCCGGACGGCTCGGCGCCGCGGCCCGGCCCGCCGGCGTCGAAGCGCACGCGCTCGCCCTCGTTGCCGGCGCCCTCGCCCTCGAGCGGCTCGATCTGCACCAGCGGCCTGCCGGCCGCGACGTGCACGTTGGCGGAGACGAGCACCCGGCGCACCCGGCCGGCCACGGGGGCGACGAGCGAGCTCTCCATCTTCATGCTCTCCGTGACCGCGACGACGTCGCCCGCGCGCACCTCGTCGCCGACGGAGACCGGGATCGCCACGACGACGGCGGGGGCGTGGCTGCGCACCAGGCCCGCCTCGTCGCGCGAGATGCGGTGCGGGACGCCGTTGACCTCCACGAGCAGGTCGGCGTCCTGGAGCGCGGTCAGCGTCCGGTAGGAGCGCCCGCCGTAGGCGACGCGGCATTCGTGCTCGGTGACGCGCTCGACGTCAGCCTCGATCCGCACCCCGTCGATCTCGACCTGGTAGGTCGCGGGACCGATCTGGCGGACCTCGAAGCGGTAGCTCGCGCCCCCGTAGCGCAGATCGACCGTCCGGGACACCGGCGCCTCGGCCTGCGGGCGCCCGCGGCGCGCGAAGGCGTAGAAGTGCGCCCGGTCGGCGGCCTTGGCGGCATCGCAGAGCGCGATCGCCGCCTGGACCAGCGCGGTGTCGGCGTGGTGCACCGACTGGACGTCGCCCTGTGCCTGCAGACGGTCCAGCCAGCCGGTGTCCACCTCACCGGCGCGCAGCTCGGGACGGTCGAGCAGGTCGAGCAGGAACCCCTGGTTCGTCGCCCCCTCCTCGATCACCACCATCGTGTCGGCGACGGCCCGCCGCAGCCGCGCGATCGCGTCCGCGCGCGTCGGGCCGTGGGCGATGATCTTCGCGATCATCGAGTCGAACTCCGGCGGGACCGTGTCGCCCTCCGCCAGGCCGCTGTCCACGCGCACACCCGGCCCGGTGGGCAGCCGCAGCAGCGCGACCCGCCCGGGCGCGGGGGCGAACCCGAGCCCGGGATCCTCGGCGTTCAGGCGCACCTCGATCGCGTGGCCGCGGGGCGGCGGCGGGTCGCCCTCGAGCCGGCCGCCGGCGGCGATATGGAGCTGGAGCTTGACGAGGTCGGCTCCGGTGACCATCTCGGTGACCGGGTGCTCGACCTGCAGGCGGGTGTTGACCTCCATGAACGAGAACGCCTGCTCGGCCGGCTCGTAGAGGAACTCCACGGTGCCGACGCCGCGGTAGCGCGCCAGCTTCGCGAGCCGTACCGCCGCCGCCGCGAGCTCGCGCTCCTGCTCGGGGGCGAGCGCCGGGCTGGCCGACTCCTCGACGACCTTCTGGTGGCGGCGCTGGTAGCTGCAGTCGCGCACGCCGAGCGCCCAGACCGCCCCGTGGCCGTCGGCCACGAGCTGCACCTCGACGTGCCGCGCCGAGTCCACGAGGCGTTCCATCAGCACGCTCGGATCGCCGAAGGCCTGCGCCGCCTCGGCGCGGGCGCGCTCGTACGCGGACGGCAGCTCCTCCGCGCGGTCGACCCGCCGCATGCCGCGCCCGCCGCCGCCCGCGGCGGCCTTGATGATCAAGGGAAGCCCGAGCGCCTCGCCGTGGCGAACCGCGTCCTCGACGCTCTCCACCGGCCCGCCGCTCCAGGGGGCCACCGGCACCCCGGCCTGCTCGGCCAGGCGCTTGGCCTCGATCTTGTCGCCGAGCGCGCGCATCGTGTCGGGGTCGGGCCCGACGAAGACGATCCCCAGCCGCCGGCAGAGCTCGGCGAACCGGGGATGCTCGGCCACGAAGCCCCACCCGACCCAGGCGGCATCCGCCCGCGTCTCGACCAGGGCGCGCTCGAGCGCCTCGTAGTCGAGGTAGCCGTTGCTGCGGCGGCCGTCGCCGTCGACCACGGTCGCCTGCCCGAGGCAGTGCCGCTCGTCGGCCCGGCGGACGAACAGCGCGTGGCGCTCGGGCTCCGTGTAGAAGGCGATGACCTGGATCGGCTCCGCGCGCTGCTCGTTGAGCTCGCGAACCGCGTGGATGGCGCGCATCGCCGCCTCGCCGCGGTTGACGATCGCGAGGCGCTGGAAGGGACGCTGCGTGTCGGTCACGCGTCGCTGTCTAGCCGCAGGCTCCGCGGCGGGGAAGGGTTCTCGTCCTCATGCCCCCCGGTCGGCGTGATCTTCACCCCCCGAACGGGGAGGGTGCGGTGCTCCCCTTGGCGGTCCGACCCCCCGAACGTGGGGAATTCCGCACGTCCGTCCCGGCGAGACGTCCGATCCCTGCCAGGTTGTTGCGCGTGGGGTTCCACGAGGAGAGGGCACAAGGATGAGTGCAAGCAGGCGTCTGTCGCCCCTGGACGGGTCGTTTCTCCGCCTGGAGTCGGCGGCCGCGCACATGCACGTCGGGTGGAGCGCCGTGTTCGACGTGCCCGACGAGGGCGCTCGGCCGACGCTGCCGGCGCTGCGCGAGCGCGTGGCGAGCCGCCTCGACGACGTGCCGTGGTGCCGGTGGCGCCTGGAGAACGCCCCGCTGGGACTCTCCGAGCCGCGCTGGGTCGAGGACACCGAGTTCGATCTCTCCGCCCACGTGGTGGCGCTGTCCGCGCCCGACGAGCCGGTGAGCGAGCAGGCGTTCGCCGCCCTGCGCGACGCGCTGCTCTCCCAGCCGCTCGACCGCTCCCGGGCGCTGTGGCAGATGTTCCTGATCCCCCGCCTCGAGGATGGGCGCGCAGCGATGCTCGGCAAGGTGCACCACGCGCTGGTCGACGGGATCGCCGCCCTGCAGATCGTCGGCCTGGTCGCCGACGCGACGCCCGGGGCGACGTCAGAGCCGGGACGGGGGTGGCAGACCGCCGGCGCGCCCGGTCCGCTCGGCTGGGCGCTCGACGAGCTGACGCACACCGCCGCCGACGGCGTCCGGGCGCTGCGCGCCACCGCCGCAGCGGCCACCCGCCCCGCTGAGACCGTGCGCGGCGCCGTCGGCCGCGCCCGCCGCGTGCTGCTGGCGGCGCGCGAGGACGTCGTGAGGCGCGCGCCCGACAGCGCGCTCAACGTCCCGATCGGCGCGCGCCGATCGCTCGTGGGCTACCACGCCTCGCGCGCGGAGCTGCGCGCCGCGCGCGCCGGCGGCGGCACGCTCAACGACGTCGGCCTGGCCGTCGTCGCCGGGGCGTTGCGCGCGCTCGCGCTGCGCCGGGGCGAGCCGCCACGAGCGCCGTTCAAGGCGATGGTCCCGGTCAGCACGCGGCGGATGGGGGAGACCGGCCCGGGCAACCGGATCGCGATGGTCAACATCCGGCTCCCGGTCGACCTCGCCACGCCGCGAGAGCGCCTCGACCGGGTGCGCGACGAGACCCAGCGCCTGAAGCTCAGCGGCCGCGCCGAGGGCACCGAGACGCTGTACGCGGCCGGCGGGCTGGTGCCGGCGCCGCTGCGCTCGCCGGTCGTCCGGGCGATGTCCTCGCCCCGCGCGTTCAACCTGACCGTCTCGCAGTCGCCGGGGCCGCGCGGCGCGGTCTCGGTGCTCGGCTGCGAGCTGCAGGAGGTCTACTCGGTCGTGCCCATCGCCGACCAGCACGCGCTGGCCATCGGGATGGTCCGCTACCGGCACGAGCTGTTCTTCGGCTGCTACGCCGACCCGGATGCGCTCCCCGAGATCCACGACCTCCCCGCCCTGCTCGAGGCCGAGCTGCGCGCACTCGGCAGGCCGGTGGTGGTGGCTGCCACGCCTGCTCCGGCGATGAGCTCGATGGCGGCGTCGCCGTCACCGTAGGCGCCGTCGCCGCAGGCGCTTGTCCGACCGGCGGGCGGCGGGTTAGGGTCATCTCGTAGGGCGCCGGCTCGTGTCCGCGGGTCGGCGATCCGCAGGAGAGGAGACCCACATGGCCACGGTGGCCCGCCCCGGCGTCCAGCCTGCCCAGCGGACGTTGCTGACGCGCATGGTGCGCGTCATGTTCCCCCACGACCGCTTCCCCGACGGCCCCTACCAGCGCACAGCCGACGCGATCCTGGAGGCAGCCGCCGAGGACGTCCGGCTGCGCGCCCAGCTCGACCAGGGCCTGCGCGACCTCGACGCCGCCGGCGGCGCGCCGTTCGAGGGGCTCTCGGACGAGCAGGCGCTCGACGTGCTGCGCGGCATGAGCTCGACCGCCTTCTTCGAGGCGGTGCGGGCGAAGACGATTCTGACCCTCTACAACGACCCGGAGGTCTGGGAGCTGCTGGGCTGGGAGGGCGCCTCGTACAGCAAGGGCGGCTATGTGTCGCGCGGGTTCGCCGACCTCGACTGGCTCCCCGACCCGCGGATCGAGGAGGCGAGCTGACATGGCGTCCACGAACGGACACGGTGCCGGAAACGTCTTCCCGATCGACTCGAAGCCGATCGACCAGGACGAGCGCGACTGCGTCGTGGTCGTCGGCTCGGGCGCCGGCGGCGGCACGATCGCCAACCAGCTCTGCCAGCAGGGCATCCGCACCGTCGTGCTCGAGGCCGGCCCGCACCTCACCGGTCGCGACTACGTCAACGACGAGTGGGAGGCCTTCAACCAGATGGCGTGGCTGGACCCGCGCACGACGTCGGGCTCCTTCCGCATCGCCAGGGACTTCCCGAACCTCCCGGCATGGACGGTCAAGGCCGTCGGCGGCTCGTCGACGCACTGGGCCGGGGCCACGCCGCGCTTCAAGGACCACGAGCTCAAGGCCCGCACGACGTACGGCGACCTCGACGGGGCGTCGCTGCTCGACTGGCCGATCTCGCTCGAGGACCTTGAGCCCCACTACGACGAGGCCGAGAAGCGGATGGGCGTCACGCACCGCTGGGGCCGCCCGCCGCTGCCGGCCAACAACAACTACAAGGTGTTCGCCAACGGCGCCGAGCGCGTGGGCTACAAGCGCTACGCGACCGGCCCGTACGGCACGAACGCCGAGCCCTACGACGGCCGGCCGGGGTCGATCCAGGACGGCTTCAACTTCCAGGGCGACAAGGACGGCTCGAAGTGGTCGACGCTCGTGTCCGAGTTGCCCAAGGCCGGGCGGACGGGCAACCTCGACCTGCGCGCCCAGGCCCACGTCGTGCAGATCACCCACGACACGCGCGGGCGCGTCGACGGCGTGCTCTACGTGGACCGCGACGGCGCGCTGCAGCGCCAGCGCGCGGGCGCGGTGGTGGTCGCCTGCAACGCGATCGAGACCGCGCGGCTGCTGCTGCTGTCGGCCTCGCCGCTCTTCCCCGACGGGCTGGCGAACTCCAGCGACCAGGTCGGCCGCAACTACATGCGCCACCTGACCGCGTCGATCTACAGCCGCTTCGACAAGCCGGTGCGGATGTGGCGCGGCGAGACGATGGCCGGCCTGATCGCCGACGAGAGCGACCACGACGAGGACCGCGGCTTCGCCGGCGGCTACTACATGGAGATGCTGTCGCTCGGGCCCGCGTTCCTCGCGGCGTTCATCGATCCGGGCGCGTGGGGGCCGGACTTCACGGCGGCGATGGACGCCTACGAGCACACCGCCGGGATGTGGCTCGTCGGCGAGGACATGCCGCAGGCGACCAACCGCGTCACGCTCAACGCGTCGGTGACCGACCAGCACGGGCTGCCGGTTCCCAACGTGCACTTCGACGACCACCCCAACGACCTCGCCATGCGCGAGCACGCGTGGGCCGCGGGGGTCGCGGTCTACGAGGCCGTCGGCGCCCTCGGGCACGTCAAGACGCCGCCCTACCCGGCGACGCACAACCTCGGCACGGCACGGATGAGCGAGCGGCCCGAGGACGGCGTCGTCAACGAGTGGGGCCAGGCGCACGACGTCCCGAACCTGTTCGTCGCCGACGGAAGCGTCATGACGACGGGCGCCGCCGCCAATCCCACGCTGACGATCGTCGCGCTGGCGATGCGCACGGGCGACCACCTCGGCGAGCGGATCCGGTCCGGCGCCGTGTGAGGGTTGTTCAAGGCACGGCGCGGGCGTAGGGTCGAGAGCGACCGCAACGCGAGGAGGTACAGCCATGGCAGCCACTCCGGCAAAGACGGTCCGCGACGCGATGCATCGGGGGTGCGAGTGCATCGGGGAGAGCCAGTCGCTGCTCGACGCCGCCCGGCGGATGGAGGAGCTCGACGTCGGCTCGCTGCCGATCTGCGGCGATAACGACCGCCTCAAGGGCATGCTCACCGACCGCGACATCGTCGTGAAGGCGCTCGCGCACGGCATGGACCCGGCCAAGACGAGGGCGGGTGACCTGGCCCAGGGTCGGCTTGTGTGGGTCAGGGCCGACGCCGCGGTCGACGAGGCGCTGAGCCTGATGCGCGAGCACGCCGTCAAGCGCCTTCCGGTCCTCGACGACGGGAAGAAGCTGTGCGGCATCGTCACCGAGGCGGACATCGCCACCCACGTGCCGGAACAGAAGACGGGCGAGACCCTGGAGGCGATCGCCTCCGCGAAGCCGCAGCACTTCTAGCGGCCGGACGGCCCCCGCAGGAGGGTTGCGGGGGCCGGCGCCGCGCTTAGTTGCGGGCGAAGCCGAGCAGGACGAGCAGCGCTGCGACCTCGACGATCGCCACGGTCGCGCCGAGCGTGTCCCCCGTGCGCCCGCCGACCGCGCGGCGCGCCCAGGCGGTCATCGCGAGCGTCGCGAGCGTTGCTGCACCGAGCGCGCTCAGCCCCGCGGCCGGGCTCCAGGCGAGCGCTGCGGCGAGGGCTGTGGCGGTGGCGACAGCAAGCGAGGCCCTGCCGACGCGAAAGGCCGCGCCGAGGCCCTGCGGGCGCGCCGGCGCGGCCAGGG
Source organism: Actinomycetota bacterium (assembly GCA_005888335.1). The sequence goes on from VAWY01000085.1 coordinate 28,806, forward strand.
CGGCGTGCAGGACGGCGCCCCAGCGCCCCAGCGCTCCCACCACGACGAGCGTGCGGACGGCGTCGCCGCGCGGCAGGGCGCCGAGCGCCGCCGCGAACAGCAGCGCCCAGAGGACGAGCGCCATCGTCCCGAAGGCGCCGATCGACGGCTCGCGCATGACGGCGAGGCGGCGCGCGCGGTCGCCGCGCACGCCCAGGCCGTCGGCGCAGTCGGCCAGGCCATCCTGGTGCAGCGCACCGGTCAGCGCCACCATGACCG
>VAWY01000153.1 GCA_005888335.1 Actinomycetota bacterium
ACCGGCGTGCGCGGTCTCCGCTTTGCGGCCGGTCCCGGCGCGTAGACGATCATCACGTGCCGCGCGCACGGCCATCCACGGCTGCCGGTCGCGGGCTCGCCGCCGCGATGCTCGCCGCTGCCGTCCTCGCCGCCCCGGCGCAGGCGGGCACGGTGACGACCCTGGTCAGCAGCTCCTCGCTCGACCTGAGCGGGTACCCCGCGGCCGCCCAGCTCTCGGTCGAGCTCGTGCGCAAGGGGCCGCTGGGCGATGTGGTCATCGGGCACGCCGCTGGCACCGCAGACGCCGGCGGGGCACTCCACATCGGCGCCGGCGGAACATGTTGGAGCACGTTCACGCCCGAGATCCGCGCCGGCGACACCGTCCGCGTGTCGATGGGCAGCGTGACCGACAGCGCGGTCGTCCCCGGGTTGACGGTGAACTGGCCGGGGCTGGCGACGGGGACCGGCACGCAGGTCACCGGCGACGCGCCCGACGGCCCCGTGAAGGCGGAGCTGCTCGACGCCGGCGGCGCCACGATCGAGACGCAGGACTTGACCGCGGCGGCCGGGACGTGGACGGCGCCCTTCGCAGCGACGCTCGCGGCCGGAGCCCGGGCGACCGTCATCGACGCGGGCAACACCACTGTCGTCGAGAACCCGCTTCCGCCGCGCGCCGACTGCCCGCCGACGAGCCCCTTCAACGCCACCGCGGTGACAGCGATCGACCCGGGCCACGTTGTCGCCGGGACCCCGACCATCAACGCCGCTGGGGCGGGCCAGAACCTCATCGTGCAGGGACCGGCGGGTGACGCTGCCCTCACTCTCACGGCCACCCTCAACGGCGGCGCCCCAGAGCCTGCCCCGGTGATCGGCGGCATCCTCACCGCCACCTTCCCCGCGGCCGACCTCGCCAAGCTGCCCGACGGCCAGGTGACCGTCGGCGTGACCGGCGGCGTCGGCCTGACGATGACCAAGGACACCGTCGCTCCCGGCCCCCCGACGAGCACGCCGCCCCCGGGCCGGTACCTGACCGCGCCGTCCGTCACGCTCGCCCCGCCCGAGCCGGGCGCGCAGGTGCGCTACACGCTTGACGGGTCGGCCCCCGGCTTCGACAGCCCGATCTACGCCGCGCCGATCCACGTCACCACCAACGAGACGATCCGCGCCTTCGCGGTCGACGCCGTCGGCAACCCCGGTCCCGTGGTCTCGCTGCCCTACCAGCTCGCGCCGGCCGGCGCGCCGCCCGGCATGCCGCCCGGCACCGTGCCCGACGGTACCGGCACGACGCCGGTCGCGCCGCCGCCGGCTGCGGCGCGCGTCGCCATCACGCTCGCCAAGCGCATCTCGCTGCCGCGCCTCAAGAGCCGCGGGCTGACCGCCACGGTCGAGCTCGGGCAGGGGACGACGGCGGTGCGCTTCACGGTCTACCGGCGCGTGATCCGCCGCGGTCACCGCCGGCTGAAGCTGGTCGCCTCGGTCGTCCGCGTCCCCGGCCGCGCCGGGCGCTATCGCGTCAAGCTCAATCCGCGCGCCCTGGGTCTCACCCGCGAAGGGCTGTACCGGCTCAAGGTCGTGCCGGGGCTGAGCCGCGCCACCCTCGACGAATCCGCGATGCGGACCGTCTGGTTGAGGATCGTCCGGTGAGTGTAGGCTCACGCCCGCCGCTCAAGCCAAGGAAAGGTGAGCACGTGACTCGGCCCGAGGGCTCGAGAACCGAGCGCCGGGGGGTGGACCGGTCTTCCCGAAGCGCCGGCAGCGGCGAGGATCACCCGCGGCGGCCCGCCGCGCCGCCGGTCGCTCCCGAGCTCCCGGGCGCGCTGAGCGTCGCCGCGCACGACGTCGCCGAGGCGGTCCGCGTGGTCTCCGGTTACGCCGAGCTGCTCGCCGGCCACCTCGAGCCGAGCCTCGACGAGACCGCGCAGCGCTACCTCGACGGCGTGCGCGACGGGGTCGAGCACCTCGACGGCCTCCTGCGCGGGCTGCTCGCCTACGTGCGCGTCAACGTCGAGCCCGCCGACGTCGAGGAGGTCGCCCTCGCCGACGTGCTCGACGACGCGCTGCGCCCGCTGCGCGCCACGCTCGAGCGGCGCCGCGCGCGGATCGAGGGCGGCGAGCTGCCCACCGTGTGCGCCGACCCCGGGCGGCTGCGCGACGCGCTGCGCGCGCTCGTCGACAACGCGCTCGCCTTCGCCTCCGACGAGCCGCCCGTCATCGCGGTGAGCGCGCACCCCGACCCCGCCGGCTGGCGCGTCGACGTCCGCGACAACGGCATCGGCCTGCCGGCCGACGCGCGCGAGCGGGTGCTGCAGCCGTTCGAGCGCGCCCACCCCCGCTCGGTCGCCACCGGGCCCGGGCTCGGGCTCGCGATCGCGCGGCGCGGCATCGAGGGCGGCGGCGGGCGCCTCTGGCTCGACGCCGCCGACGGCGGCGGGACGGTCGCGCGCTTCACGATCCCCGACCGCCCGCCCCCGTCGTGACCCCCGACCACGAGCACGAGTTCGACCCGCTGCGCTCGGGCGCGCTGATCGCCCGCCGCGCGCGCCGCCCCGGCACGGTCGGCGGGCGGTTCGCCCGGCGCGTCGACCTCCTGCTCGTCGAGGACGATCCCTCCTACGGCGACCTGCTCGCCGAGCAGATGCGCTACGCCTGGGGCGACGCCTTCGCGCTGCGCCGCTGCGACACGCTCGACGCGGCGCTGCGCATCGTCCGCGACGTCCCGCCCGATTGCGTGCTGCTCGATCTGCGGCTGCCCGACAGCCGCGGCCTGGAGTCGATCGGCGCGCTGCGCGACGCCGACCCGGACGTGCCGATCGTCGTGCTCACGTCGCTCGACGACGAGATCGCCGGGCTCGAGGCGATGCAGGCCGGCGCGCAGGACTACCTGCTCAAGTCCGAGTCCGACGGCCAGCTCATCGGCCGCGCCGTCCGCTACGCCGTCGAGCGCGCGCGCTTCGAGCGCCAGCTCGACTACCAGGCCCTGCACGACTCGCTGACCGGCCTGCCCAACCGGCTGCTGCTGCTCGACCACCTCGAGCTGGCGCTGCGCCGCGCCGAGGGCACGAAGGCGAGCGTGGCCGCGCTGTTCGTCGACATCGACCGCTTCAAGCTCATCAACGACAGCCTTGGCCACGGCGCCGGCGATCGGATCCTCATCGAGACCGCCCAGGCGCTCGAGGCGATGATGCGCCCGGGCGACACGGTCGGGCGCTTCGGCGGCGACCAGTTCGCCCTCGTGTGCGACGGCGTCGGCGGCGAGCACGACGTCGGCCAGATTGCCGAGCGCATCGCGCAGGCGCTCGCGGATCCGGTGGTCGTCGCGGGCCGCGAGGTCTTCGTCTCGGCGAGCATCGGCATCGCGCTGTCGCGCCACGGCGGCCCGGACCGCGCCGAGGACCTGGTGCGCAGCGCGGAGGTCGCGCTCGACCGCGCCAAGGAGCACGGCGGGTCGCGCTGGGAGCTCTTCGACTCCGACATGCAGCGCCGCGCGCTGCGCCGCCTGGAGATGGAGCACGACCTCTACCGCGCGATCGAGCGCGACGAGCTGCGACTCCTGTACCAGCCGCAGGTCAGCTGCACCGACGGCCTGTTGGCGGGCGTCGAGGCGCTCGTGCGCTGGGACCACCCGACGCGCGGGCTGATCGGCCCGCTCGAGTTCGTGCCGCTCGCCGAGGAGACGGGCCTGATCACCGCGATCGGCGGCTGGGTGCTCGAGGAGGCATGCCGCCAGAGCCACCGCTGGAGCGAGCAGCGCCCCGAAGCCGGCCTCAAGGTCTCGGTCAACCTCTCCGTCCTGCAGCTCACGCAGCCTGACCTCGTCGACGCCGTCACGTCGGTGCTCACCACGTCCGGCGTCGACCCGGCGGAGCTCTGCTTCGAGGTGACCGAGACGACCATGATGCGCGACCCCGGCGCCACGCTGGCGACGCTTGTCGAGCTCAAGCGCCTGGGCGTCCAGGTCGGCATCGACGACTTCGGCACCGGCTACTCGTCGCTGGCCTACCTCAGCCGCCTGCCGATCGACCTGCTGAAGATCGACCGCTCGTTCATCGTCAACCTCGACGAGCCCGACAACGAGCGCATCGTCTCAGCGCTCATCAGCCTGTCGCACGCGCTCGGCCTGACGGTGGTCGCCGAGGGCGTCGAGCGCCCGCACCACGTCGCCGCGCTGACCGGGCTCGGATGCGACCTCGCGCAAGGCTTTCTGTTCGGAAAGGCGCTGCCAGCGGCCGAGATTTCTGGTTTTCTCGACGAGACCGGACAGATGTTGGATGCGTCGCGCCGCCAGGACCGTTGACACGGGCCTAACGACTCGGGGAGACTCGTCACCTAGGGCGCTTCCTGGGGGGACCGCATGAAGATCAGAATCCTGCTCATCGACGACTTTCCACTGATCCGCGAAGGCTTCGCGGCAGCGCTGGAGGCGGATCCGGGTCTGACGATCGTGGGTCAGGCCGACAACGGCGAGGACGGCCTGCGCCTGGCGCGCGAGCTGCAGCCCGACGTGGTGATCCTCGACCTGCGGATGCCTGAGATGGGCGGCATGACGGTGCTCGAGCGTCTGCGCAGCGAGTCCCCCGAGACGAAGGTCCTGGTCGTGACGGCGACCGAGAAGGCGCAGCCGCTGCTCGACGCGGTGGCCGCCGGCGCCGCCGGCTACCTGACCAAGCGCTCCACACGCGAGGAGCTGCGCCAGGCGGTCATCACGGTCTACGGCGGCGGGTCGGTCATCTCGCCGATGCTGGCGGGGCACCTGCTCAAGGAGTACTCGCGCGCGTCGCGCGGCGAGGCCTCCAACGTCCGCCCGCTGCTGGGCGAGCGCGAGCACGAGATCCTGCGGCTGGTCGCGGGCGGGTGCACCGACAAGGAGATCGCCGAGCGGCTGTACATCTCGCCGCGGACCGTGCAGAACCATCTGACCCGCATCCGGGAGAAGACGGGCCTGCGCCGCCGCGCCGAGCTGACGCGCTGGGCGATGGAGCACGCGCTGACCTAGGTCGCAATCGCGGCTGCGGGCGCCCGCAGCCAGGTTGCGCGGTTGACGCAGTGCACGACACGCGGTTCTCCCGTTCCCGGCTCGCCCATACTCGGCTGCATGCTCGATTCCGGCATCAGCGTCCTCGTCCTCTACGAGAACTTCGCGGTGGGCGCTGCCATCCTGCGACGCCTGCTCGACCTGCCGATGGTCCACATGGTGCGGGCCGAGAGCGTGTCGGCCTGCGAGGGCGCGTATGACGTCGTCGTCCTGTGCCCGTACCTGCGCGAGCACCGTCGCTCCGAGGTGTTGCGCCGCTGGGCCGCGAACGGCAGCACGCCCGTCATCGAGCTGCAGGACGTCGGCGGCGGGGCGGCGGCGACGATGGTCTCCGGGCACGCCGACAGCGGGCCGGCGCACACGGTCCTGTCCGCGCTGCGGCTCGATGCCGCCGCGGCCTGAGCCCTCCAGGGGCTCGCACGGATCGCCGATACTTGACGCCACGGCGTCAGTTTGACGCCTCGCCCCATGCACCCCGTTTCCGAACACCGTCCCAGGCAGGACGAGGAGCGCGAGCTCCTCGCCGCGGTCGTCGACCACGTCGGCCCGCTGATGGTGCTCGAGCCCGATGGCAAGATCGTGCGCTTCAACCGGGCGGCCGAGCGGCTGACCGGCCGCGAGGCCGCCGAGGCGGTCGGGCGCAACCTCTTCGAGAGCGGGCTCATCCCCGCCGAGCAGCTGGCCGAGGTGCACCGCGCCTTCACCGTGACGAAGGCCGAGCGCCGCCAGGAGCGCGCGCTGACGTGGTACGAGACGCCCGACGGCCGGCGCCTGATCGGCTGGCGCGGGACCGCGATCGCCGGCGAGGACGGGCACGTCCACCACGTCGTCGTCGAGGGCCTCGACCTCACCGAGGCGCACGAGGCCCGCGTCGAAGCCGAGAACCGCGCCGCTGAGCTCGAGGGCGCCAACGAGGAGCTCACCCAGTTCGCGTCGATCGTCTCGCACGACCTGCGCGAGCCGCTGCGCGTCGTGAGCGGCGTCGCCGAGCTGTTCGAGTCGCGCTACGCGGGCGACCTCGACGAGTCGGCCGAGCGCCTGCTCGCCGCGCTGACGCGCTCGACGGAGCGCATGAGCGCGCTGCTCGACGGCCTGCTCGCCTACTCGCGCGTCGGGCGCATCGAGGAGTGGCGCGCGATCGACGTCGGCGAGCTGCTGAGCGAGGTGCTCGAGGGCCTGGGCGAGCAGGTCGCCGAGTCGGGCGGGCAGGTGCTCGCCGCCGATCTGCCCACCGTCCACGGCGACTGGGTGCAGCTCGCCCAGCTGTTCCAGAACCTCATCGCCAACGCGCTGAAGTTCCGCGGCGAGCCCGCCCCGCGCATCGAGATCCGCGCGCGCAGCGAGGGCGAGCACTGGCACTTCGAGATCGCCGACAACGGCATCGGCATCGACCCGCGCAACCGCGAGCGGGTCTTCGAGATGTTCCAGCGCCTGCACACCCGCGACGCGTATCCCGGCACCGGCGTCGGCCTGGCCATCGTCAAGAAGATCGTCGAGCGCCACGGCGGGCGCATATGGGTCGAGCCCGGCGCCGAGCGCGGCACCGTCTTTCACTTCACGGTCGCCGACGGGGCAGGCGCGCCGTGACCGAGGCGCTGCGGCTGCTCGTCGTCGAGGACAGCCCCGGCGACGCGCTGCTGATCACCGAGCAGCTCTCCGACAGCTCGCTGGGCGCGTTCGAGGTCATCCACGTCGAGTCGGTCGCCGAGGCGTGCCAGCACCTCGAGGAGCGCGTCGCCGACTGCGTGCTGCTCGACGTCAGCCTGCCGGACATGCGCGGCCTCGACGCGCTGGTCGAGATCCGCCGCACCGCGCCCGAGGCGCCGGTCATCGTGCTCGTCAGCTCCGGCGACGAGGCGACCGGCAGCATGGTCGCCAAGCACGGTGCGCAGGACTTCGTCGTCAAGGGCCGCACGAGCTCGGCCGCGCTCGCCCGCGCGGTCCGCGACGCGATCGAGCGCACGCAGGACGAGCTCGGCCTCGGCGTGCTCGGCACGCACGACGTCCTGACCGCGCTGCCCAACCGCACGCTGCTGCTCGACCGCATCAAGCAGGCCTCCAAGCGTGCGCGCCGCCGGGGGACGTCGCTGGCCATCGGGCTGCTCGCGCTCGACCGCGCCGGCCTGCGCGCCGAGCGCGTCGGCGACCGCGGCTTCGACCGGCTCGTCGTCGAGGTAGCGCGCCGGCTGTCGGCCGCGCTGCGCCCGAGCGACACCGTGGCGCGTCGCCGAGGACCTCGCCTCCGAGCAGGCGGCCGAGAACATCGCCGAGCGCATGGCCGCCGCGCTGGTCGAGCCGTTCACGCTCGACGGTCGCACGCTGCTCGTCACCGGCCACATCGGGATCGCGCTGCCCGCCGACGCCGACGAGCGCCCCGAGAGCCTGCTGCAGAAGGCCGACGCGGCGCTGGCGCGGGCGCGCGAGCGCGGCGTCGACTGGGAGGTGCTCGGCGAGAAGGCGCCCGCGCCCGTCGTGCGGCGCGTCAACCGGCACGTCGAGCTCGAGCGCGCGCTGCAGGACGGCCAGCTCGTCCTGCACTACCAGCCGCAGCTGTCGCTGACGCGCCGAACGTCGGTCGTCAGCATGGAGGCGCTCGTACGCTGGCGCGACCCGGAGCGCGGGCTCATCCCGCCCGAGCAGTTCCTGCCCTTCGCCGAGCAGACGGGGCTGATCACCGCGATCGGCGCCTGGACGATGCGCGAGGCGTGCGTGCAGCTGCGCGCGTGGAGCGACGAGGGCCGCGTGCGCCCCGACTGCCGTATCTCGGTCAACCTCTCGGGCGCCCAGCTCGCGCAGGGCGGCCTCGTCGAGACGGTCGCCGCCGCGCTCGAGGTGAGCGGGATCGACGCCTCGCGCCTGTGCCTGGAGATCCCCGAGGCGGCGCTGATGAGCGACGTCGACCGCGCCGCCCGCCGGCTGGAGACCGTCAAGGAGCTCGGCATCGGCCTGGCCATCGACCGCTTCGGCGCGGGCTCCTCCTCGCTGCAGGCGCTGGGCCGGCTGCCCGTCGACATCCTCAAGATCGACCGCTCGTACATGCTCGGCCTGGGCGAGCGCCCGCGGGCGCACGCGCTGGTCGCGGCGCTGATCGCCCTCGCGCACGCGATGGAGCTCGTGCCGGTCGCCCAGGGGGTCCAGCTCGAGTCCCAGGACGCCGCGCTGCGCGAGCTCGGCGGCGACGAGGTCCAGGGCTTCCGCTACTCGCCGCCGCGCCCGCCCGACGCGCTCGACGCGGTCCTGGCGCCCGGCGAGCGCCGCGCCGGCCGCGCGATCCGGGTCTTCTTGTGCGACGACGTCACCGAGATGCGCGACATGGTCCGCGTCGCGCTCGAGCAGGAGCCCGACCTCGAGGTCGTCGGCGAGGCCAGCGACGGCGAGGGCGCCGCGCGCGGGGTCTCCGAGTGCCGGCCCGACGTCATCCTCCTCGACGTCTCGATGCCGCGCGTCGACGGCCTGGAGGCGATCCGCCGCATCCGGGCCACGTCCCCGGCGACGGCGATCCTCGTCCTCTCGGGCTTCGAGCGCGAGGCGATGGCCGACCAGGCGATCGGGCTCGGCGCCGACGCCTACCTCGAGAAGCGAGCGTCGCTCGACGAGATCCGCGACACGCTTCGCGGCGTGGTCATGGCCCGCGCGGCGGCGCGCTGACCGGGCATACTCGGAGGGTCAACAGCCTCTCGCGAAAGGGGACGTCGATGTACGCACGGGTCAGCAGGTACCGCGGCGACGCCGATCGGCTGCGGGCGGGCTTCGAGGCGGTGACGGACGAGCTCGAGAAGCTCGACGGCTTCAGCCACGCGTACTTCCTCACCGACGGGGAGCACTCGCGCGCGATGTCGATCACGCTGTGGAGCAGCCGCGAGGCGCTCGACGCGAGCGCGGAGCGCGCGCACCAGATGCGCACGCAGGCGACGTCGCCCTCGGACGCCACCATCGAGTCGGTCGAGAGCTACGAGGTCGTCCTGACGGCCGGGGCCGCCACACCCGCCGGCTGAGCCCGGCCGGCTGGGTCAGCGCGCGAAGCGCCGCTACCCGAGTTCCCGGCGACGTCGCGGCCCTTCGGGCGCCGGCGTGGAACTCGCAAGGTCAGCGCGCGAAGCGCCGCTACCCGAGTTCCCGGCGACGTCGCGGCCCTTCGGGCGCCGGCGTGGAACTCGCAAGGTCAGCGCGCGAAGCGCCGCTACCCGCTCAGCCGCTCTCGCCGTGGAAGTAGTCGACCTTGCTCGACCGCACGACCATGACGTCCTCGGCCTTGTCGCCGGTCCAGACGCCGACCTTGTCGCTGTCCGGGTACGCGGTGGCCGTCGGGTAGACGACGTTCGACCACATCAGGACGCGCACCGGGCCGTCGGTGTCGTTGCGCAGCTGGTGCGCGCCGGCGGGACCGGTGGGGAAGAAGACGACGTCGAACGGCTCGAGCCGCTCGGTGCCCTCCGGCGTGCGCACGGTCGGCCGCCCGTCGAGGACCAGCACCCACTCCTCTTCGCCGTACTCGTAGTGGTAGGGGCACAGCGCCTGGCCCGGCGGCAGGTCGTAGACGGTCGTGCCGGTCGCCTTCGCGCCCAGGTCCGGGCCCAGCCTGGCGTAGCCCGACCGGAACCCCTCGGGGTCGTCGGCGTCATAGGTGAACGCCGGGTCGGAGACGTTGGCGCGCCGCATCGGAGCTAGCGCTGCTGCAGCTGGCCGCCGACGAGGTCGGGCTCCACGGCGAGGCACGCGCACACCTCGACGGGCTCGGCCTTGCCCTTGAGCGGCACCGTCCCGCGCGACGCGAGCGGCAGCGCCCGCGTGAGCGCGTCGCGCGTCGCGGCCGTGATCAGCAGGTCGTCGCCGGTGTCGCGCGTCGCCGCCTCGACGCGAGCCGAGACGTTGACCGCGTCGCCGATCACGCTGAAGTTCAGCCGCCCCGCGCCGCCGATCGAGCCGGCGACGACGCTGCCCGTGTTGATCCCGACGCCGACCTGCAGCTCGGCGCCGGGGCGGTTGACCGCGCGCACGATCTCGAGCCCCGCGGCGACCGCACGGTCGGCGTGGTCGGCGTAGCCCTCCGGCGCGCCGAACACCGCGAGCAGCCCGTCGCCCATGAACTTGTCGACGTGGCCGCCGTGGCGCGCCACGATCGGCACCATCACCTCGAACAGCGCGTTGAGCGCGGCGACGACCTCCGTCGCGTCCGAGCGCTCGGCGAACGACGTGAAGCCGCGGACGTCGACGAACATGATCGACACCGTCACCTCGACGCCCTCGCGCGGGAACTGCCCCGAGAGGATGATCGGGACGATGTCGCGGTCGAGGTAGGTGCCGAAGGCCTCGCGCATCTGCTCGCGCTCGGCCAGCCCGAGCGCCATGAGGTTGAAGTCGTGCGAGAGCTCGCCGAGCTCGTCGCTCGTCACCACCGGGACGCGTGTGTCGTAGTCGCCCTCGCCCACGCGGGCCAGCCCGACGCGCAGCGCGGCGATCGGCGCGGTGACGGAGCGCGAGAGGAGCACGGTGAGCTCGAACGAGAGGACCATCGCGACGCCCACCGCGGCCGCCACGCTGAGCGCCAGCGACCGCGTGCCGCCGTCGCCCGTCATCAGGGCGGCGACGACCAGCCCGACGAACGTGGTGAAGACGGGCAACAGGATCTTCAGCCGCTTGCGGATGAGCAGGCCGTTGGCCGTGAAGGGGAAGTCCTCGGGCAGCGTGGCCGCGATGTCCTCGACCACGGGGCGCATGAGCAGCTCGGCGGTGAAGTAGTTCAGGGCGGTCGCATAGGCGGCGGGCGCCGCCGTCGCCGCCAGGAACACCGGCGCGGCGGTCCACGGCACGCCGAGCGTGGCCATGATGAACGCGACCGCCGGCACTGCGGCAGTCGCGTTGACGAGCAGCGCGTTGGCGCGGAAGCTGCGCACCGGGAAGTTCGTGGCGGCGTCCCAGGCCGCGATCGACTCCTCGGCGGTCGGCGACTCGCTGCACTGCCAGGCGACCACGCGCTCGAAGTAGGGCTGGCCGCGCCAGTAGGCGACCGCGACGGCGGTCATCGTCGACGCCCACGCGACGAGGAGCATGGCGAAGAGGTCGCGGCCTGACGGGTGGTAGTACGAGCTCACCAGCAGCACGGCGATCGTCGCGATGCCCAGCGCGGCGGGGTCCTGGGCGAGCGGGAAGACGATCCTGTAGTGGCGGCCCAGTCGCCGGTAGACGCGTCGGATCAGGCGGTTGAGCACGGGTAGAGCTTAAACGGCGCCGTCCGCCGGCCGCTATGGCTTCCAGTCGCGGATCGCGGCGACAATCTCCTCGGCCGCGTCCTCCTGGATGTAGTGCCCGGCGCCCGGCAGCAGGACCGTGCGGTGATTCGGGAAGACCTGCTCCCAGCGGCGCCGCTCGGGCTCGCGGAACGCGACGTCCTTCGTCGGCCAGACGATCAGCGCGGGGCGGTCGCGCAGCGCCGGCAGGCCTCGTTCGACCTCGGCGAGGAACGGGATGCTGCGCAGGATCTCGCGCGGGAACACGTGGACCGGCAGCCGCGACGCCGGGTCCGGGAACGGCCCGCGGTAGGCGTTCATGACCGCCTCGGGAAGCGTTGTGCGCCTGACCCCGCCCGGCAGGATCCTTTCGACGAACACGTTGCGCCGCTTGATGAGGAACGCGCCGACGGGCCCGCCGAGCAGGCGTGAGAAGACCTGCGTTCCGGGGTCCGACTTCGGCCACGCCCACGTGTTGCCGACGACGAAGGCGGCGAAGCGGCCGGGGTGCCGGGTCGCGACCGCGAAGCCGATCGGGCCGCCCCAGTCCTGCACCATCATCGTCACGTCGTCGAGGTCGAGCTGCGCGACCAGCTGCTCGAGCACGCCGGCGTGCTCGGCGGGCGTGTAGCCGTACCCGGGAGCCGCCCGGGACAGGCCGAAGCCCGGGTAGTCGACCGCGAGGCAGCGGTAGCGGTCGCGCAGGCCCCTGATGATGTCGCGATACAGGAACGACCACGTGGGGTTGCCGTGCAACAGCAGCAGCGGCGGTCCGGTGCCCTCGTCGACGTAGTGCACGCGCGCCCCGCCGACGTCGGCATAGCGGCTCTCGAAGGGATAGAGGTCGTGCGGGACCCACGGCGGGCGGGTGGTGCTCATGCCACGTGAGGCTCGCAGAAAGCCCCCATGGCCGGGAACCACCGGCCCGGCGTTCAGCGCCGCAGCGCGAGGGCCGCGGTGCGCTGCGTCACGTTGCCGGCGACGTCGGTCGCGCGGACGCGCAGCGTCAGGCGCACGGCGCCGAGCCGGGCCACCGCTTTCGGCACGCGCAGCGCGAGCGTGTCGGGCGCACCGCCACGCAGCGCGGTGGTCTCCCGGGCAAGGGTGCGGCGCACGTGCAGACGGCGCGCGCTGCGCGCGTCGAGCATCAGGCGAAACGACAGCGTGCAGGCCTCGTTGCAGCCGGTCAGGGCGCGAAGCCCGCGCCGCACCGCGGAGCTCAGGCGCGCCTTCGCCGGGAAGGTGAGCGTCAGCTGCGGGGCGACGCGGTCAGGGGCGGGCGTGAAGATCGTCGGCGTCGCGGGCGCGGTCGCCGCAGGCGCGGGGGCCGGTGCCGGCGGGGGCGGCGCAGGTGGCGCCGCGGGAGCCGGCGGACGGGCGATCGCGTCGGCCGCCGTGAGCGCACCCAGCGCGTTGAGCCGGCCGCCGCTGGCGACCTCGCCGGCCAGCGAGTCCTTGTGGTCGACGCCCTGGAGCAGCGCCTGGCGCAGCTGCGCGGTCGTCAGCGCGGGGTCGCGGGCGAGCACGAGGGCGGCGACGCCTGCGACGTGCGGCGTGGCCATCGACGTTCCGCTGAGGCTGCGCCAGCCGCCGGGGATGGTGCTCCAGATCGCCACGCCGGGAGCGGCGATGTCGACGAAGCGCGTCCCGAAGTTCGAGAACGTGGCGAGCTGATCGGCGCGGTCGGTCGCCGCGACGCAGACGATGTTGGGCAGCCCGTAGTCGCACGGGAACGAGCACTGCGTCGGCGGCGCGGCGGGATCGAACGCCGGCGAGTTGACGAGCGCATCGCAGCCGGCGGCGTCGCCCGTGTCGGTGTTGGCGCCGTCGTTGCCGGCCGCGACGACGAACAGCGTGTTCGGGAACGAGGCGATCGTGGCGCGCTCGGAGGCCGAGGGGGCGAAGTCGCCGAGCGACGCGTTGATGATCCGCGCGCCATCGCGCGCGGCGTAGGCGTAGCCGGCGATGACGTCGGCCAGCGTTCCCGACCCGTTCTGGTCGAGCACGCGCACCGGCAGGATCGTCGACGACCACGTCACGCCGGCGACGCCGGAGTTGAGGCCCGGTCCGTCGTTGCCGCGCGCGGCGATCGTCCCCGACACGTGGGTGCCGTGGCCGGGGTTGCCGCCCGCCAGCGTGACGTCCGCCGGCGCGTTGTCGCCATCGACGAAGTCCCAGCCGTGGACGTCGTCGACGAAGCCGTTGCCGTCGTCGTCGCGGCCGTTGTTGGGGATCTCGCGCGGGTTGGTCCAGATGTTCGCGGCCAGATCGGGGTGCGTCGAGTCCACGCCGGTGTCGACGACCCCGACGACGACGCTCGGATCGCCCGTCGTCAGGTCCCACGCGGCCTCGGCGTGGATGTCGGCGCCCGCGACCGGGACGGGCGTGGCCGCGGCGCTGGGAACGCTCTGGCCGGTGTTGTTGAGCCCCCACTCGTTGGCGAACAGGTTGTCGTTGGCCGCCAGCGAGGCGTGAACGATGCGGTTGGGCTCCGCGTAGAGCACGTCGGGGTCCCGGTTCAGGGCGTCGACGGCCTGCTCCACCGTGACGCCCGCGGCCGGCTTGTCGAGCTCGAGGCGCGCCAGCGGCAAGCCGCTCTCGCGAGCGACGGCGGCGTCCTGGCGGGTGTCACCGCGCTCGGCCGCGGTCGTTCCAACTCGATAGCGGACGAGCACGCCGGCCGCCTGGTCGTCCGCCGCGGCGACGGCGGGCAGCGCGAGCGCCAGCGCCGTCAAGAGCAGAGCGACGGCTGATGCTGTCCTGCTCGATGTCCGCGATCGGCCCCTGCGTGACAGCACGTGCCGACGCTACGTGAGTCGCCAGCCTCGCCTCCAGGCACAAGCCTGCAGACAAACCTGCCGAAGTCGACATCAGCCTCGCGAGACACGCGTTTGCGATCGCGTCCCATCCGCGATCGCGCGCGTCGCCGTCCCGTCAGGCGTTGGGCATCCGCGGTTCGCGCCGGCGCAGAGAGGCGATCTCGAGCAGCTCGCGTGCGGCGCGGTCGGCGCCGGCCCCGTCGAGCCGGTCGGCGCGGCCGGGATCCCGCCCGTCCGCCAGCGCGGCGTCGATCGTGGCGCGCAGCGTCGCCGGCGTGAGGTGTTCGGGCTCGAGGACTCGGAGCAGGCCGTGCTCGGCGAACGCACGCGCGCGGATGAGCTGCTCGAGGCGCGGGTGCACCCGAGGGACGCACACGATCGGCGCGCCCGTCGAGACGGCCTCCACCAGGCTGTTGTAGCCGCCCATCGACACGACGGCGTCCACGGCGGCGAACCAGCCCGCGAGCTCGGGGATGAAGCCGACCACGCGGACCCCGAGGTCCGCGCCGAGCGCTGACAGCCGTGCCGAGGCGGCGGGAGGGAGCATCGGCCCCGCCACCACGACGCCGCGCCACGGTGCGTCCGTCGCTGCGCGGATGAACGCTTCGAGCAGCGCGGCGCCGTCCTCGCCGCCGCCCGCGGTCGCGAGCACGACCGGCCCGTCGTCCTCGCGCCACGGCACGACGATGCGCCCGGGCGGGTCGCTGATCACGTAGCCGCAGTACGAGCTGAGCTCCCTGACCGAGACGGGCAGGTCGTTGTCCGCGAGCGGATCGAGGAACCCCTCGGAGCCGTAGACGAGCACGCGCGAGTAGTGGGCCAGGATCGCCGGCACGGCGCGGGGCGCCCACTCGACGGCCACGGTCGTCGCGTCGTCGATGACGTCGCGTACGCCCAGCACGGCGCGGCCGCCCACGTCGTGGAGCGCGTCCAGTGCACCCGCGAGCTCGCCGCCGGGCCCCAGCGGGCTCTTGTCGACGAGCATCACGTGGGGACGGAAGGAGCGCACGGTGGCGGTGAGGATCTCGGCGCGAAGCCGGTGGACGGCCTCGCCGTCGACCCGCAGCCGGCGGGCGGCGTAGTTGCCGTTGGTGACCTTGGCGAGAGCCGGCAGCTCGAGGATGTCGATGCCGTCCGCGAGCTCGAACTGCCCCGCGACGTCGATGCCCGTCACCACGAGGACCGACGTCGCCGGGTCGAGCTCCACGAGGCGGCGGCTCACGGCGAGGTTGCGCCGGACGTGGCCGAGCCCGAACCCGTCGTGCGAGTAGACCACCAGCCTGGCCATCTCCTGCTACACGCTGCCCTTCAGCCGTCGCGACGGGCTCGTGACCACGAGTCCAAGCATCCGGCGTCCGCAGGCTTGCTGGAAAGGACAGTTCATGCAGTTCGGCTTGCGTTCCCTGGACGCGGCAGCGCGAGTGCTCGCCGACGTGCTCGCGGACCGCCGGGCTCGGCGAGCCCCTGGGTCAGGGGGACTCGCCGAGCGAGGGCGGCCTCAGCGCGTGAGCCTGAGGCGGGTCGTCACCCCCCGCCCCAGCGCCGTGGCGCTGGTGCCGATCGCGACCTCGACGGTGTACTCGCCGGCGCGGGCGCGGCCGGAGCGGACGTGGATCGTCTGCGCTCCCGGTGCGTCGAGCGTGACGAGCTTGGTGGTGATCGCCTTGGTCGCTCCGCGCTTGAGCAGGCGAACGCGGGCGACGGCGGCGCCGGCCGGCGCGGCGAAGCGCGCGGTGATGCCGCGGCGGCGAGCCTGTCCGAGCCGGATCCGTCGCGCCACCCGTAGGTTGCTGACCGCGAGGTGGGTCGCCCGCGCGACGGGCGGCGCCTGGACCACGGGCGCCGGGGCCGCGCTCACCGCGGGCGCCGGCGCCGGCGCGGTGACCGGAGCCGCCGCGGGAGCGGGCGTGGCGCCCTTGCCGCTCAGCGCGACGGTGTGCGTCGCGGCGGCGGTGTTGTCGGCGAACGTCAGCGTCGCCGCGCGGGTTCCGGCGGCGCCGGGCGCGAAGGTCAGGCCGACACTGCACGTGCTGCCCGATGGCAGCGTCGCGCCGGC
>VAWY01000086.1 GCA_005888335.1 Actinomycetota bacterium
CCCCGTCCGCCTTGCCCGCGCGCGGGCCGCGGCGCGTGGGCGCCTTCAGCTCTTGGGCGCGCTCCCTCATCGCGGCTCGTTCCTCGGCCGTGAATCCCTCGGACGCCTTGCCGGTGGTTCTATTGGCGGACTGCTTCGTGGCCGTCTTTGCAGGCTTCCTCTCAGCCAATTGCGATGCACCTCCGTGCGTGGAACGAGTCCCAGCCGCTTGACCTCCGGGGATGGTAACGGCCGAACCGTTCGCGAGAACCGAGCTCGCGGGCGAGCCCCGAAGTGGTCGTCGCACCCCCGCCATGAACAGGCTCGCTCGCTTGCCGTCCCGCTCGGCGTCTCCCTGTCGCTGTGGCCGGCCAACTCGAGGTTGCGGCGCTCGTCGTCGGCGAGGCCGGGTCTACGGCCGGCGGAGACAGGACGATGGACGTGCCGGGCTGGTGTGGGGCCGACCGTGATCGAGCGCATCCCGCCGTATCCGACGTCGTTAGCCGAGGGTGTCGCGATAGACGGCCAGGGATGCGTCCGGGTCGTCATGCGGGAGGAAGGGGGGCGGCAAGTCGTCGTCCTGGCGAGGATCTGGACCGCCAAGGCCTGGCCGAACGGCGCCGACCTCGACCCCGACATGCTCTACGACCCGAGCCTCGAGCCGGCCAGCGGGCGCGGGCCCAAGGTCACGGTGCTGAGACCCGCCGCCTGAACGAACGTCGCCCTCACGGGGCGTAGAGGCGCGTGTACGCGGCTTCGGCCGCGTCCACCTGCCGGCGAGCCTGGGCGACAGCCCATCCTCGGGTCGCGCGGTCGACGGCCAGGACTGTCCACCCGCTGCCGTCCTCATCGCTCAGGTGGACGAGGAGCGTGTCCCGGTTGTGCTCGACGCGCAGCCGGTGATCGCGGTTGCCCGGCTCGTGAAGCGCGCGCGGTGCCTCGGCCACGAACGAGGTCCAGCGCGTACGCGGAGGGCGCGGCGGGGCGGGTCGGTCAGCGGTGGCGAACAGCTCGACCAGGTAGCCGTCGGGATCGGCGACCTGGACACGGACGAAGGCGTAATCGTCCTGCCACTCGGCCTCCCTCACGCCGGCGTCGCGCAGCCGCTCGCGCGCACCGCGGACCTCGTCGGCGTCGTCGACTTCAAAGCCGAAGTGGTTCGTCCGGGGCAGCCCGTCCGGCACCGGGCCCTCGCTCAACGCGAGCACCGAACCGTCGGCCGATCGCAGGATCAGGAGGTGCTCGTCCTCGTGCACCCGCTCGGTGAGCCCGAAGTGCTCGCCGTAGAACGCCGCCGAAGCCGCGCGATCGCTGACGGTCAGCGCGACGTGGTTGAGCGGCATCGGCCGATCATGTCAGGGCGACCTGACCAGCCTCACCACGGGAAGCGGCCCCGAGGCGCAGGGCAGCGTCAGGACGACGTAAGCTGCCCGCCGCCGTGGTCGTGAAGATCAATGCGATCGAGGTCGCCGCCGGCCGGGGCCCTGAGCTCGAGGAGCGCTTCGCCCGCCGCGCGGCCGAGGTCGAGTCGATGCCGGGCTTCCTGGGCTTCGAGCTGCTGCGCCCGGTGGAGGGCGAGGACCGGTACTTCGTCTACACGCGGTGGGAGAGCGAGGAGGCCTTCCGCGCGTGGGTCGAGAGCCCGGCGTTCACGCGCGGCCACGCCCAGGCGGCGCGCGACAGCGGCGGCACCGTCGCGCACGGCTCGGCGCTCATGGAGTTCGAGGTCGTCCAGAAGGTCGAGCCGCCGCGCTAAGCCGCGAGCGCCGCGATCGTCGCCGGGACACCCTCCTGGGCGCTCGGGTAGCGCGGCTGCCAGCCGAGCACGCCTTTGAGCTTGGCGTTCGACGAGCGCGCGCTGCGCACGACGGCGGCGACGGCGTTCGGTCCCGCGACGAGCCGGGCGATCGCGGCCGGGATCCGCCGGGGCGGGCCGAGGCCGAGCTCGCGCGCGGTCAGCGCGAGGAAGTCGTAGCAGGTGATCGGCGCGTCGTCGGCGCAATGGAAGACCTCGCCGACCGCGGCGTCCGCTTCCGCCGCCGTCACGCAGGCGCTCGCGACGTCCTCGACGTGGACCACGTCCCAGAGGTTGTCGCCGCGCCCGATGACCGCGAAGCGCCCGGGGCCGCGCAGCCGGGCGACGAGGTCGTGGGCGTACCAGCCGCCGGGTCCGTAGACGTGCGAGGGGCGGATCACGACCGCGGGCAGCCCGGACCCGAGCACGATGCGCTCTCCCTCCTGCTTGGAGCGCCCGTAGGGCGTCGTGACCGGGAGCGGAGCGTCCTCCGTCAGCAGCGCGCCGTGGGCGTCGCCGGTGACGACGGTCGAGGCGAAGACGATCCGCGGACCCCCGGCCGCGAGGCACGCGTCGACGAGCCGCCGCGTGCCCTCCACGTTGACCTCGCGGATCCGGCGCTCGTCACGCTGCGTGGCGATCTCCGCGGCGAGATGGACGACCGCGTCGGGCGCCGCCGCCACGATGCCGTCGCGCAGCCGGTCGCCGTCGGTCAGGTCGCCGGCCAGCGCCTTCGTCCCCGCCGGCTCGGAGCCCGGGCGCCGGACCAGCGCCGCCACGTCGTGGCCGCGCTCGAGCAGCTGGCGGCAGACCGCCTCGCCGACGAAGCCGCTCGCGCCGGTGACGACGACGCGCACTCGAGCCTCAGACGCCCGCGGCCTGCAGCGCCGGGCCCATGCGCTCGGCCAGCGCCATCAGGCCCGAGGCGGGCCGGATCATGACGGTGAACTCGGCGATGCGGCCGTCGGCGTCGGCGCGAATCAGGTCTAGCCCCTGCAGCTCGCGGTCGCCGACGCGCGCCTCGAAGACGAGCCCGTGGACGCCCGCCCCCGCGAGCTCGTCGGTGTAGCGGAAGTCCTCGAAGACGCCGAAGACCGTCCGAAGGATCGTCTCGACCGTGTCGCGGCCCTGGTAGGGGCGGAAGACCGCAGGGCTGCGGAAGACCACGTCGTCGGCGAGCAGCGCGACCGCCCCGTCGAGATCGCCGCCCTCGACCGCGGTGCGAAAGGCGTGGCCGGGCATCGGACGCGAGCCTATACGCGGGGCCTGGTCGTTGACTTTGACAAACGATCCGTTGACAATGGCGAGGCATGTCGGCGGCGACGCTCGACGCCCGCGTGGCCTCGGTCCGCGCCTTCAACCGCTTCTTCACCCGCCGGATCGGCGTGCTCCAGGAGGGCCTCCTGCAGACGCCCTACTCGCTGACCGAGGCCCGCGTCCTCTTCGAGCTCGGGCAGCGCGACACGACGGCCGTCGCGGGCCTGCGCGCCGAGCTGGGGCTCGATGCTGGCTACCTGAGCCGCCTGCTCGCCCGCCTCGAGGACGCCGGCCTCGTCGCCCGTTGGCGCTCGGAGCAGGACGCCCGCCGCCAGGAGGTCGCCCTGACCGCACGCGGCCGCGATGCCTACGACGACCTCGACGCGCGGTCGGCGCGCGAGGTCCGCGCCCTGCTCGAGGCGCTCGGCCACGACGACCGCGACCGGCTGGTCGCGGCGATGGACGAGGTGCGGGCCGTGCTCGACGACGCGCCGCCGCCCGTCGCGTACGTCCTGCGCGCCCCCCGCGCCGGCGAGTACGGCTGGATCGTCGAGCGCCACGGCGCGCTCTACGCGCAGGAGCACGGCTGGGACGAGACCTTCGAGGCGCTCGTCGCGCGGATCGTCGCCGACCATGTCGACCGCCGCGACCCAGCGCGCGAGGCCGCCTGGATCGCCGAGCTTCGCGGGCGACCGGTGGGCTGCGTCCTGTGCGTCGCCAAGACTCGCGACACCTCACAGCTGCGCCTGCTCCTCGTCGAGCCGGCGGCACGCGGCCTGGGTATCGGCGCGCGCCTCGTCGAGGAGTGCCTGCGCTTCGCGCGCGCCGCCGGCTACGGCGAGCTGACGCTCTGGACGAACGACGTGCTGACCAGCGCGCGTCGGATCTACGAGCGGGCGGGGTTCGCCCTCGTCGGCGCAGAACCGCACCACAGCTTCGGTCGCGACCTCGTCGGCCAGCACTGGGCGCAGAAGCTGTAAAACACCCCGTCATGGATCTGCGCGAGGCGCGAGAGGCGACGGTGCGCGAGCACATGGAGTCCGAGAACCGCCACGACTTCGACGTGACGCTCGCGACGTTCCACCACCCGCGCTACGAGATCGTCCCCACCGGCGACGTCTACGACGGCCCCGAGGAGGTCGCGCGCTACTTCGCCGAGAGCCGCGCCGCCTTCCCCGACCAGCGCAACCGGCTGATCGCCCTGCACCACGCCGACGACGCGGTCGTCGCCGAGTTCGACCTGCTCGGCACCCACGAGGGCCACTTCCGCGGCGTCCCTCCCACCGGCCGCGCCTTCGAGTGCCGCTGCGTCGCGCTGTTCCTCTTCGACGACGACCGCCTCGTCTGCGAGCGCGTCTACTTCGACACCGCGACGATCCTGCGCCAGCTCGGGCTGGTCGGTTAGGTCGATCACGCCTCGTGCCCCGGCGCGATGTGCCGGGCGCGATGGAACGTCAGCGCGTCGCCCGTCGCGCCGTGCTCCGCGGCGACCGGGTCGAGCAGGAACGCGACGTGGTCGCCCGCGTCGACGCGCTCGAGCACTCGGCCGACGAACCAGCTCGGGCAGTCGGCCAGGATCGGCACGCCCTCCGGCCCGTCGCGCCACGCCGCGCGCGCGAACTTGTCGACCTCGTCGCCGGTCTCGCCGCCGAAGAGCTCGGCGAGCGCGACCGCCGCGGCGGGCACGACGTGGACGCCGAGCGCGCGCGCCGCGCAGGCGACCCGGTAGGTCCGGTTGGTGCGCGACACGCAGACCAGGAAGCGCGCGGGGTCGATGCTCGTCTGCGTCGCGAAGCCGACCAGGCAGCCCGCCCGCTCGCCGCCGGCCGCCGCGGTGACGATGAACATCGGGTAGTCGAGGTCGCCGGCGACCGCGTCGAACGCCTCGAGCCCGCTCACGCGCGACGACCCTACCCGGCCCGCCGGGCGCCTCCCGCGGCGCCCGGCTACCGCTCCTCCCGATCAGGCGGCGATGGGCTCGGGCTCGGGGCGCCCGGCGCGTCCGGCCACCGCGCGCGGCGCCACGACGTGGGTCACCGGCAGGCCGGTGGCGCGCTCGACGCGGTGCGGCAGGCACAGCCGCAGCCAGCGCGAGAACCGGCGCGGCAGCGTGCAGACGATGATCTCGGCGAACGCGCCGAAGTTCACCGCATCGAGCACGGCGGCCAGCGGGTCGGGCGAGCCCAGGCGGATGTCGTCCACCCACAGGCCGCTCTCGCGCAGCCGCTCGTCCGCGGCGCGCATCTGGCGCCGCGCCTCGGGGACCCCGGCCGACATGTCCGCCGCCCACGCGAGCCCGCTGGGGGTGGCGGGCACCACGAGCGTGAAGCGCGCCGGGCCGCGCGCCGCCCGAGCGCGCAGCGCCTCCAGGACCTCATCCGTGGCCGCCGTGCGGTTGGCAACGACGAGAACGCGCTCTGCCTGGCTGGCCAGGCCGCTCAGCTGGGACATGGCGGGGAACCACCCTCCGTCCGTGGAACTGTGTTGTCGCGGAACTACCCGCCGGAAAGCGGATCGCATGCCCGCGCCCGCCTCGTACATCCGTCCAGCCGGCGTAACCGGCGGCGGCGACTCAGGCGACGGTCACGAGCTCCTTCGGGTAGCTGCTGAGGACCTCGTGGCCGTCCTCGGTGACCGCGACGAGGTCCTCGATGCGCACGCCGACCGCCCGCGGCACGTAGACGCCGGGCTCGACCGTGACGACCTGGCCCGCCTGCAGCGTCGTGCTCGACGTCGTCGCCAGCCGCGGGCCCTCGTGGACCTCCAGCCCGACGCCGTGGCCGAGCCCGTGGCCGAAGTGCTCGGCGTGGCCGGCGCGGGCGATGATGTCGCGGGCCACGGCGTCGACGTCGCGGCCGGTCGGGCCCGGCCGCACCGCGGCCAGCGCCTCCGCCTGCGCGCGGGCGACGAGGTCGTAGACCTCGCGGTCGCGGCCGTCGAGCTCGCCGGTGGCGAACGTGCGCGTGCAGTCCGAGCAGTAGCCGTCCAGGCGGCAGCCCCAGTCGATGACGACGAGCGTGCCCGCCGGGATCTCGCGGTCGCGCGGCTGCGCGTGGGGCAGCGCGCCGTGCTCGCCGGCGGCGACGATCGGCGGGAAGCTCACCGCCTCCGCGCCGAGCCGCCGCTGGGTGAACTCGAGGTCGAGCGCGACCTCGCGCTCGGTGCGCCCGGCGAGGCCGCGCTCGAGAACGTCGCGCAGCGCCTCGTCGGCCAGGCGCGCCGCCGCCCGGATGCGGTCGATCTCCCCCGCGTCCTTGATCGCGCGCAGGTCCTCGACCACGCCGCCCGCGGCGACGAGCTCGACGTCGTCGCGCACGAGCTCGCGCAGGTGCTCGTGCGACTTGACCGCCAGGTGGGCGTCGTCGAAGCCGATCCGCAGCTCGACGCCTTCGGGCACGGCGCGGGCCACGCCGGCCAGCAGGTCGTTGGAGGCGATCTGGCGGTCCCAGTCGGGCACCTCTTCAGCCGACTGGCTCAGGTAGCGGAAGTCGGTGAGGAACGTCCGCTGCTCTGGCCCCACGAGCGCGGCGGCGTTGGTCCCGGTGAAGCCGGTGAGGTAGCGGACGTTGACCAGCTCGGTGACCAGCAGCAGGTCGAGCTCGCGCTCGCGCACCTGGTCGAGCAGGCGCTCGACGCGCTCGCTCATCGCCCGAGCTCCGGGCCGAGCCGCTCGAGCGCCGTGCGGTAGCCCTCCGGCCCCTCGCCGCTCACCGTGGCCAGGCACAGCTCGCTGATGACCGACACGCGCCGCCACGGCTCGCGGCTGGCGACGTCCGACAGGTGGACCTCGACGGTGGGCAGCGCGGCGATCTCCAGCGCGTCGCGGATCGCGTAGGAGTAGTGCGTCCACGCGCCCGGATTGAGGACGATCCCGTCGGCGATGCCGTCGAGGCGGTGCAGGTGCTCGACGAACTCGTCCTCGGCGTTGGTCTGGAAGAAGCGCGCGTACAGCCCCAGCTCGCGGGCGTAGCCTTCGATCCGCAGCTCGAGCTGGGCATAGGTGATCGTCCCGTAGTGCTGCGCCGGCCGGCGGCCGAGCTGGTCGAGGTTGACGCCGTGCATGACCTCGACGCGGTTGTGCGACCCGGCGCTCATGGGCGCGCCAACTCTGCCACGGCGGCGCGCAGGTCGTCGGGCGCGACCGGCTCGCCGTGGCGGACGTCGCCCGGCGCGGTGACGAGCACGAACGGCACGGGCTCGCCGGCCTGGCGCTTCTTGTCGCGCTCGGTGGCGGCCAGCACCGCCTCGACGTCGACGCCGTCGATGGCCGTGGGCAGCCCGGCGCGCTCGAGCAGCGCCCGGACCTCGTCGCGCAGCTCGTCGCGGCCCGACAGGCGCAGGGCGGCGAGCAGGCCGAGCCCGACGGCCTCGCCGTGGCGCAGGCGGGCGTAGCCGGTCACCGTCTCGAGCGCGTGGCCGACCGTGTGCCCGAGGTTGAGCAGCTGGCGGCGCCCGGCGTCGCGCTCGTCGGCGGCGACCACCGAGATCTTCGCGCGCGCACACTCGAGCACGATGTCCTCGTCCTCGAAGCGCCCCGCGCGCACCGACTCCCACAGCGGCCCGCCGGCGATGAGCGCGGTCTTGACGACCTCGGCGCGCCCGGCCGCCAGCTCGGCGCCGGGCAGCGTGCGCAGCAGCCCGACGTCGACGAGCACGCCGGCCGGCTGGTGGTAGGCCCCGACGTAGTTCTTGCCCTCGGGCAGGTCCACGCCGGTCTTGCCGCCGTAGGCGGAGTCGACCTGCGCGACGAGCGTGGTCGGCACCTGGACGACCGGGATCCCGCGCTGGTAGGTGGCCGCGCAGAAGCCAGCGAGGTCGCCCACCACCCCGCCGCCGAGCGCGACGACGTGATCGGCGCGCGTGGCGCCGGCGGCCGCCAGCTCGCTCTGCACGCGCTCGACGGTGGCCAGCGTCTTGTGGCGCTCGCCGGGCGGGACCGCGAGCGTCGCCTGCGCGGAGGCGACGCGCCCGCCGTGCAGCGGGCCGACCGCCTCGTCGGTCACGACGAAGCGCCGGCCGGGAGCGGGCCACGGGTCGACCTCGAGCGCGCGCGCGCCGAACAGCACCGGATACTCCGCCGAGGCGGCGTGCGCCCAGAGCAGCCGAACGCCCTCGGGCAGCCGGCGCAGGTGCGGGAGCGCGCGACGGGCGACGCGCCGGTCGGCAGCGGGCAGCATGGCGTCGGCGACGGAGCGGTACAGCGCGTCGCGCTCGGCGTGGCGGCGGGCGAAGGCGTCGGGATCGCGCGCCAGCGGGCGACCCTTGCCGCTCGCGCGCTCCCACGCGGTGGCGGGATCGACCTCGAGCAGGACCGCGACATGACGGCGCAGCGCGGCGCGCGTGCGCTCGGAAAGCACGGCGCCGCCGCCCAGCGCGATGACGTCGCCGGCGCCGGCGCGCTCGAGCAGCTCCACGCACAACGCCTCCTCGCGCGCGCGGAACGCCGCCTCGCCGCGGCGGTCGAACTCCTCCTCGATGCTGTGGCCCAGCTGCTCCTCGAGCAGCCGGTCGGTGTCCAGCGCCTGCGTGCCGAGCACGGCCGCGACGTCACGGGCGGCCGCCGACTTGCCGGCGCCCATGAAGCCGAGGAAGACGAGCGCGCGCCCGCTCAACGGACCACCCCCGCCCCGCGCGAACGAAGTTCGCGCTTGAAGAATCGACGCAGTCGATTCTCGCTCAACGGAGGTGCGGCGAGACCGCCCCCCGCCAGTCGATCCGCTCGGCGTAGGCGGCGACCGTCTCGCGGACGTCCTCGAGATGGTCGCCGCCGAACTTGCGCCGGTAGGCGTCGGCGAGCACGAAGGCGACCATCGCCTCGGCGACGACGCCGCCCGCGGGGACGACGCACGAGTCCGTGCGCTCGCGCAGGGCCTGGGCCGGCTCGTGGGTGGAGATGTCGACCGAGCGCAGCGGCTTGGTCAGCGTGGGGATCGGCTTCAGCGCGCCCTGGACGATCACCGGCAGGCCGGTGGTCATCCCGCCCTCGAGGCCGCCGGCGTGGTTGGTCTCGCGGTAGAAGCCACGCTCCTCGGACCAGAAGATCTCGTCGTGGGCGCCCGAGCCGGGCGTGGAGGCGAGGTCGAAGCCCTCGCCGAGCGCGACGCCCTTGACCGCCTGGATCGAGCACACCGCGCCCGCCAGGCGCCCGTCGAGGCGCTCCTCCCAGCTGACGTGCGAGCCCAGCCCCGGCACGAGCCCGAAGGCGCGCACTTCGAAGACGCCGCCGATCGACTCGTTGGCCTTGCGCTGCACATTGATGTGCTCGACCATCGCGCGGCTCGCCCCGGGGTCCAGGCAGCGGACGGGGTCGTCGTCGACGCCCTCGAAGTCGGCCAGCGTCAGGTCGTGCGGCGCCGGCGCGCACACGGGCCCGATCTGCACGACATGGCTGCGGACCTCGACGCCCAGCGCGCGCAGGAACGCCTTGGCCAGGCCGCCGCCGGCCACGCGCGCCGCGGTCTCGCGCGCGCTGGCGCGCTCGAGCACGTCGCGCACGTCGGTGAGGCGGTACTTCTGGGTCCCGACGAGGTCGGCGTGGCCGGGCCGCGGCAGGTGGACCTCGTCGACCTCGGCTTCGACGGGCCACGGGTTCATCCGCTCTTCCCAGTTGGCGTAATCGCGGTTGGCGACCTGCAGCGCCACCGGGCCGCCGAGCGTGCGCCCGTGCCGGACGCCGCCGGTGACGACCGCGGTGTCGCGCTCGATCTTCATCCGCCCGCCGCGCCCGTGGCCGAGCTGGCGGCGGGCCATGTCGGCGTTCATGTCGTCCTGCGAGAGGACGAGCCCGGCAGGCAGCCCCTCGACGATGCACGTCAGGCCGGGGCCGTGCGATTCGCCCGCGGTGGTCAGCCGAAGTCCCATGGGACGCCAGATCCTACGATGGGCTGCCGCGCGGGCGCAGGGGTCCCCGGCGCGCAGCGGTGCGGGCCACCGAGGCGCACCTGCCGGGGTCGGGCGGCTACGCGGCCAGGTCCGGCCCGCCGTCGTCGTCCCCCGGGCCGCGGCCGCCGCCCTCGGCGCCGCCGCGCGCCTGCGCGTCGTGGCTCGGCGGCAGGCGCCGGCCGCCGCCCTCGCACCACGGGCACGGGACCTCGTGCGGCGCGCCGCCGAGGTTGGAGATCACGCGGCCGGTGCCGCGACAGGCTGAGCAGGGCACGCTTGCGGGAGGTTCGGGGTCGTCGGGCGGGGCCATCCGGGCGGCGAGCGTATCCGTCCGCGCCGCGAACCGGATGTTCGCGCAAGCGAGACGGACGTCGCCGGTCCGACGCCCGGCGTAGCCTGACCGCGGTGAGGCTCGCCGCCGCCGCCCTCGTCCTCGTCGTCCTCCTCGGCGCCGCGGCGGCCAGCGGCGGGCGCCCCGTGCGCGGCGCGCCGCGCTGCCCCGTCTTCCCGCGCGACAACCCGTGGAACCGCCGCGTCGACCGCCTCCCCGTCGCCGCGAACTCGGACCGGCTGATCGCCGCGATCGGCGCCGACCGCGGCCTGCACGCCGACTTCGGCTCGGGCCTGTACGCGGGCGGCCCGATCGGCATCCCCTACACGACGGTCTCGGGCCGCCAGCGGCGCGTGCCTGTGGCCTTCCAGTACGCCGACGAGTCGGACCGCGGGCCGTACCCGATCCCGCCCGACGCGCCGATCGAGGGCGGCCGCGACAGCGACGGCGACCGCCATGTGATCGTCGTCGACCGCGACCGCTGCCGCCTGTACGAGCTCTACGACGCCCACCCGCTCGCCGGCGGCGCGCGCTGGCGCGCGGGCTCGGGCGCCGTGTGGAGCCTGCGCTCCAACCACCTGCGCCCGCGGGGCTGGACCTCGGCCGACGCCGCCGGGCTGCCGATCCTGCCGGGCCTCGCCCGCTACGAGGAGCTGCGCCACGGCGGCATCGACCACGCCCTGCGCTTCACCGCCGCGCGCACGCGGCGCTCGTTCATCGCGCCCGCCCGGCACTTCGCCTCGGACTCGAACGACCCGTCGCTGCCGCCGATGGGGCTGCGCGTGCGGTTGAAGCGCTCGTTCCGCCTCGCCGGGTTCGGGCCCCAGGCGCGCGCCGTCCTTCTGGCGCTCAAGCGCTACGGGATGCTGCTCGCCGACAACGGCTCGCCGTGGTTCATCTCGGGAGCGCCGTCGCGCGGCTGGGACAACGACGACCTGCACGCGCTCGGGCGGGTTCGCGGCAGCGACTTCGAGGTGGTTGACACCGGAGGCTGAGGTATGAAAAGGTTGAGGTTCACAAGCTTTGATGCTGTAAAGGACCTTGCCTGTGACCTCCTCCTCCCTCAGAGAACGGCGTTGGCTCGCTCTCGTCCTCCTCAGCGCGGCGCAGTTCGTCGTGGTCCTCGACGCCTCGATCGTCAACGTCGCGCTGCCGTCGATCCAGCGCGCGCTGGACTTCTCGGCCTCGAACCTGCAGTGGGTCGTCAACGCGTACACGCTGACCTTCGGCGGCTTCCTGCTGCTCGGCGGGCGCGCGGCCGACCTCTTCGGCCGACGGCGCGTCTTCATCGGCGGGCTGGTCCTGTTCAGCCTCGCATCGCTGGCCGGCGGCCTCGCGCAGTCCGAGGGCTGGCTGATCGCCGCGCGCGCCGTCCAGGGGCTCGGCGCGGCGATCGTCTCGCCCGCCGCCCTGTCGATCGTGACGACGACGTTCGCCGAGGGCGCCGAGCGCAACAGGGCGCTCGGAGTCTGGGGCGCCGTCGCGGGCGCCGGCGGCGCCGCCGGCGTGCTGCTCGGCGGCGTGCTGACCGACTCGCTCGGCTGGGAGTGGGTGCTGTTCGTCAACGTGCCGATCGGGCTCGCCGCGGCGGCCGTGACGCCGCTGCTGATCACCGAGAGCCGGGCAACCGAGCGTCAGGGCTTCGACGTCCTCGGCGCGGTCACCGTGACGGCGGGGCTCGCGCTGCTGATCTACACCGTCGTCGGCACGACCGACCACGGGTGGGGCTCGGCGCGCACCCTCGGCGGATTCGCCGCCGCGCTCGCGCTCGTCTCCGCGTTCCTGGTCCGCGAGGTCACCGCGCGCCACCCGCTCGTCCGTCTCGGGATCCTGCGCGCGCGGACGCTGGCCAGCGCCAACGTGGTCGGGCTGCTCACGGGCGGCTCGCTGTTCGCGATGTTCTTCTTCATCTCGCTCTACCTGCAGCGCGTGCTCGGCTACTCGCCGCTGCAGGCGGGCTTCGCCTACCTGCCGCTGGCGGTGACGATCTTCCTGTCCGCCGGCGGAGCCAGCGCGCTGGTCGAGCGCGCGGGCGTGCGCCCGACGCTCGTAGCCGGGCTCGGGCTGGTCGCCGTCGGGCTGGTGCTCTTCGCGCAGGTCGACGCGGGCGGCTCGTTCCTGGGCGACGTGCTGGTGCCGTCGCTCGTCGTCGCGGCCGGGCTGGGCTTCGCCTTCGTCTCGCAGACGCTGGCGGCGACGTCCGGCGTCGCGGCTGGCGAGGCCGGGCTGGCGAGCGGGCTGATCAACACCGCGCAGCAGGTCGGCGGGGCGCTCGGGCTCGCGGTGCTCTCGACGCTGGCGACGACGCGCACGGACGACGCCGCGGCGGCCGGGGCGTCGCCGCCGGCCGCGCTCGTCGAGGGCTTCCACGTCGCCTTCACGGTCGGCGCGGGGATCGCCGCCGCCGGCGCGCTGCTCGCCCTCGCCGGTGTGCGCGTCGCGCGCACGCCGGCCCCCGAGCCCGTGCCGGTCGCCGCGTAACGTCTGGGGGCGTGGCGGCTTTTGACGGACGCTACGCCCCCTCCCCCACCGGCCCGCTGCACCTGGGCAACCTGAGGACCGCGCTGCTGGCCTGGCTGTTCGCCCGCTCGGCCGGCGCGCGCTTCCTCGTGCGCGTCGAGGACCTCGACCGCAGCCGCTCGCGCGCCCACTTCGAGCACACGCAGCTGCAGGACCTCGAGGCAATCGGCCTCGACTGGGACGGCGAGGTCGTCCGGCAGTCCGAGCGCCAGGCGCTCTACGCCGCCGCGATCGCGCGGCTCGACGCGGCCGGCCTGGTGTACCCGTGCTACTGCACGCGCGCGGAGATCCGCGAAGCGGCGAGCGCGCCGCACGGCCCGTTCCCCGAGGGCGCCTACCCGGGCACCTGCCGCGAGCTGAGCGACATCGAGCGCCGCGAGCGCGAGGCCACCGGCCGGCCCCCCGCGCTGCGGCTCGACGCGCGCGCGGTTCGCGTCCGCTTCGCCGACCGCCTGCTGGGGGAGTACGAGGGTGTGGTCGACGATCTCGTCGTCCGGCGCAACGACGGCGCGCCCGCCTACAACCTGGCGGTGGTGGTCGACGACGCCGCGCAGGGCGTCGGGGAGGTCGTGCGCGGCGCGGACCTGATCGAGACCACGCCCCGTCAGCTGCTGCTCGCTCGCCTGCTTGGCCTGCCCCAGCCCACCTACGCGCACGTCCCGCTCGTGCTGGGACCGGACGGTGCGCGGCTGGCCAAGCGCCACGGCGCCGTGACGCTCGACGAGCGCCGCGCCCTCGGCGAGTCGGGCGCCGACGTCCGCGCCGGGCTGCTGCGCTCGGTCGGGCTGCCCGGAGAGCTCGACGAGGCGCTCGCCGCCTTCGACCCCGCCGCCCTGCCCACCGAGCCGACCGTCCTCGCTCCGGCATGACGCGCTTCGTCCGCATCTGGCTGCCGGTCGGCGTCCTGCTCGCCGCCGCGATCGCGTTCGCGCTCAACCCGACGATGGACGGCCTGGAGGGCGCGGCGCACATCGTGGGCGCGGGGCTGGCCATCTGGCTGCTCAACCTGCTGATTCGCATCGGGATCAGCGGCGAGCGCGACCGCGACGCCGAGGACGAGGCGCGCGCCTTCTTCGACGAGCACGGCTACTGGCCCGACGAGGCGCCGGACGAGCCGCCCGCCCCCGCCACCCCGGCGGCGCCGCCGGCCCACCGCGCCCCGGCGCCGCACACGCGGCGCGCGCGCCCGGCGCCGCGCCATCGCGGTCGCGAGTACTGAGCCTCGCGACGCGCAGGTAGGGTCTCGGTCCATCGCCACGACCGTCTCCCCTGCCGTCGTCTCCGAGATCGCCGAGCTGGCTCGTCAGGGGGCGCGGCTGGGCATCGATACGGAGTTCATGGGCGAGGGGCGCTACCGCTCGCTGCTGTGCCTCGTCCAGGTCGCGGTGCCCGACCCCGAGCGCCCGGGCGAGGTGCGCGTCGAGGTCCTCGACCCCCTCGACGACCGGCTCGACCCGGCACCGCTGGCCGCCGTGCTGGCCGACCCCGACGTCGAGGTCGTCATGCACGCCGGGCGTCAGGACGTCGCGCTGCTGCGGCGCGTCTGGCACACCGACGTGTGCGGGCTCTTCGACACGCAGGTCGCCGCGGGCTTCGCCGGGCTGCCGGCGCAGGCCGGCTACGAGACGCTTCTGCGCGAGCTGCTGCGCGTCCGGCTGCGCAAGACGGCGAGCTACACGCGCTGGGACGCGCGCCCGCTGTCCGAGGAGCAGGTCGGCTACGCGCGCGAGGACGTGCTGCACCTGCTCCAGCTCGCCGACGCGCTCGAGGAGCGGCTGAGCGGACTGGGCCGGCTCGAGTGGGCGCGCGAGGAGTGCCGGCCGCTCGAGGAGTCCTCGGACGAGCGGTCGGTCGAGATGGCCTTCGAGCGCCTGCCGCGCATCAACGGCCTGGATCCCGCGGCCCGCGCGGTCGCGTGGGAGTTGGCCGCGTGGCGCGAGGGCGTCGCCGCGCGGCAGGACCGGCCGGTCCAGAGCGTGCTGCCCGACGCCGCGCTGGTCGAGGTCGCCAAGCGCAAGCCGAACGCCCCGCGCCAGCTCGAGCAGATCCGCGGCCTGAACCCCGGCCACCTGCGCCGGCGCGGGCAGGACATCCTCGACGCGGTCGCCCGCGGGCGCGAGCGCCCGCCGCTGCCCTACGAGGGCGAGCGCCATCCGCCCCCGGCGGCGAGCGACGCGCCGCTGATCGCGCTCGGCGAGGCGCTCGTGCGCGCGCGCGCGATGGAGGCGGGGCTGGCCTACGAGCTCGTGGCCGCGCGCGCCGACCTGCAGGCGATCACGACCGCCGTGCGCGAGGGGCGATCCGAGCCGGCGGTCCGCACGCTGGCCGGCTGGCGGCGCGAGCTCGTGGGCGGCGAGCTGCTCGAGCTGCTGGCCGGGCGCCGAAGCCTCGCCGTCGGGCCCGATCGCCGAGTCGTCGTGCGCTCATAGGCGCGGCTGGTCCTCCTCGCGCGCCGCCGCGGCGCGCATGACGTCGACCGGCGGGTCGATGCCGGTCCAGATCGCGAACGAGCGCGCGCCCTGCTGGACGAGGACCTCGAGGCCGTCGGCGCACGGCAGGCCGCGCGCGCGGGCGGCGCGGACCAGCGCGGTGCCGCCGGGGCGGTAGACGAGGTCGACGACCGCGCCCACGCGGTCGAGGTCCCGCGGGTCGACGGGCAGCGCGTCCGGGTCGTCGAGGCCGACCGAGGTGCAGTTGACGAGCAGGTCGGCCGGCTCGGGCGCCGCGGCGACGCGGGCGCCGAGCGCGGCGGCGAGCGCCTCGGCGCGCTCGCGCGTGCGGTTGAAGACGGCGACCTCGCGCGCCGCGGCCTCGCGCAGCGCGTAGACCGCGGCGCGCGCGCTGCCGCCGGCACCGAGGACGAGCGCGGTGCCACCCGCGATCGCGACCGGCAGCGCGGCGAGCAGGCCGGGGGCGTCGGTGTTGTCGGCGGCGATCGGGCCGTCCTCGCGGAACGTGAGCGTGTTGGCCGCCCCGATCGCGCGGGCGGCCGGCGTCGCCTCGTCGGCGAGGGCGAGCGCGGCCTCCTTGTGCGGCACGGTGACGTTCGCGCCGGCGAACCCGGCGCCGGGCAGGGCGCGCACGGTCTCGGCGAACAGCTCGGGCGGCACCGGCAGCCGCTGGTAGCGCCAGCCGGCGAGGCCGAGCGCGGCGAACGCCGCGGCGTGCATTTGCGGCGAGCGGCTGTGGGCCACCGGCCAGCCGAGGACGCCGAGGCGCTTGCGCGTCAACAGTCGACGGGCGAGCGGCCGCCGAGCTTGGTGCGCATCGCGTTGTAGGCGCGCACGTCGCGCTGGAACTGCGCGTCGGTGGCCGAGAAGGCGTGGGCGCCGTGCGCGCACGGCTTGAGCACGTAGTAGAGGTAGGGCACGCGAGCGGGATGGGCGGCGGCCTGGATGGAGGCGAGCCCCGGGTTGCCGATCGGCGTCGGCGGCAAGCCGGTGTGCTTGCGCAGGTTGTACGGGCTGTCGCGGTTGAGCTCGGACTGGCGCAGCGGGCTGCTCCAGTTGCCCGTCGCGTAGCGGATCGTGGCGTCGATGCTGAGCGGGATGCCGTCCTTGAGGCGGTTGTAGATGACCGCGGCGATGAGCCGCCGGTCGCGCGGGACCTGCGCCTCGCGCTCGACCATCGACGCGATGGTCAGGACGTCGAAACGTGACAAGTTCGCGCGCCTGGCCCGGCCCATGTTCACCTTGGCGAAGTTCGCGCGGAACGCCGTGAGCTGCTCGTCGACGAGCTCCTGTGCTGTGGCCTTGCGCTCGGGCAGCTCGTAGGTGGCGGGGAACAGGAAGCCTTCGAGGCTCGTCGTCCCGCGCGGAGCGCCGAGGTCGGCGGGCGGGCGCCGGCCGGTCGCGGTGAGGTAGTCGCCGCGGATGCCGGCCTGGCGGAGAAGCGGTGCGGTCTCGCGCCGCGAGCGGCCCTCGGGGATGGTGACGCTGACGGTCGGCGCGGCGCCGGGATTCGTCGTCAGGACGGCGATCGCGTCGGCGTAGCTCATGTCGCGCTTGAGCGCGAAGGCGCCCGACTTGAAGTCGCCGCGCTTGCCGGCCAGGGCGGCGCGCAGCGCGAAGAGGCGTCCGTCGTCGACGACGCCGCGCGCCTCGAGCAGGTTGCCGATCTGGCGGGCGGTCGTGCCGTTGGGGATCGTGAGGCGGACCTCGCCGTGGCCCGGTCCCTTGAACGGCTGGAAGAGCTCGACGAGGAAGGCGATCGCGACGGCGGCGGCGCCGAGCGCGACGAGGGCGAAGAACCGCAGCAGCCACCGCCGGCGGTGGCGCGGCTCCGGGCCGCGCGCGGGCGGAGCGGGCGGGCCGTTGCGCGGGCGGCGCGGCGGCGCGGGCGGCTGGCGGGCCGCCGTGCGGGGCGGCAGCGGAGGCAGGTCCCGGCCGAGCACCCGCCCGGGCGACTCCTCGGCGGCGCGCCGCGCGCGCAGGCCGAGCCGCGGGCGGGCCGGATCACTTGACCGGCCGCGACCGTTCGCCGACGGCGCCCCGGCGACCGCCGCAGTCGCCGCCGGGGGCGGAGCGTCCTCTTCATGCGGGACGAGGGGATCGCCGTGCGGCCGCGGAGGATCGGCCGGCTCGGGGTCCTCGTGCGGCACGCGCTCGGGCGCGGCCCCGGGCGCCAGCGGATCGCCCTGCGGCGGCTCCGGATCGGCGGCTACCCATTCGTCGGTCGCCGCCCAGCTGCGCCCGCGGCCGCGCGCGGAGGCGGCGGCCGCCTCGTCGTGCGGGATCCGGGCGGCGAGGGGTTCGACATCGGGCGGGGCGACGCGGAGGGACGGCGGCGGAGCAGCGTACGGCGGCGGTTCCGGCTCACGCGCGGCGGCGAGATCGGGCGGCAACGCGGGCGGGGGCGGACCGGCGGACGGCGGCGGCTCCGGCGACGGCGGCGAGGGCGCGGGCTCAACGGGCGCGGCCGGCTCGCGGTCGACCTCGTTCGCGGCGGCCGGCTCGTCCCAGTCCGGCTCCCGCGTCGCGGCGAGCTCCTCGGCCCCCGCGGGCTCGCGCCGCTCGGCCACCGCGGGCGGCGGCGGCTCCGGGAGCCCGCGCCGGCGCGCGTCGCGGACCGCGCGGGCGTGCGCCCGCTGTTCGGGCGTGCGTTGGGACAGACGTTCCTGTCGGCGGAAGAGAGCCATGCCGTCGTCCCGCGCGGCGGCGGCGGTCGACCACGCGGAGTCGCGCAGGTTAGCCCGGGTGCCCGCCGGAACGCGTCGCGAGCCAGTCGTCGAGCAGGACGGCCGCCGCGCGCGAGTCCTCCGATGACCGCGCCCCCGCTGCACTGCGCGCCGCGATGCGCGTCGTGAACCGCTCGTCGTAGAGCTCGACCGGCACACCGCCCAGCCGCGAGCGCAGCCGCTCGGCGAACGCCCGCGCCTCGGCGGTCTGCGCCGTGTCCGCCCCGGACAGCCCCAGCGGCAGCCCGACCACGACGCGCTCGGCGCCCGTCTCGCGCACGACGGTCGCCAGCCGGTCGATCCCACGGCGGGTGTTCGCGCGCACGACCGGCTCGAGCGGCGTCGCAAGCGTCCCCGTCGGGTCGCTGACCGCGACGCCGCAGCGGGCGCTGCCGTAGTCCAGCGCGAGGACCCTCAAGACGTGATCGGCTGCGTGGCCCGCGTGCCCGACGGGCCCCGGATCGTGGATGCCGGGCGCCGCGCGCGCGACCGGCACAGTGCTAGCGGCACGGGCCGGTCGCGTGCGTGGCGATCCGGCGCCGCGAGACGGTGTCCGTCGGGTGCGCGGGTCGCGCAGCCGGTCACGAGCGCAGCGCGCGCTCGATGGCCTCGCGCGCGACGCCGAGCGCCTCGTCGAGCTTCGCCGGGTCGCGGCCGCCGGCCTGCGCCATCGTGTCGCGACCGCCGCCGCCCCCGCCCGTCACCTGCGCGGCCAGCCGAACGACGTCGCCGGCCCGCACGCCGCGTGAGACGAGCGCCGGCGCCACCGAGGCGACGAAGGCCACCTTGCCTTCCCCCGCCGCGCCGAGGACGACCGCCGCGTCGCCGAGCTTGGGCTTGACGCGGTCGAGCACGTCGAGCAGCGCCTTCTGGTCGGCGGCGCCCGGGACCCGCGCCGTGAGCACGCGCGCGCCGTCGACCGCCTCGGCCTCGCCGAGCAGCGCCTCGACGTCGACGGCCGCGCCGCCGGCGCCGGCCGCGCCCTTGGCCGCCGCCTTCGCCTTCGCCTGGAGGTCGGCGAGCTTGTCGGGGACGTCCTCGGGTCGTGTGCGCAGCAGCGAGGCCGCCTCGCGCAGCAGGTCGTCGTGCGTGCGCAGGAGCTTGACCGCCTCGGGCCCGGTCACCGCCTCGATGCGCCGCACGTTGGCCGCGCTGGACGTCTCCTGGGTCACGCGGAAGACGCCGATCTCCGCCGTCGAGCGCACGTGCGTGCCGCCGCACAGCTCGCGCGAGAACGACCCGTCACCGACCTCGACCATCCGCACGACGTCGCCGTACTTCTCCCCGAACAGGGCCATGGCGCCGAGCGAGCGCGCCTCGGCGAGCGTCGTCTGGATCGCGCGCACCGGCCAGTTCTCGAGGATCCACGCGTTGACCTGGTCCTCGATGTCGCGCAGCTCCTCGGAGCTCAGCGCGCTGCCGTGCGTGAAGTCGAAGCGCAGCTTGTCGGGACCGACGTACGAGCCCGCCTGGCGCACGTGCGTGCCGAGCCGCCGGCGCAGCGCGGCGTGCAGGAGATGCGTGGCCGTGTGGTTGGCCTCGGTCGCGTGGCGGAACGCCGGGTCGACGCGCGCGACCACGCGCTCGCCCGGCTCGAGCTCGCCCTGGTCGACCTCGACGACGACGGCCTGGTCCTCGCCGCCGCCGAGCTTGACGACGTCGACGACGCGCGCCCGGCAGTCGCCGTGCTCGCACTCGACCACCCCGACGTCGGAGATCTGCCCGCCGCCGGCGGCGTAGAACGGCGACTCGGGGAGCTTGACGACCACCCGCCCGTCGTCGCGCACGACCGCGCCCACGGTCGTGTGCGCCTCCAGCGTCTCATAGCCCACGAACTGCGACGGCGGCCCCTCCAGCCGCAGCCCCGGACCCTTCATGACCTGCGGTCCACCGGCCGCCCGGGAGCGCTCGCGCGCGGCCTCGCGCTCGCGCTCGTAGCCGTCGATGTCGAGACCCAGACCGGCCTGCTCGGCGAGCTCGCGCGTCAAGTCGAGCGGGAACCCGTAGGTGTCCTCGAGGCGAAAGACGTCCTCGCCGCCCAGGCCCTCCTCCCCGTTCTCTCGCGCGCGCTCGATGAGCTCCTCGAGCAGCCGCGTGCCGCGCTCGAGCGTCCGCCCGAACGCCTCCTCCTCGGCGGACAGCCACAGCTCGATCGCCTCCCACTGGTCGTCGAGCTCGTGATATGCGCCGCCCATCAGCTCGCGCACCCGCTCGGCGAACCGCGGCAGGAACGCCTCCTCGATCCCGAGCATCCGCCCGCGCTGGATGGCCCGGCGCATGATCCGCCGCAGCACGTAGCCGCGCCCCTCGTTGGACGGCACCACGCCGTCGGCGACCAGGAAGGTCATGCCGCGCGTGTGGTCGGCCAGCACGCGCAGCGCGCGATCGACCTCGCCGCTCTCGCCGTGGCGCCGGCCGCTGAGCTCCTCGCCCAACTCGATCAGCGGCGCGAACTGGTCGGTCTCCCACAGCGACCGCTTGCCCTGGAGGATCGTCGCCATCCGCTCGAGCCCGAGGCCGGTGTCGATGTTCTGCGCCGGCAGCGGCGTGAGCACCCCGACGGGGTCCTGGTTGAACTGCATGAAGACGAGGTTCCAGTACTCCAGGAAGCGCTCGTTCTCCTCGCCGGGCAGGTCGTCGGGCGAGCCGAACTCCAGCCCGCGGTCGAGGTAGAGCTCCGAGCACGGCCCGCACGGGCCCGTCGGCCCGGACTGCCAGAAGTTCTCCGAGCGCGGGCACAGGACGATGCGCTCGCGCGGCACGCCAACCGCCTCCCACGCCGCGATCGCCTCCTCGTCGGGTCCGAGCCCGAGCTCCTCATCGCCCTCGAAGACCGTGATCCAGATGTCCTCGGGCTTGAAGCCGAAGCCCTCCAGCGACAGCTCCCAGGCGAACTCGACAGCGCCCTGCTTGAAGTAGTCGCCCACCGAGAAGTTGCCGAGCATCTCGAAGAACGTCAGGTGCCGCGCGGTCGTCCCGATGATGTCGATGTCGGCGGTCCGGAAGCACTTCTGGCAGCTGGTCAGGCGCGGATGCGGCGGCCGCTCGAGCCCGAGGAAGTACGGCTTGAGCGGCTGCATGCCCGCGATGTTGAGCAGCACCGACGGGTCGTACGAGGACGGAACCAGCGAGGCAGACGGCAGGCGCTTGTGATCGCGCTGGGCGAAGTACTCGAGGAAGCGCTCGCGGATCTCGGCGGTCGTCACGAACGGCGAAGTCTAGATGCAGCTTCGCGTGCCCAAACCCGTGCGGATGCGCCGCGCGCCACCGTATCCCGCGCGCGAGGGCGAAGCCTCCAGCCGCCATGGCCGGACCACGTCAAGCCGAGGTGCGCGGCACAGCGGCGCTCGAGCGCGTCGTGTCGCGCGCCCGCGCCGGCCTCGGCGCCGACCGCGCGGCGCTGGTCCTGCGCGAGGACGACGCGCTGCTGCTCGCCGCGGGCGACGCCGGAGCCGAGGACCTCGCCGCCCGCGTGCTCGAGGCCGGGCGCCCCGTTGTGGTGCGCGACGCCCGGGGCGCGTCCGCGGGCGCGCCCGTGCACGCGGAGGGGACGCTGCGCGGCGCGCTGTGCGCGTGCGCGCGCGACCCCGAGCGCGGCTTCGACGAGGCGGACCTCGAGCTGCTCGGCGAGCTCGCCGCGCTGGCCGGCGACCTGCTCGACCAGGCCGCGGGGCGCGCGCGCCTCGAGGGCGCCGTGCAGGCGGGCGTCGAGGCGCTGAGCGGCCTGCTCGACCTGCGCGACGGCACGGTGCCGCGCGGCGCCGGCGAGATCGTCTCGCTCGTGCGCCGCGTCGCCGACCGCCTGGTCGAGGCCAACCCCGGCGCGGCCGACGAGCTGCGCGAGCTGCTGCGCGAGCACGGCGTGGCGCGCCCGGCGGGCGG
Organism: Actinomycetota bacterium; assembly: GCA_005888335.1. The sequence goes on from VAWY01000086.1 coordinate 21,823, forward strand.
CCGGTTCGCGCGCCGCACCCAGCCGACCGCGCCGCCGCGGCAGGCGCTCGCAGGCGCGTTCGAGCGCCTCGAGCGCCTGCCCGCACTCGCCGAGCCGCGCGACCGGCTCCTGCGCCGGCTGCGCGAGGAGCCGCTCGTGGTCGGCGAGATCGTCGCGACGATCGAGTCCGACCTCGCGCTGGTCATCGCCGTGCTGCGCGCGGCCAACCTCGTCGCCCCGCGGCCCGGGCGCGGCGTCGCTTCGGTCCCCGAGGCGATCCGCGGACTCGAGCTGCGCGGCCTGGAGATCCTCGTCTCACGGATCCCCGCGGTCGACTTCTTCCAGCGCTCGCCCGCGTGGCGCACGCCGGCCGAGCGCTTCCGCCTCCACGCGCTGGCGGTGCAGGCCGCCGCCGGGCGCCTCGCCGACGAGCTCGGCCACGAGGACGCCGACGAGCTCGCCGTGGCCGCGCTGTTGCACGACGTCGGCAAGCTCGTGCTGGTCGACGCCTACCCCGGCTATCCCGAGCGGGTGCACGGCTCGGCAGCGACGCCCGAGGAGCGCCTGCGCGCCGAGCGGCGCGAGCTGGGCATCGACCATGCGCTGGTCGGCGGCGTGCTCGTGCGCCGCTGGGGGCTGCCGACGCGGCTCGGGACGGCGATCGAGCGCCATCACGCGCCCGACGCCGAGGGACCGGCCGCGCTGCTGCGCCTGGCCGACCTGCTGGCCCACTACGCCCACGGCCGGCCGATCGACCCGGGCGCGCTGCTGCAGGCCTCGCGCCGGGTCGGCCTGGCGCCGCAGGCCCTGCGCCGCGTGATGTACGAGCTGCCCGGCGGCGGCGTGCGCCGCCGGGCGCGCGAGCCCTCGCCGCTGACGCCCAAGGAGCTCGAGGCGGTGCGCGGGCTGGCCGAGGGCAAGCTCTACAAGGAGATCGCGGCCGCGCTCGGGGTCACGACGAGCACGATCCGCAGCCACCTGCACGCGGCCTACCGCAAGATGGGCGCGGCCGACCGCGCGCAGGCGGTGCTCATCGCGGCTGAGCGCGGCTGGCTGTGAGGATCGACTTCGTCGCTCCTCAGTGCGCGAACTTCGTTCGCGCGGGTGCCGTCTACGCGATCGTGGCGCAGCCGACGACGACGTCGCCCGCGTAGAAGACCGCCGCCTGACCGGGCGCCGCGCCGAGGACAGGCTCCTCGAGATCGATGACCCCGCCGCGCAGACGCGCCGGCAGCGCGCGCGAGCGGTAGCGCAGCTTGACCGCGTCGACGCACGACGCGTCGCGGTGCAGCCGCACGTCGCGCACGCGCACGTCGCGCGTGGCGAGGGCCTCGCGCGGGCCGACGGTCACCGTGTTGGCCGCGGCGTCCGTGGCAAGCACGTAGCGCGGCTCGCCGCCCCCCAGGCCCAGCCCGCGGCGCTGGCCCACCGTGTAGCCCTCGTGGCCGCGGTGGCGCCCGAGCGTGCGCCCCGCCGCGTCGACGATCCGGCCGGGCCGCTCGCGGATCGCGCCGTGGCGGGCGAGGAACTCGCGCCGCCCGGTGCCGGCCAGGAAGCAGAGGTCCTGGGAGTCGGGGCGCCGGGCCACGGGCAGGCCGGCCCGCTCGGCGATCGCCCGCACCTGCGGCTTGGTCAGCTCGCCGAGCGGGAAGCGCATCCGGCGCAGCGAGTCGCGGGAGAGCGCGGCGAGCATGTAGGCCTGGTCCTTGGCCGGGTCGGCGGCGGCGCGCAGGAGGCCTTCGTCGGTCAGGCGCGCGTAGTGGCCGGTAGCCAATCGCTCGGCCCCGACGCGGTCGGCGAAGTCGAGCATCGCGTCGAGGCGCACATGGCCGTTGCAGCGCACGCACGGATTGGGCGTCAGCCCGGCGGCGTGGTCGCGCAGCCACGGCTCCACGACGCCCGCGCGGAACTCGGCGCGCAGGTCGAGCGTGAGGTGCGCCAACCCCATCCCGTGGGCGAGCGCGCGCGCCGAGCGCACGGCGCTGGCCGAGCAGCACGACGCCTCGGCGTCGTTCTCCGGCGAGGCCCACAGCTCGAGGGTCACCGCGATCGCGCCCGCCCCGCACAGCAGCGCCGCGACCGCCGAGTCCACGCCGCCGCTCATCGCGACCAGCGTGCGTCCCGGCTGCGCGGGCGCCGCGCCGTCGGCGCGCACCGCCGCGCCGAGCGCGCGGTGCAGCGCGTCGGCGGCCAGCTCGGCCGCATGGCGCTTGCCCGGCGCGAGCCCGCCCAGCTCGGCGGCGATCGCCTCGGGCGAGACCCGCGCCGCCTCGAGCACCCGGCGCCCGCGCACCAGCGCGGCCGCCGCGCTCGCGCAGGCCAGCGCGGCGCCGCAGCCGGCGGCGTCGGCGCCGGCGTCGCGGACGCGCTCGCCCTCCACCGCGACCGACACGCGCACGAGGTCACCGCACGCCGCGCCGCCCGCCGCGCCGGTGTGCGCGCCGGCGGGGACGTGCCCGCGCGGGGCGCGCAGATACTCGGCAAAGCGCTCGTCGGCCATGGGCGTCCGAGTCTAGATACGCTGCGACGCGCCAGAGTCCGGCAGATCGCGTCCGCCGTGGCTGCGTCGCGCGGACCGCGCGCTGTACGCCGCCAAGGCCGCCGGCCGCGACCGCGTCGAGCACGCCGGCGCCTTGAAGGGCGGGCTCAGGCGGGCTCAGGCCGGCTTGACGCCCAGCTCGCGCATCTGGCGCGGGTCGACCGGCGCCGGCGCGCCGGTCAGCGGGTCGCCGCCCGACGCGGTCTTCGGGAACGGGATGACGTCGCGGATCGACTCGCGGCCGGTCATGATCGCAACGACACGGTCCAGGCCGAAGGCGATGCCGCCGTGCGGCGGCGGACCGTAGCGCAGCGCCTCGAGCAGGAACCCGAACCGCCGGTCGGCCTCCTCCTCGCTCATCCCGATCGCCTTGAACACCGCGCGCTGCGTCTCGAGGTCGTGGATGCGGATCGAGCCGCCGCCCAGCTCCCAGCCGTCGACCACGAGGTCATAGCCGCGCGAGCGCAGCGCCCCCGGATCGTCGAACGAGCCCACCGGCGCCGTGAACGGGTGGTGCAGCGCGTCCCAGCGGCCCTCGTCGTCGTTGAACTCGAACATCGGGAAGTCGACGATCCACACCGGCATGTGGCGCGTGGCGTCGGGCTCGCCGAGTCGCAGCCGCAGCGCGCCGAGCGCTTCGGCGGCCGTCTGCGCCTGGTCGGCGACCGCGAGCAGCAGGTCGCCCGGACGCGCGTTCAGGCGTTCGGCGACCGCGCGCTTCTCCTCGGCGGACAGGAACTTCGCGGTCGGCGAGCGCCAGTCGCCGTCGTCCTGGACGAACGCCCACACCAGGCCCTTGGCCCCGTGGCGCTGGGCGAGCTCGGTCAGCGCGTCGAGCTCGGAGCGCGGCGTCTCGCGCGCGCCGACGTTCATCGCCCGCACCACGCCGCCGCCCTCGAGCACGGCGCGGAAGACCTTGAACTCGCTCGCCCGCAGGACGTCGGAGACGTCGGTGATCTCCAGAGCGATGCGCAGGTCCGGCCGGTCCGAGCCGAAGCGCAGCATCGCCTCGTCGTAGCCCATGCGCGGCCACGGCGGCGCGGGCACCTCGAAGCCGCCGAGGGCGAACACGCGCGCCATGACGTCCTCCATGACCTCGATGACGTCCTCCTCGTCGACGAACGCCATCTCGACGTCGAGCTGCGTGAACTCGGGCTGGCGGTCGGCGCGCAGGTCCTCGTCGCGGAAGCAGCGGGCGATCTGGTAGTAGCGCTCGTAGCCGCCCATCATCAGCAGCTGCTTGAAGAGCTGGGGCGACTGCGGCAGCGCGTACCAGGCGCCCGGCTGCAGGCGCGAGGGGACGAGGAAGTCGCGCGCGCCCTCGGGCGTCGACCGCGTGAGGATCGGCGTCTCGATCTCGAGGAAGTCGCGCTCGGCGAGCGCGCTTCGCATCTCGTGGACGACCGCGTCGCGCAGCACGAGCGCGTCGCGCATCCGCTCGCGGCGCAGGTCGAGGTAGCGGTAGCGCAGGCGGGTCACCTCGTCGACCGGGCCGTCCTCGTCGATGGCGAACGGCGGCGTCTCGGAGACCGCAAGCCGCTCGGCGCTCGCCACCTGGACCTCGACGTCGCCGGTCGCCAGGTGCGGGTTCTTGTTGCCGTCCTCGCGCTCGACGACGGTCCCGTGGACGGTCAGCACGTGCTCAGGCCGCAGCGCGTCGGCGACCGCGAACGCCTCGGGCGCGTCGGGATGGAAGACGAGCTGCACGAGCCCGCTGCGGTCGCGCAGGTCGATGAAGATCAGCCCGCCGTGGTCGCGGCGGCGATGCACCCAGCCGGCCAGCCGGGTCTCGCGGCCGGCGTCGCCGGCGCGCAGTTCGCCGGCCCACGCGTCGCGGTAGCCGTTGGCGCGCGGCGGGCGCCTCACAGCGCCGGTCCCCGCAGCACGTCGCGCACCAGCTCGTCGAGTGCGACCGTCCGCTGCTCGCCCGACTCCATGTCCTTGAGCTGCGCCGCCTCGCCGTCCACCCAGGCAACGTAACGGGCGCCGAGCCGGTTCGCCTGCTTGAGCGCGCCCTTCATCGACCGCCCGGCGAGGTCGAGCTGGGCGCGCAGCCCGGCGCGGCGGGCGTCGGAGGCCAGGCGGAACTCGGTCTCCCCGGGCGCGCCGGCGACGAAGAGGTCGACCGGCGCCGCCGCCTGCGCCGCGCGCCCGCCGGCCAGCAGCATGCGCTCGATGCCCGCCGCCCAGCCCATGCCGGGCGTCGGCGAGCCGCCGAGCTGCTCGATGAGCCCGTCGTAGCGCCCGCCGCCGCCGACGCCCGATTGGGCGCCAAGCGCGTCGGACGTGAACTCGAACACCGTGCGCGTGTAGTAGTCCAGGCCGCGCACGAGCGTCGGGTCGACCTCGTAGCGCACATCCGCGACGTCGAGGAGCCGGCAGACCTCGGCGAAGTGCTCGCGGTCCTCGCCGGTGAGGCGGTCGAGCAGCAGCGGCGCACCGGCCATCACCTCGCGGGTGCTGGGGTGGTCGGCGTCGAACGCGCGCAACGGGTTGAGGTCGATGCGGGCGCGGACCTCGGCGCTGAGGCGGTCGCTGTGCGCGCGCAGGTAGTCCTGCAGCTCGGCGCGGTAGGCGGCGCGCGTGTCCGGCGTGCCCAGGCTCGAGATGCGCAGGCGCGCGTCGCGCACGCCGAGCTCGTCGAGCAGCGTGTGCAGCAGCAGGACGCACTCGGCGTCGACCGCCGGCGCATCGGAGCCGATCGCCTCGAGGCCGACCTGCCAGAACTGGCGGTAGCGGCCGGCCTGCGGGCGCTCGCGGCGGAAGTACGGCCCGAGGTACCAGAGCTTCACGGGCTGGGGCAGCTTGTGCATGCCGTGCTCGAGGTAGGCGCGGCAGACCGGCGCGGTGCCCTCGGGGCGCAGCGTCACGCGCTCGCTGCCGCTCTCGTCGAACGTGTACATCTCCTTCTGGACGATGTCGGTCGACTCGCCGACGCCGCGGGCGAAGAGCTCGGTGTGCTCGAAGGCGGGCGTCTCGATGCGCCGGTAGCCCGCGCTCTCGAGAACCTCGCGCGCCTTGGCCTCGAGCGCGGCGCGGGCCGGCGTGTCGTCGGGCAGCACGTCGAACGTGCCGCGGGGCGCCTGCAGGCGGTCGGGCGTCACCCGCGACTGAGCTCGGCCAGGAAGGGGTTCGTCGCGCGCTCGCGCCCGAGCGTGGTCAGGCCCATGTGGCCCGGGTGCACGCGCGTCTCGTCCGGGTAGGCGTCGAGCAGCGACTGGATCGAGCGCGCGAGCGTGGGCCAGTCGCCGCCGGGCAGGTCGGTGCGCCCGACCGAGCCCTGGAAGAGCACGTCGCCCGAGAAGAGCGCTGATTCGTCGGCGATCGCGTAGGTCACGTGGCCCGGGCTGTGGCCCGGCGTGAAGTGCACGTCGATCTCGAGCCCGGCGAGCGTGAGGTGCTCGCCGCCCTCGAGGGTCTCGTCGGCGTCGTAGGACTCGTACGGGCCGAAGCCGGGCCAGGGGACGAAGCTCATGATGTCGGCGAGCACCGGCACCTCGATCTTCGGGCAGTAGACCGGCGCGTTCGTCGCCTTCGCGACGGGCGCGACGGCGCCGACGTGGTCGAAGTGCGTGTGCGTGAGCAGGATCGCGTCGAGCGTCACGCCGAGCTCGTCGATCGCGTGCAGCAGGCGGTCGGCCTCGTCGCCGGGGTCGACCATGATCGCGCGGTCGGCGCCCGCCGCGCGCACCAGGAAGGCGTTCTCGGCGACGGGGCCGACGGTGAACATGCGGACGTCGAGACTCACAGGCGGCCCTCCGCGCGCTTCTGCTGGCGCTTGCGGTAGATCCAGCGGTCCGTGTAGTAGCCGAGCGGCACGTAGATGACCAGCATGAACGGGATCAGCAGCGCGAGCGCGGAGAGCTGGCTGCGAAAGCTCGGGATGATCGCCAGGACCGCGGCGAAGATCAGCACCGCGACGATCGCGCGGTTGAACGCCCCGCGCCAGGTGGGGGGCTTGTCGAGGCGGTGCGGGCGCGCGCCGCGAGCGGGCTTGTGCTCGGCGGCGGTCGGCTTGCGGCCGGTGCGGCCGCGCGCCTCGACGACGCCCGCGGCGTTGCCCCGGTGCTTCGTACGGCGGCGGCGCTTGGTCTGGGACATCGTTGCTTTTAGGTTAGAGGGCTCAAGGCGCGCGCTGCTGCGGCCGACCCAGGGATGGTGCGCCGCGCTCTCCCGGTCCTCGCGCTGCTCGTCTGCCTGTGGTCTGCCGCCCCGGCGGCCGCCTCCGATCCCTTCTCGGGGACGGGCATGTGGATCTGGCAGCTGGCGCGCTCCGAGCACGGCGACGTCGGCGCGCTCGCCGCCCGGGCCAAGGCCGCCGGGGTCGACACGCTGATCATCAAGGGCGCGAACGCGACGCAGCGCTGGCCGCAGTTCTCGCCGGCGGTCGTGAGCGCGCTGCGAGCGCAGGGACTCAACGTCTGCGCGTACCACTTCCTGTACGGCCGCCGGCCGGCCGCCGAGGCCGCGCTCAGCGCGCAGCTCGTCGCGACGGGGGCCGACTGCCTCGTGGTCGACGTCGAGGGCCAGTACGCCGGGCGCTACCGCGCCGCCCAGACCTACCTCGCGCGCCTGCGCGGGGCGATCGGCCCCGACTACCCGCTCGGGTTCACCTCGCTGCCCTTCGTCAGCTGGCACAGCGGGATCCCCTACTCGGTGTTCCTCGGGCCCGGCGGCGCGCAGGTCAACCTCCCGCAGGTCTACTGGAAGGCGATCGGCGGCAGCGTCGACGGGGTCTTCGCGCGCACGATCAGCGAGAACGCGATCTACGGCCGGCCGATCGCGCCGATCGGCCAGCTGTACTCGCGCCCCTCGGCGGGCTCGGTGGCGCGCTTCCGCGCGCTGGCGGCGGCGCTCGGGGCGCCGGGCGTGTCGTTCTGGAGCTGGCAGTCGGCGGCGCCGTCGGGCTGGTCGGCGCTGCGGCGCCCGGTCGTGCCGGCGGTCTGGGGTCAGGCGCCGGCGCCGATCGTGCTGCGCCGCGGTGCGCGCGGCGACCAGGTCGCGTGGCTGCAGCAGCACCTTGTGGTCCACGTCACGTCGCGCTTCGACGCGGCGACCGAGGACGCGGTGCGCGCCTTCCAGCTCGCCCACGGTCTCGTGCCGAGCGGGCAGACCGACCCGGCGACGTGGCAGGCCGTGCTCGCCGGCACGCCTGCGCCGGTGCGCTGGACGGCGCGCGGCGCGCGGCTGCTACGCGGCGCCGCCTAGGGCCTCCTCGATCGTGCGCCGGTTGCGCACGGGGATGTCGTCGGGGAAGCCGTCGAACGCGGCTTGCGGCGCGAGGCCGACGAGCTCGGTCTCGCTGACGGGCGCGTGCCGTTGCACGGCGTCGACGAGGCGGGCGAGCGGCGTGGCGCGGTGGTCCTCGACGTTGCACGAGACCTGCGCCACGCCGCCGCGCGCCAGGAGCGTCAGACCGATCGCGCGGACGCCCGGCAGACCGTTCGGGGCGGTCTCGCGGATCGCGGCGGCGATGCGCCGGGCGTCGGCGTGCGTAGCCGGCGGCGCGAGCTCGAGGTTGAAGGCGACCAAAGGCGGGCGGGCGGCGACGAGCGTGGCGCCGGCCGTCGGGTGCGCATGTCGCGGGCCGAAGTCGGGAGTGAGCTCACGTGTGGCCAGCTTTTCGGCGAGGGACTGGGGGCCGCCCCGGCGCAGCTCGGCTCGCGTGCGGCCGGCCCCGAGAGCGCCGTAGAGCAGGACGGGAACGCCGAGCTCGTCGCCGAGCCGGTCGCCGAGCACGAGCGCCTCGGCGACTGCTGCGCCGCGGCGCTCGTCGTCGAGGTAGACGACGGGCGCGACGTCGACCGCGCCGACGTGCGGGTGCGCGCCGGGGTGGTTGGAGATGTCGATCCGCGCGACGGCCTCGCGCGCGCCCGCGAGCAGCGCCTGGGCGAGCGCGCCGGGCGGCGCCGCCAGGGTGAACACGGCGCGGTGGTGGTCGGGGTCGGCGTGGAGGTCGAGGAGGCGGGCGCCGGCTTCGATGAAGGCGTCGCCGATGGCTTTCAGCGTCGCCTGGTCTCGTCCCTCCGAGACGTTCGGCACGGCGAGCAGCACGCGCGCTACTGCCTGTGCTCCCGCAGGCCCTGCTTGTACGGCAGCACGCGGTCGAGCACGCGGAACGAGGCGATCAGCGCGCCCATCGCGGCGAAGGCCCCGGTCGTCCCACCGACGGTCGCCGTGACCACCCACAGCGACAGCGCGGTCACGCTCGACGGCACGACACGCCACGCGACCCGGACCCGGTCCGGACGGCCGGGCGGTGGCGGCGGTGGGCGGCGTTCGTCGACGAGCAGGAACACCATGACCGACGTTAGACGAGCGCGCGCGAGGCGTCGAGGGCAAGGGTCGCCCGGCTTCGTTCGACCGCCCGTTTGTATATCGCCGGCAGTGTCTCGTAGGGTCGGTCCAGGAGGCGCCGGCCAGCAAGGAGGCTCAATGACGTCCCGTCTCTTCCGGGCGGGGCACGCACGGCTGCGTGCCCTCGTCGCGGTCGCCGCCGTCGCGGCGTGCGCCCTTCCAGGGACCGCCCACGCGGCGGTCACCCCGCTCAGCGCCCAGACGCAGAACCTGTACCTCGGCGCCGACCTCACGCCCGCCGTTCAGGCGACAACGCTGACGCAGTTCTTCGCCGCCGCCAACCAGATCTGGAGCGCCGTCAAGGCATCCGACCCGCCCACGCGGATTCAGAAGGTCGCCGACTCGATCGCGACCGCCCAGCCCGACGTCGTCGCCCTTCAGGAGGTCGCGAAGTGGACCGCGGTGGGCGGCGGTGAGCCCAGCTTCGACTTCCTCGCTCTGTTGCAGCAGGCGCTCACGGCGCGCGGGCTGAGTTACACCGTCGCGTCGACGTCCGAGAACGCGACGTTCGGCCCGTTCCCGCTGCCGAGCCCCTTCAGCCCCAGCTTCTCGCTGACCTTCCACGACCGCGACGTGATCCTCGTCAAGAACCGCCCGGGGCTCGCGTTCTCGACGCCGCAGAACGGCCACTTCGCGACGCAGCTCTCGCTCCCGCTGCCGGCGCCCCTGCCGCCGGCCACGTTCACGCGTGGCTGGGCGTCGATCGACGGCGTCGTCGGCGGCCGCTCGTTCCACTTCGTCGACACGCATCTGGAGACCGAGGCCGCCCCGCCCGTGCAGGTGGCGCAGGCGAACGAGCTGCTGGCCGGCCCGCTGAGCGGCTCGGGCACAGTGCTCGCGGCCGGCGACTTCAACTCCGCCGCCGACGGCAGCACGACCCAGACCTACTCACTGCTGACCCAGTCGTTCTCCGACGCGTGGATCAACGGCAACCAGCAGTCACCGGGCTTCAGCTGCTGCCAGGCGGCCGACCTCCTCAACAAGCTCTCCCAGCTGCATGAGCGCATCGACCTCGTCCTGACCAAGAACGCGTCGCGGACGCCGGCCCCCAAGGCCAAGGTCGTCAACGACCGCCAGGTCGACCGCACCGCGACCGGCCAATGGCCCTCCGACCACGCGGGCGTCGCCGCCACCGTCTACCCGTAGCGAGCAGCCCTTCCGGCGCGGGCGGCGACCCCGCCCGCGCCGCGCCGCTCACTAGACTGCGCCCTCCCCCGCCGGAGTAGCTCAGTCGGTTAGAGCAGCGGAATCATAATCCGCGTGTCGGGGGTTCGAGTCCCTCCTCCGGCATGACGGCTGCTCGGCCTGGTCAACGAACGCGCGTCGCCCGCAGCACCTCGAGATGGTTCAAGTCTGTTACCGGACATGCCGATAGGTCTCATGGCACTCTCATACGGCGCCGCCGCACCGTGCCTCGCATGCTTCTGCCGCTGCGAGCCCGCGCCGATCGCGGGGAAGCCTCCGCTTCCCGAACAGACGGGACGTTCGCATGAACATCCGCCTCCTCTTGATCGACGACTTCCCGCTGATCCGCGAGGGATTCGCCGCCGCGCTGGAGACCGATCCCGGCCTGAAGATCGTCGGCCAGGCCGACAACGGCGAGGAGGGCCTGCGGCTCGCCCGCGAGCTCCAGCCCGACGTCGTCGTGCTCGACCTGGCCATGCCAGGGATGGGCGGCATGACCGTGCTCGAGAACCTGCGCGCCGACGCCCCGGAGGCGAAGGTGCTCGTCGTCACCGCGACCGAGAAGCCGCAGCCCCTGCTCGACTCCGTGGCGGGCGGTGCCCACGGCTACCTCACGAAGCGCTGCACGCGCGAGGAGCTGCGACAGGCGATCATCACCGTCTACGGCGGCGGCTCGGTCATCTCGCCAATGCTGGCCGGCCACCTGCTCAAGGAGTACTCGCGCGCCTCGCGCGGCGACACCTCCAACGTCCGCCCCCTGCTCGGCGAGCGCGAGCACCAGATCCTCCGTCTCCTCGCCCGCGGGCACACGGACAAGGAGATCGCCGCCGAGATCTACATCTCGCCGCGCACCGTGCAGAACCACCTCACGCGCATCCGCGAGAAGACGGGCCTGCGCCGGCGCACCGAGCTGACGCGCTGGGCGATGGATCACGCCCTGACGTAGCGGGCGGCGCTGCAGCCGTCCAGCGCGGCGGCCACTTCGGCAGCCGGTTCGGGCAGCCAGCGATCACTGTCGACCAGCGCGGCGAGCACCTCACGGGCGACCGCACGCTTCTGCGCGCCGTCGGGCTCGTCGAACAGCAGCGCATCCGCTGCGTCGAGCAGCGACTCACGTTCGGGAGCGTGCAGGATCGCCGCCCGGTCGGCCAGCAGCTCTCGCAGCCGGGTGTGGCAGCGTCCGCGCTCGGCGAGGGATCCGGTTGAGAATGCGTCGTTCACAGTTATTGCAGTCCTACCGGGCGGGGGGTGCGCTGACATCGTCAGGTCTCGCAGATTGCTCGGCGACGTAGCGCTGAAAGCCGAGCGCGCCCTGGGCGTCGAGGGCGATCGTCGCCCGGCCGCAGATCGGGCACAGGGGGCGGTCCTCCGCCGAGCGCGGGAAGCGCAGCCGGCAGATTGACAACAGGTGTGGGTCATGGCGCGACCCTTTCGCTAGAAGCCCGAGACCTAAGCAGGATGCCGCGAGAAGGTGCCAAGACCCGAAAGTGGAGTCCGGCGTTCCGTCAACCGGTTCGGAGGCGACACGGAGAAGCGAGGTGGACGTCATGTCCACGCTCAAGCAGCTGCAGGCGGAGATCACCATCCGCATGCGTCGCGGCGACGCCTGGTCGTTCGTCGATTGGCGACGGCAGCGACGAGAGGCCGTCGTCCACATCGACCTCCTGGCCGCCGAGACGCCGGCCCTGCTCACGCTTGAGCCTCATCGGGCGTCGCGCAGCGCCTGCGCCTCGGGGACGGACTCCAGCTTCTTGAGCGTGTGGTTCTCGATCTGGCGGATGCGCTCGCGCGTCACGTCGAACGTGATGCCAACCTCCTCGAGCGTGCGCGGCCGGCCGCCGGTGAGGCCGAAGCGCAGCTCCAGGATCTGCCGTTGGCGATCGGGCAGCACGGCCAGGGCGCGGCGAACGTTGTCGCAGCGCAGGCTCTCGCTGGCCAGCTCGAACGGCGACTTGGACCGGTCGTCCTCGATGAAGTCTCCGAGCTCGACGCCATCGTCGTCGCCGACCGGCTTCTCCAGCGAGATGGGCTGCTGCGACATGCGCAGGACGTCGCGCACCTCGCGCGTGCTCCAGCCCAGCTCGCGGGCGACCTCGGCGGGCGTGGGCTCGCGGCCCAGCGACGGCAGGAGCCGGCGTTCGGCGTTCGTGATCTTGTTGAGCTTCTCGACGACGTGAACCGGGATGCGAATCGTGCGGCTCTTCTCGGCGATCGCGCGGGTGACGGCCTGGCGGATCCACCAGGTCGCGTAGGTCGACAGCTTGTAGCCGCGGCGGTAGTCGAACTTCTCCACCGCGCGGATCAGGCCGAGCGAGCCCTCCTGGATGAGGTCGAGGAAGGTTGCCCCGCGTCCGAGGTAGCCCTTCGCGACGAAGACCACGAGGCGCAGATTGGCCTCGACCATCTGCTGCTTGGCCGCGTCGTCGCCGCGCTCGATGCGCCTGGCCAGCGAGCCCTCCTGTGCGCGGGTCAGCAGCGGCACCTTGCCGATCGAGCGCAGGTACAGGCGCAGGGCGTCCGTCGATGGCTCGGCGGTCAGGTCGATCGTCGGCTCGCGCTCGTGGAGCGGTCCTACCGGGTTCTCTGGCACGTCGTGGCCTTCCGTATGCGCGGGTCCTCTGACCTGCAGCCTGGCGGGCCGGCAGATGGGCTGAACCGGGTCGTTGCTCCTCTTGTCGACGCGACGTGCCGAGACCGCGAGGGTGCTTCGCGCACGATGAGCGGTGACAGTGGCCCGGTACAACCGACCCTACTCCGGTGGGAGCACCGCGGCCGGGCGCGGCGAAAGATCGACGTCGACGCAGGCGTAGAGTCGCAAGGACACCGACTTCCTTTCTACGGCGTTCGCGCGGTTGTGCTGATCGCACGGGACTCTCCGCGGGAGAGGCAGCACGCCGCGGAAGCGTGGGTCGCGGACCGCGCCGAGCGCCGGGCGCGATCCGGAAAATGACCTAAAAGCGAGTAGACTGGGTTTCCAGGCCATTTCACCGCTCCTGCGAAGCGACTTCGCGTAGAGCCCCGCCGGCCAGCCAGCCCTCGGCGACCTCACGAACAGTTTCGTCCTCAGCGACGGAAGCGCTGTTTTCTAAAAGAGCAGTCGGACTCAGAGTCCTGATCCGGCGCTCGGGAAGGTCCCGACAGATGACCAGCCACCCGCCCGAGCCCATCGGCTCAGCCCCGGAGACGTACGCCCAGCCGAACCTGGTGAGACATCCGCTCGCCCGGGCGCTGAGCGTCCTGCGCGGCGACAAGTACATGGCCGACGCCTATCCGCCGGCGCCGAAGGAGCACTGAGCCATGCGCGACCACCACAAGCCTCGCCTGTGTCGCCACTGCAGAGCACCGATGGCCGGCCAGGAAGACAGCTGCTGGAACTGCGGCACCCGGTGGACGTCCGAGGACGCGCCGCCCACCGAGTCGCGCCCGCTTCCGGCCGCGCTCCCGGCTGCCGTGCCGCAGAAGCAGGCCGCATAGCACCATGACGCTCCAGAGCATCTCGGCCGGCATCGACCGATGGCTCGACGATGGCGGTCCAGCATCCGCCCCGACGATGAACCGCACCCCCAGACAGGAAGACACCATGAATTTCGTGATCTACAGCGACAACGGCGGCGACTACCACTGGCGCCTCGACAGCGACGACGGCAAGCCCGTAGCGGTCTCCGCCGGAATCTTCGCGTCGGCCGACGCCGCCCGCGCGGCGGCCAGCGACGTGCACGACCACGCCGGCAAGGCGAGCGGGGTCGGCCGGTAGCCTCAGCCCGGCGGGCACGCCAGCAGGTAGTCCAAGACCTCCGAGTAGCCGGCAGTAGCCAGGCCGATGCGCGTGTCCGCTGCCCCGTAATACAAGAAGAGCTTCTCGCTCTCACGATGATGAACGAGGCCGCACGGAAAGACGACGTTCGGGACGTCGCCCGAGACCTCGTAGTCCGCCCCCGGCCCGAGCACCCACTCCTCGGAGCGCCGCAGGACGTTTGCGGGTTCCTCGAGGTCCAGCAACGCCAGACCCGCGCGATACAGGCCCCCAGCGACGGTCTGGCGCACGCCGTGGTAAACGACGAGCCAGCCGTGCTCGGTCTCGAGCGGCGGGGGCCCCATGCCCACGCGTTCAGAGTCCCACCAGCCGCCTTGCCGGCGGCCGAGCACCAGTTCGGGCGATCGCCAGCTCTTGAGATCGGACGAGCGGGACAGCCACACATCGGCGCCGTGCACGGAGGTCGGCCGGTGGAAGAGCACCCAGTCGCCACCAATCCGGCGCGGCAACAGGACAGCGTTCTTGTCTTCGGGCGACATGACCATCCCCAGACGCTCGAACGTCTTGAAGTCCTGGGTCTGGGCGAGTGAGACACCCGGGCCCTCCCGGCCGAACGCGGTGTAGGTGATGATCCACCGGCCGAGCTCCTCGACGTAGGTCACGCGCGGATCCTCGAGACCCCACTCCTCCTCGGCGTGGGTGCCGTCGTACACCAGCGCGGGATGGTCGTCCACGATCCAGTTGGACACGCCGTCCGGGGAACGGGCGCACGTCAGGTGTGAGAAGCCGCGGCGGTCCTCGACGCGGCACAGCAGCACCGTCTCGTCACCGATCCTCGTCGCCCCCGCGTTCATGACCGCGTTGATCGAATAGGGCCACCGCTCCGGCGACAGCAGCGGATTGCCGGGGTGGCGGGTGAAGAGGGACGCGCTATCGGTCACGAAGGACACGCGCGTAGACATCGAGGTAGTCGTCGACCATGCGGTCGACGGAGAAGCGGCGCTCGGCAGCGTCGTGGCAAGCGCCGCGGTCAAAACCCACGGCGCGCTTCACACCGGCCACCGCAGAATCGATGCCGTCTGTGAGGACGCCGGTGACGCCGTCCTCGACGAGTTCCGGCATCGACCCGCGGGTGTACGCGACGACCGGGGTGCCGCACAGCATCGACTCGACGACCGAGAGGCCGAATGGCTCGGCGAACGCGATGGGATGCACGAGACAGCTTGCCGAGCCCAGGACCTCGGCCCGCTCTTGGCGACCGACGGATCCGAGGTATCGAACACGGTCGCCGTCGACGTGCGGCTCGACCTCCTCGGCGAAGTACCGCTCGTCCTGCACCGGGCCGCAGAGCACGAGCGGCCGTTCGGCGCAGCGGGCGATCTCGATCGCTTGTGCGGTGCCCTTGTCGGGGTGGATCCGGCCGAAGCATACGAGCGCATCGCCCGCCGTGGGGGAGAACGGCAGCGCTGTCGTGTCGACGCCGTGATGGACCGTCGCGACGTACTCGAGCTCGGGTGCGCGATCAGCGTCGGAGATCGAGACGTAGGCGCTCTCCGAGCGCAGGTAGGCCGGCAGGATCCGCCGTGAGGAGAACCCATGGATCGTGGTCACCATCGGCGCCTTTGCGAGTTCCGAGAAGGCGAGCGGCAGCCAGTCGAGGTGGTTGTGGATCAAGTCGAACTCCGCCGAGCGGCTCAGGGCGTGAGCGACGTGGAGCGCCTCCCACACTCGCCCATCGATCTCGCCCTCCTCCTCGTAGGGCCGCTCGCAGATCCCGTCCAGCCGTGCGAGGGTGATTGAGTCCAAGGTGGCGAAGAGGGTCACGTCGATGCCGCGCTGCGCGAGGCCGTCGGCCAGGAGCCCCGTCACCAGCTCCCACGGCCCGTAGTTACGAGGAGGCGTGCGCCAAGCGATCGGCCCGATGAGCGCAAGCTTCATTCGGGCAGCGTCGCCTGGAGGCCGGCGGCGTCGAGGACGAGCAGCGCCTGGAGGTAGGCGAGCGTCGATTCGGCTCCTTCGTTGCCGTTGACATCCGACGCCCCAAGACCGTCGTGGCATCCCCCGGTGGAGAAGTCATAGACCGACTGCTGGAGCCGGTTGCGGCCCAGAAACCACTCGAAGGCGTGCACCGCATGGCGCGCGCGGGCCTCATCCCCCGTGGCGACGAAGGCCTCGACCTCCGCCTCGACGAGCGCAGCAGCGTCGAGCGGTTGTTCGTCACCGCCTCCGGGGCGAGGCTCGCCCCGGAGGCGGCCGCGGTGCCCGACCAACCGCACGTACGGACCGTCGATGCCCAGCTCGCCTGCGTACCACTCGAGGGACCGGATCCCCTCGCGCAGCATCTCCCCGTCGCCGAGCCGGGCGCCCGCGGCGATGAGCGCCTGAGACAGCCGGGCGTTGTCATAGGTCAGGACGTCCTCGGCCCAGTACCAGTCCGGCGACGCGTTGGCCCGCTGGAGGTCGACGAGCCGTCCGGCGAGGATACGGAGGACGTCGATCGCGTCGCCGCCGACCACCTCGGGGTCGGCGCGGGCAAGCCCGAGCGCAGCGAACGCCATCGTGCGGGGCCACCGCTGCTCGACGAGCGCCGGCAGCATCTCGCGCAGGAGGATCAGGCTGGGGTCGAGCAGCGCCGGGACCGGCGCGGCGGCCACCACCTCGCCCAGTGCCCAGGCGGCTCGTCCGAAGTGGTCCCCGCCGTGCGGTCGGTCCAGCCAGCGGCGGTCGTAGGACATGAAATTGCGCATGCCGCGCTGCTCGGCGCTCCAGGCGTGACGCAGGAAGCCCAGGCTCCGCGCCAGCATGCGACGGGCCTCAGCGCCGGTGGTCCGGCCCAATCCAAGTGCGACGATCGCCAGGCGCGCGACGTCATCGGTGCAATAGCCCGACGAGCGCAGGGGGACGACGCCGTCGGCGTGCTGCACGATCCCGACGTCGTCGACCATCGTCAGCAGATGCGAGGTGCGCGCTCGCGGCAGCGTGGCCGGCGGCGTCGGGCGTGCGGCGCGCGCCGGGCCAAGGGCCAGGGCCTCGCGCAGCACGGCGACGGTCTGCCGACCCACTTGGGGCCAGGCCAGCTCGTTTCCGACGGCCCGGGCTTCGGCGCGCGTCCGCTCCAGCCGTTCCGGGTCGTCGAGGAGGGCGATGACCGCGTCCGCGAGAGCGCCGGGATCGTCGAAGGGAACGAGGACCCCGGCGCCCGAGGCCAGCACGTCCTCCGCGTAGAAGTACGGCGTCGACACCGTCGGGCAGCCGGCCACGATCGCGAAGGTCAGCGCACCCGACACGATCTGCTCGCGCGATCGGTAAGGCGTCAGGTAGATCGTCGTGGCCGCGAGCATGGACGCCAGTTCCTCCACGCTCAGGAAGCGGTCATCGAAGACGACGTGTTCGGCCAGGTCGAGGTCGCGCGCCAGGCGTTCGAGCGAGATCCGGTACTCCTCGCCGTGGAGCCTGGCCACCTCAGGATGGGTCTGCCCAGCGATGACATAGAGCGCGTTCGGGTGGCGTGCGACGATCGCCGGCATTGCCGCGATCGCCACCTCGATCCCCTTCCCCGGCGAGATCAGGCCGAAGGTCGCGAGCACGGAGCGACCGGTCCCGACCGCGCTCGACCGCCCGTTGTCCACGCCCGGCCGTAGGCGCGGAAGCCGGCCGTTGGAGTCTGGGAGCAACTCCGTCGGGCCGCCGTGCGGCACGACGCGGACCCGCTCAGGCGGCACCAACCGCGCGTCGACGATCATGCGTCGCGCCGTTTCGGTGAAGACGCATACCAGCGTGGCGAGGTCGCATAGTGCGCGGAGCGTCTCGGCCTGGCGGACCGAGGGCGCCGACAGAACGGTGTGCAGCGTCAGAACCATCGGCTGGCGCAGCTCCGCGGCGAGGGACAGGATGTGCGCCCCTTCGGGCCCACCGAAGATGCCGTACTCGTGCTCGATGACGACGACGTCGTCACGCCGGCGCTCGAGTAGGCGGGCGGCTGCGGAGTACTCGCCACGCTGGTCCTGCTGAATTCGTGTGACGACCTCGGCCGCCTGGTCGACCTCGTCCTCGCGGACGACGGCCACGAGGTCGACGGCCGATACTTCATCGCTCGCGAGCAGCGCCTCGCGCAGGTCCCGCGAGAACGTCCCGATGCCGCATGCCCGCGGTGGATAGGTGGAGACGACGCCGACGCGCATGGTCCTGGCGCCGGTCGGCCGGGCGTGGCCGTTCGTCCCGGCGCGCTGGCAACGTTGAGCAGTGGACGCCTGGGGCAGGAAGCTCCGCGTTTGTTGACTGGTGCTCATCGGCCTTGGTCCCTACGGTGTGCGCGGCGGTGATGCGCCGGCTCGAGCAGATTCATGTTGAGCCTCCGATCGTTGCGGCAGAGCCCCCCGGGTCCTCGGCCGTCTCGGCCGCTCTTTCACCGACCGACTTCGCAGTGCCACAGCCGCCGAGCGCGACGCTGACCTCGGCGGCCGGATCGGGCAGCCAGCGGTCGCTCTTGACCAGCCCGGCCAGCAGCTCCTGACCGGACGCGAGCTTCGCGAAGCAGTCGGACTCGTCGAACAGCAGCGCGTCGGCGGCGTCGAGCAGCAGCTCGTGCTCGTCGCGGTGCAAGATCGCAGCGCGGTCTGCGAGCAGTTGACGCAGCCGCGTGTGTGAGTGCGCCCGCGCAGCCAGGGGCTCCATCGTCGAGGACGTCGGCATGGGGGCTCAGCGCGCGGAGGCGCCGCCGGCGACCCGCAAGCGTCCGCTGGCGTGCTCGCGGGCTTCTGCGCCCGCGACCAGGTGATCGATGTGCGAGGCGGCCTCTCGCCGCTGATGGCGCCAGTCGACGAACGACCATCCGTACAGCCACAACGCTGCCTTCT
>VAWY01000087.1 GCA_005888335.1 Actinomycetota bacterium
CGATGACGACGCGCTGGATCTCGTTGGTGCCTTCGTAGATCTGGGTGATCTTGTCCCCGTTCCACCGAACTCCTCGGCAAACGGCAACCCCAAGATGTCGTGCTCGGCAAACAACTCGCGGACATCCCACGGATACTCCCCCCGCGCATCGATCTCCGCCGCCCGCGGCGCCACCCGCTCCGCCACGATCTGACGAATCGCATCACGAAAATCCAAAAGCTCCCGCGGAACCGCGTACGCGTCGAGCGCCGCGAGGCTCATGCGGGGACCTTCGCGGGCTCGTAGTCGTAGAACCCGCGCCCGCTCTTCCGGCCCAGGCGGCCGGTCGCGACCATCCGCTTCATCAGCGGCGGGGGCGCGTACTCGGGGCGCTTGAACTCCTCGTAGAGCGAATCGCAGACGCTGTAGAGGACGTCGAGGCCGATGAAGTCGCACAGCGTCAGCGGGCCCATCGGGTGCCCGCAGCCGAGGCGCATGCCCTCGTCGATGTCCTCGCGGGTGGCGAAGCCCTCCTCGTACATCCGCACGGCGGCCATCAGGTACGGGACGAGCAGCATGTTGACGATGAAGCCCGAACGGTCCTTCGTGCGGATCGGGCGCTTCCCGAGGCGCTCGACGAAGGCCTCGGCGGCCCCGACCGTCTCGTCCCTGCTGTCCAGGCCGACGACGACCTCGACGAGCTTCATGACCGGTACGGGCGAGAAGAAGTGCAGGCCGAGGACGCGTGCGGGGCGCGTCGTCCACGAGGCGAGCTGCGCGATCGGGATCGACGAGGTGTTCGAGGCCAGGATGACGGCGTCCGGGAGGCGCTCGTCGAGCTCGCGGAACAGCGGACCCTTGACCTTGAGGTCTTCGGTGACCGCCTCGATCACGATCTCGGCGTCGGCGAGCGCGTCGAGGTCGGTGTGGAAGCTGATCCGCCCGAGCAGCGCCTCGCCCTCGCCGGCCGTGAGCTTGCCTCGCTCGACCCCGTGGGCGACCGAGGCCTCGATCTGCGAGCGCGACCGCTCCAGGACGTCGGCTCCGGGCTCGTAGACGCGTACGTGCTCGCCGGCGCGCGCGGCGGACTCGGCGATGCCGGAGCCCATGAAGCCGGCACCGACCACGCCGACGATCGCAGGTTGCATGCGGGACACCTCCACAACGTTGTGCTTGACGGAACGCTACCCGATATGTCAACGTCCAACTATCTGATGGCCACATATCTGCAGACACCACTCGAAGGATGGCAGGACGCGTATCGCGCGACGCCCGAGCGCGATGCGCTGTTCACGACGCTGAGCGGGGAGCCGATCCGCCCCCTGTACACCGAGCGCGACCTGCCGAGCCAGGGCGACATCGGGCTGCCCGGCCAATATCCGTTCACGCGGGGCGTGTACCCGAGCATGTATCGGGGCCGGCTGTGGACGATGCGCCAGTTCGCGGGCTTCGGCACCGCCGAGGAGACCAACGAGCGGTTCCGTTACCTGCTCGACCACGGCCAGACGGGGCTGTCGACGGCGTTCGACATGCCGTCGCTGATGGGCCACGACTCCGATCACCCGCGCTCGCTGGGGGAGGTCGGGCGCGAGGGCGTCGCGGTCGACACGCTGGACGACATGGAGACGCTGTTCGGGGGGATCGACCTCGGTGCGGTGACGGTGTCGATGACGATCAACGCGCCGGCGGCGATCATGCTCGCGTTCTACGTCGTCGCCGCCGAGCGGAACGGGATCCCGGCGCATCGCCTGGGCGGGACGATCCAGGCCGACATCCTCAAGGAGTACATCGCCCAGAAGGAGTGGTGCTTCCCGATCGATCCGGCGATGCGGCTGCTGGGCGACATGATCGAGTGGTCCAGCCGCGAGATGCCGCGCTGGCACCCGGTGTCGATCTCCGGCTACCACATCCGCGAGGCGGGTTCGACGGCGGCGCAGGAGCTCGCGTTCACGCTCAAGGACGGGCTCACCTACGTCGAGCAGGCGATCGAGCGCGGGCTGGACGTCGACGACTTCGCGCCACGGCTTTCGTTCTTCTTCAACGCCCAGATCGACTTCTTCGAGGAGATCGCCAAGTACCGCGCCGCGCGGCGCATCTGGGCGCGCGAGCTGCGCGAGACCTACGGAGCGAAGAACCCGAAGTCCTGGCTGATGCGCTTCCACACGCAGACCGCGGGCGTCAGCCTCACCGCGCAGCAGCCGCTCAACAACATCGTCCGCACGGCGATCGAGGCGCTCGCCGGCGTGCTGGGCGGGACGCAGTCGCTGCACACCAACTCCTACGACGAGGCGCTCGCCCTGCCGACCGAGGAGGCGGTGCGCATCGCGCTGCGCACGCAGCAGATCATCGCCCACGAGACCGGGGTCACCAACACCATCGACCCACTCGGCGGCTCGTACTTCGTCGAGGCGCTGACCGATCGGCTCGAGGCGCAGGCCTACGAGTACTTCCGCCGCATCGACGAGCTCGGCGGGATGGTCCAGGCGGTCAAGCAGAACTTCCCGCAGCGGGAGATCGCCGACGCCTCCTTCGAGCTGCAGACCGAGATCGACGAGGGGCGGCGGGTCGTCGTCGGGGTCAACCGCTACCGCCACGACGACGAGGACGAGCTGCCGATCCTGCGCATCGACCCCGCGCTCGAGCGCAAGCAGATCGGCCGCGTCCAGGCCGTGAAGGCGCGCCGCGACGCGGACGCCGTCCGCGCGACGCTCGCGGCGATCCGCGAGACCGCCGCGACCGAGCGCAACCTGATGCCGGCGCTGCTGGAGGCCGCCCGCGCGCACGCGACCGAGGGCGAGATCGTCGAGACGCTGCAGGACGTCTGGGGGTCCTACACCGAGACGCCGGTCTCGCCAAGCCCGGGCTCGACGGTCACGACCGCGGCGCGAAGATCATCGCCCGCGCGCTGCGTGACGCCGGGATGGAGGTCATCTACACCGGCCTGCACCAGACGCCCGAGCAGATCGTCGAGACGGTCATCCAGGAGGACGCCCACGCCGTCGGGCTGTCGATCCTGTCGGGCGCGCACATGACGCTGGTCCCGCGCGTCGTCGAGCTGCTGCGCGGGCAGGGCATCGACGACGTCGTCGTCACGGTCGGCGGCACGATCCCGGCCGAGGACATCCCGGAGCTCAAGCAGCTCGGGGTGTCGGAGGTCTTCACGCCCGGCGCCTCCACGCAGGACATCGTCGACTTCATCCGGGCGTCCGCCGTCGCCTGATCTGCCCCCTAGGGGCGACGGATCTCCCACTTCGGGCCACTGTTGAATCCGCCGCAAACGGCGTACTTTGGTTGGCACAAGGACACGACCATGGTTGCGCCGATCGTCATCGAGATCACCCGCCTCTCCCCGCATCGTCGCGAGCAGCCGGCCACGGTGGCCGGCGAGACTCCCCGAGACGACACGACCGCGCCCGTCCCAGGGCCGGTCGCCGTCGCGGTGCCGCCCCAGCTATGAGCGCGTCGCCGTCGGACCAGGATCGGACGACGCAGCCGGCGCCGCGGCCGGAGCACTCGTCGCAGCGCGCGCTCGTCATCGCGTCGCTCGTCGCCTGCCCCAAGACGAAGCGTTAGCGCGTCGGTTCGCCCCGCGCCCACGCGCGCGGAGGCGGCGGCCCTTGCACCGGTTGGCGGCATGCAAGAGGATCGGCCAGAGAGCCATTGGCTGGCGATCGCGGACCGGGCACGGACGTCCGACGGTGGCGACACCGTGGAGCGGTGCTCTGCGCGATCGTCGGCCTCCTGCTGGCGACCATGGCGCTCGCGGCGCTGAGCAGCGCGCGCGACGGCACGCGGCGCGCGCGGGCGACCGTGCAGCTGCGGCCCGCCTCCGCCGCGGCCCGGATCGGCAAGCGGCACTGCGTCAGCGCAACGGTGCGCAGCGGCCGGCGCCGCGCGGCGCGGCGGGGCGCGCGCGTGCTGTTCTTCGTGGCGGGCGCGAACCCCGTGAACGGGACCACGACGACGGACGGACGCGGGCGCGCGCGCTTCTGCTACCGCGGCGCACGCGCGGGCGCCGACATGATCACCGCGGTCCTCGACCTGAACGGCGACCGCCGGGCGCAGGTCGCGGAGCCGAGGGCCGTCGCGGGCCAGACCTACTTCACGGGGACGCGGCCTTCGCCGCCCTCCGGCACGGCGCCCGACGTGGGCGGGCCGGGCGAGAACCCCCCGCCGCTCCTGGGCCCCGATCCCGTGATCGCCGCCGCCGGCGACATCGCGTCGTCGTCGACCGGCGCCACGGCGACGGCAGCGCTGCTCGACACCGTCGCCCGGGACGCCGTCCTCGCGCTGGGCGACAACGCCTACTCCGAAGGCAGCGCGCTCGAGTACGCGACGCGGTACGCGCCGACGTGGGGCGCGCAGGCGTTCCACACGTATCCGGTCGCCGGCAACCATGACTACGACACGCCGGGCGCAGCGGGCTACTTCGGCTACTTCGGCACCGCCGCCGGCCAGCCCGGCACGGGCTACTACAGCTACGACCTGGGCGCCTGGCACCTCATCGCGCTCAACAGCAACTGCACCGAGGCGGGCGGCTGCGTGGCCGGCTCGGCGCAGGAGCAGTGGCTGCGCGCCGACCTCGCGGCGCACCCGGCGGCGTGCACGCTCGCCTACTGGCACCATCCGCTGTTCAGCTCCGGCAAGCACGGCAGCCACACGCAGGTCGCACCGCTCTGGCAGGCCCTCTACGAGGCGCGCGCGGACGTGGTTCTCGCCGCGCACGACCACGACTACGAACGCTTCGCGCCGCAGACGGCGACCGGCGTGATCGACGCCGAGCGCGGCCTGCGCGAGTTCGTGGTCGGCACCGGCGGCGGCAGCCACTATCTGATCTCGCTGCCCATCGCCAACAGCGAGATCGCCAACGACGACACCTTCGGCATCCTCGAGCTCACGCTGCGTCCGGCGAGCTACGACTGGCGCTTCATCCCCGAGGCCGCGAAGACGTTCGCGGACGCCGGCTCGGCGCCCTGCCATTAGCCATCACTTCAGGCGGGCGGCGTCGCGCTCGTCGGCGATGACGGTCGTCACCGGCAGGCCCAGGTGCTCGACTCGCCGCGGCAGGTCGAGGTGCAGCCAGCGCGACACGCTGCGCGGCAGCGTCGAGAGGATGATCTCGTCGAACGCCTCGCTGACGAGCGCTTCCTCGATGGCATCCATCGGGTCGTGCCGGACCGACACCGAGCCGTCCACCGGCCGGTGGGCGGCCTCCTCCATGAGGGGAATCGCGCGCTCCAGGATCCGCTCGCCTTCCCGCTCTCCGTGGGGGTGATGCCAGCCGCCGGGGGCCGGGGCGGGCACGAGCAGGTGAAACCAGCACGGGCCGCGCGCCGCGCGCTCGCGGATCGCGTCGAGGAGCGCCGGGGTCGCCGCGGTCTTGTGTGCGACGACCAAGACGTGGGCCGGGCTCTCCCCGTCCATCAGCCACGTTCCTCCGCGCCTGATTGTTCCACGGGCGGCCGCGGTCACTCGCCGCGGTCGGCCGCCGGAAGCATGAGCGTGACGACCGGCCGGGCGCCCGTGGAGGGCACCAGCAGCCGGCCGCCCTCGGCGTGCGCCAGGGATCGGGCCAGGTTGAGCCCGATGCCGTGCTCGCCGTCGCCGCCGTTCGTGCCCGCCTGCCCGTCGCCCGCGAAGCCCGATCCCTCGTCGGCGACGTCGAGCACCAGCCACGCGTCGACCCGCCGGACGCCGACCGTGACCGCGCCCGCCCCGTGCCGGTGCGCGTTGTCGACGAGGATGTCGACGATCTCGTCGACCACCTGCTCGGAGGCGCGCGCGACGGCCGGGCGGGGGCCGGAAGGCGTGCGCAGCGGGCGGGCGTCGACCGCCAGCACGCCGCGCCACCGCGACGCGGCAGCGCCGACGAGCTCGCTCAGATCGACGCGCTCGTCCCCGTGGCGCGTGTCGCGCGCGACGGACAGCAGCGTGTCGATCGTCGTCTCCAGGCGGTCGACCTGCGCGAGCGCCGCGGCCAGCTCGGGAGCACCGCGATCGCGCAGCTCGAGCGCCTCCAGCTCGAGGCGCAGCGCCGCCAGCGGCGTGCGCAGCTGATGCGACGCCGCCGTGGTGAAGGTGCGCTCGCGCTCGACGAGGTCGCCGAGCCGCTGCGCGGTCGCGTCGAGCGCGGCGGCGACCGCGTCGACCTCGGTGACGCCGGCTCGCCCGGCCCGCACCGAGAAGTCGCCGTGGCCCAGCCGGCGCGCGGCGACGGTCAACCGCTCCAGCGGCGTCGCCAGCCGGCGGCCGAGGACGAGCGCGGCGGCCGCCGCCGTCGCGATGATCGCCGCCCCGATGCCCCCGAGCACGAGCCACGCGTTGCGCGTCTCCCGCGGGGCGTCGCTGTCGCGCCGCGCCGCACGCAGCACGCCGCCGACGCGCTCGCCGTCGAGCACGGGCACGGCGACGACGAGCAGGTCGCCCTCGGTCGAGTCGGCGGGCTGGCCGGCGCGGACCACCTGACGCGCGACCTCGGGCGCCGCGGCCGGTCCGGCGCCCGCGAGGCGGCGCCCCGACCGGTCGTAGACGCCGACGACGGCGTCCATCGACGGCACCTCGATCGGATCGCGACGCTGGCCGGAGATGTCGATCGCGCGGCTGGCGGCGACCGTGTCGCGCTGCAGGCGCAGCAGGTCCTCGTCGCGGTAGCTGCGCTGCAGTACGAGCGCAAGCGGCACGGCCAGCAGCATGATCGCGGCGGCCGCCACGCCGGCGATGGCCAGGACCAGCCGCCGCCTCACGGCGCCTCGAAGCGATAGCCGATGCCTCGCAGCGTGGTGATGGCCTCGGCGCCGAGCTTGCGTCGCAGCGCGAGGACGTGCATGTCGAGCGTCTTCGTCGAGCCCAGCCAGTCGGTGTCCCACACGTCGCGCATGATCCGCTCGCGCGACACGACGCGCCCCGCCTCGGCGACGAGCAGCGCGAGGAGGTCGAACTCCTTCGGACGCAGGTCGAGCTCCGCCCCGTCGCGCCACGCCCGGCGCGCGGCCGGGTCGACCGTCACGCCGGCGGCCGAGAGCGGCTCGGCGGGATCGCGGTCGGCGACGGCCGCCGCGCGGCGCAGGTGCGCGCGCACGCGGGCCAGGAGCTCCGACAGGCGAAACGGCTTGACGAGGTAGTCGTCGGCGCCGGCGTCGAGCCCGGCCACGATGTCGAGCTCCTGGTCGCGCGCGCTCAGGATGAGGATCGCGAGGTCGGGCCGGCTCAGCCGGAGCCGCCGGCAGACGTCGATGCCGTCCATGTCGGGCAGGCCGAGGTCGAGGATGACGAGCGCGACCTCCTCCCGGGCGGCGGCGAGCGCCGGGCGCCCGCGGTCGACGCGCCGCACGGCGTACCCGTGGCCGTCGAGCACGCGCGCCAGGCCCGAGGCGATCGCCTCGTCGTCTTCGACCACCAGGATCCCGGAGAACGCCACCGGCCCGGACGATAGGCGCCGGCCGCCGGGCGGCGGAGCAGCTTTGACCTGCGGTTGACCTGGCGGCCGCAGGGCGTTGACCCGCCATCCGTACGGTGCGGCGCCATGATGCCTTCCCGACCAGCGGCGGCCGGCGTGATCCTGGCCCTGGGCCTGACCGCCTGCGGCGGCTCGAGCAGCAAGCCGAATCCCAACGCCCCGGAGAAGAACCCGCCCGGCGACATCCCCGACAACCAGGCGTTCGTGCGCTTCAGCGTCCCCGGCCGCGGCTTCAGCGTCAAGGTCCCCGAGGGGTGGTCGCAGCAGCGCAGCGGCGGCGCGGTCGTCTTCACCGACAAGCTGAACACGATCCGCCTCGAGAGCCGGCCGGCCTCGGCGCCGCCGACGGTCGCCGCCGCCGAGCGGGGCGAGGTCGCCCAGCTCCGGCGGACGGTCAAGGGCTTCCGGGCCGGCACCGTCAGCAAGGTCGCCCGGTCAGCGGGCAGCGCCGTGCGCATCACCTACCTCGCGCGCGGGACGGTCAACGCGGTCACCGGCAAGTCGGGCAGCGACGCCGTCGAGCGCTACATCTTCTTCCACCGCGGCAAGGACGCCGTCGTGACGCTCAGCGGTCCCAAGGGCGCCGACAACGTCGACCCCTGGCGGCTGGTGACGAACTCGCTGCGGTGGACGCGATGAGCGCCGTCCTCGAGGCGGAGCGCCTGTACCGCTTCTTCCACGCCGGCGACGACGAGACGCTCGCCCTGCGCGGCGTGTCGCTGACGCTCGAGCGCGGCGAGATGGTCGCGGTCACCGGGCCGTCGGGGTCAGGGAAGTCGACGCTGCTCAACGTGCTCGCCGGGCTCGACGAGCCCGACGGCGGCCAGGTGCGCGTGGACGGCGAGCGCCTCTCGCGCCGCCCGGAGGCGGTCCGCGCGCGCCTGCGCGCCGAGCGCATCGGCCTCGTCTACCAGACGGCCAACCTCGTCGGCCACCTGTCGGTGAGCGAGAACCTCGCGGTCGCCCAGCACCTCTCCGCCAGGGCGACGAGCCGCTCGTGGCGCGAGGAGGTGCTCGAGCGCGTCGGCATCGCCCACCGCGCCCACGCGCGACCCGGCCAGCTCTCGGGCGGCGAGCTCGCCCGCGCCGGGCTCGCGGTCGCGCTCGCCAACGACCCGCCGGTCGTGCTGGCCGACGAGCCCACCGGCGAGCTCGACGACACCACGGCTGCAGGCATCCTCGATCTCCTGGCCGAGCGCGCCGGCGCCGGCTCAGCCGTCGTCGTCGTCACCCACGACCCCGCCGTCGCGGCGCGCGCCGGCCGGGAGATCGCCCTGCGCGACGGCGAGGTGCAGCCATGAGCGCCGGCGATCCGCTGGTGCGCTGCCTCGGCGCCGGGCGAACCTACGGCGCAGGGCCGACCGCGACCGTCGCGCTGCAGCCGACCGACTGCGAGGTGCACGACTGCGCGCGGATCGCCGTCGTCGGCCCGTCGGGCTCGGGCAAGTCGACACTGCTGCACCTGCTCGGCGGCCTCGACGACCCCTCGGTCGGCACGGTCCAGTGGCCGGCCATCGGACCGCGGAGCGCCCTGCGCCCCGGCCCCGTCGGCATGGTCTTCCAGGGCCCCAGCCTGCTGCCGCCGCTCACCGTCCTCGAGAACGTCGCGCTCCCCGCGGTGCTCGCCGGCACGCCGGACCGCGAAGCGCGCGACGAAGCGCGCCTCGCCCTCGAGACGCTGGGACTCTCCGAGCTCGCCGACAAGCTGCCCGAGGAGATCTCCGGCGGTCAGGCGCAGCGCGTCGCCGTGGCCCGCGCGCTCGTGGGCGAGCCGCGCCTGCTGCTCGCCGACGAGCCGACCGGGCAGCTCGACCACGCGAGCGCGACCGTGCTCATCGCGACGCTCCTCGCCACCGCCGCCCGCACCGGCGCGGCGCTCGTCGTCGCCACGCACGACCCCGCCGTGGCCGGACAGCTCCACGAGCGCTGGGAGGTTCACAGCGGGCGACTCGACACCGGCGCGACCGCCGCGGCAGAGGAGGCGAGCGCATGGTCACGCTGACCTGGCTGCGCGGGCTCGTCGCGCACCGGCGCGCGCGAATCCTCGGCACCGCGCTCGGCGTCGCGGTCGGCGTCGCGCTGCTGGCCAGCATCGGCAGCTTCCTGTCGGCGACGAACGCCAAGATGACCCAGCGCGCGATCCAGCGCGTCCCCGTCGACTGGCAGGTCGAGGGGCGCAACGGCGTCTCGGCGGCCCGGCTGCTCGCGCAGGTCCGCCACCAGCCGGGCGTCGAGCGCGCGCTGCCGGTCTCGTTCGCCGGGGCGTCGGGGTTCTCGGCGCGCACCGGCGGATCCACGCAGACCACCGGCGCGGGGCGGATCCTCGGGATGCCTCGCGGCTATGCCAAGGCCTTTCCCGGCGAGGTGCGCACGCTGGCCGGCCGGGGCGACGGGGTGGCGCTCGCGCAGCAGACCGCGGCCAACCTCCACGCGCGCCCCGGCTCGCTGGTCACCCTCCGGCCGGCCCACGGGCGGCCGGTGACGGTGCGGGTCGCGGGCGTCGTCGACCTGCCCGAGGCCGACTCGCTGTTCCAGCAGGTCGGCGCGCCGCCCGGCGCCCAGCCCCAGGCGCCGCCCGACAACGTCGTGCTGCTGCCCCAGCGCCTCTTCGACCGCGCCGCGAAGGGCAGCCCGGTCACCACGCAGGTCCACGCGGCGGTCTCGCACGCGCTGCCCGCCAGCCCGAGCGGCGCGTTCGACGCGATCGAGGGCCGGGCGCGCAACCTCGAGACGCGCCTGGCCGGCAGCGGCCTGGTCGGGGACAACCTCGGCGCCACGCTCGACAAGGCGCGCGAGGACGCGCTGTACGCGCAGATCCTGTTCCTGTTCCTCGGCGTCCCCGGGGCGGTCCTGGCCGCGCTGGTCACGGCGACGATCGCCTCCGCGGGAGCGGCGCGGCGCCGCCGCGACGCCGCGCTGCTGCGGACGCGCGGCGCGTCGACGCGGCGGCTGGTCGGCCTGGCGCTCGGCGAGACGGCCGCGGCCGGGGCGCTCGGCGTCGCCGCCGGGCTGGCCGGCGCGCTGGCCATCGGCGCCGCCGCCTTCCACGAGGCGAGCTTCGGCGCCTCGACGCTGGCCGCCGTGCTCTGGGCGACCGGCGCCGCGCTGGCCGGGCTGCTCATCGCCGCCGCCGCGATCACCGTGCCGGCGTGGCGCGACGCGCGCTCGCTGACCGTGGCGGGCCAGCGCCGCGAGATCGGCCGGCGCGACCGCGCCCCGTGGTGGGCGCGCTACGGCGTGGACTTCCTCTGCCTCGCCGGCTCGGGGCTCGTGTACTGGCAGGCGTCGCGCAACGGCTACAAGCTCGTCCTGGCGCCGGAGGGCGTCCCGCAGGTCTCGGTCAACTGGTACGCGCTGCTCGCCCCCGTCCTGGCCTGGATCGGCGCAGGACTCCTCATCTACCGGATCGCCGACCTCGTGCTGGCCCGCGGCCGCGCGCCGCTGACGCGCACCCTGCGACCGCTGGCCGGCGAGCTGTCGCCCACCGTCGCCGCCACGATGGGCCGGCAGCGCCCGCTGCTCGCGCGGTCGCTGGCGCTGGTCGCGCTGACGGCGGCGTTCGCCGCGTCGACGGCGGTGTTCAACTCCACCTACCAGCAGCAGGCCGCCGTCGACGCCCTGCTGACCAACGGCGCGGACGTCAGCGTCCTCGAGTCGCCGGGCGCCCAGGTCGGACCGCAGGGCGCCGCGAGGCTCGCCCGGGTGCCCGGCGTCAAGAGCGTCGAGCCCCTGCAGCACCGGTTCGCCTACGTCGGCGCCGACCTGCAGGACCTCTACGGCGTGCGGCCGCCGAGCATCGGCTCGGCCGGCCGGCTGCAGGACGCCTGGTTTGCGGGCGGGACCGCCCGGCAGCTCATGCGCCAACTCGCCACGCGTCCCGACAGCGTGCTGGTCTCGGCCGAGACCGTCCACGACTTCCAGCTCAACCCGGGCGACCTGATCCGGCTGCGCCTGCAGGACGGGCGGACCAAGCGCTACCGCACCGTGCCCTTCCACTACGCCGGCGTGGCGAACGAGTTCCCCACCGCGCCGACGGACTCCTTCCTGGTCGCGAACGCCGCCTACGTGGCCAAGGCGACCGGCAGCGACGCCGTCGGGACGTTCCTCGTGCAGACGCACGGCGCGAGCCCGGGGACCGTCGCGCAGCGCGTGCGCAAGGTCGTCGGGACCGGCGCCCAGGTGACCGACGTCGACCACCAGCGCCGGATCGTCGGCTCGAACCTCACGGCGGTCGAGCTGTCCGGCCTGACCAAGGTCGAGCTCGCCTTCGCGCTCGTCCTCGCCGCCGCCTCGGCCGGTCTCGCGCTCGCGCTCGGCCTGCACGAGCGGCGCCGGACGTTCGCCATCGCCGGCGCGCTCGGCGCCCGCACGCGTCAGCTGGGCGCCTTCGTCTGGTGCGAGTCGGCCTTCGTCACCGCCGGCGGTCTGCTCCTCGGAGCGCTCAGCGCTGCCGCGCTGTCGGAGATGCTCGTCAAGGTCCTCACCGGGGTCTTCGATCCCCCGCCCGACTCGGTCGCCGTGCCCGGCGCCTACCTCGCCGCACTGCTGGCGCTGACGCTGGCTTCGGTCGTCATCGCGGGCGCGACGACGCTACGCGCGCTGCGGCGCCCGGCGATCGAGGAGCTTCGGGACTTGTAGATCGCCGCGCGGGCGACCGGTTCGGCTACGTGAGCGCGTGCTCCATCGCCCAGCGCGTCAGCTCGGCGCGGCGGCGCAGGCCCGTCTTCTCGCGGATCCGCGTCAGGTGGTTCTGCACGGTGCGCGGCGAGACGAACAGCTCACCGGCGATCTCCCGGTCGGTGTAGCCGTCGGCGACGAGCCGCAGGACGTCGTGCTCGCGCTGGCCCAGCAGCGGGCGGACGTTGGAGGCCTCGCCGCGCGACGCGCGCGAGTACTCCTTGAGCAGGTGCCCCGCGAGCATCGGCGAGATGACCGAGCCGCCGCCGTAGACCGTGATGACGGCCTGGCGCAGCTCCTCGCGCGTGCACCGCTTCGTCAGGTAGCCGGCGGCGCCGGCGGCCACCGCGTCGAGCAGCGGCTGCGCCTTCTCGGTGGCGGTGACGACGAGGACCTTCGCGTCGGGGGCCTGCGGCCGCAGGCGCTCGAGCACCGTCATGCCACCCATCATCGGCATGTGCAGGTCGAGGATCACGACATCGGGCTGCAGCTCGGCCGTCAGGCGCAGGCCGGTCTCGCCGTTGTCGGCCTGGCCGACGATCGTCAGGCCGGGATCCGTCTCGAGCGCTGCCGCGAAGCCCTCGCGGATCAGCGGAAAGTCGTCGATGAGCAGGATCTTGATCTTCATTGAGCCCTTCGGTGAGCGGTCTCGCCGGCTGTTCCGGTGACTGTCGGGGATTCCGGCCGCCGGGGCCATCAAACATTCGTCCGTCGCCGCTCAATCGAATCTATGACATAGTTCATAGCCGATGGCGGAGCGCAAGGCCGGAGCGCGCGAGCGCATGGTCGTCAGCGCGGCGCTGCTGATGCGCGAGCGCGGCGCGCGGGCGACGAGCCTCGACGCGGTTCTCGAGCACAGCGGTGCGCCGCGCGGCTCGATCTACCACCACTTTCCCGGCGGCCGGGAGCAGCTGCTGCGCGAAGCGACCGACTACGCCGGGGCCTACGTCGAGCGCCGGCTCGAACGAGGCGGGGACCCGCTCGCGGCGCTCGACGAGCTGTTCGAGGAGTACCGCGCGAACCTCGTCACGAGCGACTTCCGGGCCGGGTGCCCTGTCGTCGCCGTCGCGGTCGAGTCCAACGAGGACCTGCGCGACCACGTGGTGGGCGCGTTCGATCGCTGGCGACGAGCGCTGGCGCGCAGGCTCGCCGGCTGCGGGATCGACGAGGCCCGCGCGGACGAGCTCGCGGTGCTGATCATCGCCACGTTCGAGGGCGGCTTGATCCTCAGCCGGGCGTACCGCGAGCCGGCGCCGCTGGACGTCGTGCGCCGCCAATGCCGAGAGCTGGTGCAAGCGGAACTGGAGGCGGAGTGATGACCTGGGCGCAGACCGCCTGCATCCTGTGCGAGTGCAACTGCGGGATCGAGGTCGAGCTCGACGGGCGCACGCTCGATCGCATCCGCGGCGACAAGGCGCACCCGGGCACGCAGGGCTACACGTGCAACAAGGCGATGCGCCTGGACCGCTACCAGAACGGTCCTCACCGCCTGACCTCCCCGATGCGGCGGCAGCCCGACGGCAGCTACGAGGAGATCGACTGGGACACGGCGATCGCCGAGGTCGTCGCCGGCCTGGAGCGCATCCGCGACGAGCACGGCGGCCAGTCGATCTTCTACTACGGCGGCGGCGGCCAGGGGAATCACCTGGGTGGCGCCTACAGCGGCGCCTTCCTGCGCGCGCTCGGCTCGCGCTACCGATCGAGCGCGCTGGCGCAGGAGAAGACCGGCGAGGCCTGGGTCGAGCACTCGCTCTACGGCGGCCACACGCGCGGCGAGTTCGAGCACGCCGAGGTCGCGGTGT
Source organism: Actinomycetota bacterium (assembly GCA_005888335.1). The sequence goes on from VAWY01000087.1 coordinate 13,915, forward strand.
TCGTCGGCAAGAACCCGTGGATGTCGCAGAGCTTCCCTCGCGCACGCATCGTCCTGCGCGAGATCGCCAAGGACCCGGAGCGATCGATGATCGTCATCGACCCTGTCCTCACCGACACGGCCAGGCTCGCCGACTTCCACCTGCGCGTGCAGCCCGGAACGGATGCCTGGTGCCTGGCGGCGATGGTCGCCGTGCTCGTGCAGGAGGACCTCGTCGATCACGAGTTCCTCGCGGCGCATGTCAGCGGCGCGCAGGCGGTGATGGCGCGCTTCGCCGACGTCGACGTCGCGCGCTACGCCGAGGCGTGCGGCGTCGACGAGGCGCTGATCCGCGCCGCGGCGCGGCGGATCGCCGGCGCGACCAGCGTCTCGGTGTTCGAGGACCTCGGGATCCAGCAGGCGCCGAACAGCACCCTGTGCTCGTACGTCAACCGGCTGCTGTGGATCCTGACCGGCAACTTCGGCAACCCCGGCGGCATGCACCTGCACACGTCGTTCGTGAACCTCTTCCGCGATCGGCGCGTGCGCCGCACGCCCGTCACCGGCGCGCCGATCATCGGCGGTCTCGTGCCCTGCAACGTGATTCCGGACGAGATCCTGACCGAGCACCCCGACCGCTTCCGGGCGATGATCGTCGAGAGCGCGAACCCCGCCCATTCGCTCGCCGACTCGGAGCGCTTCCGCGAGGCCTTCGAGGCCCTCGACCTCGTCGTCGTCATCGACGTGGCGATGACCGAGACGGCACGGCAGGCGCACTACGTGCTCCCGGCGGCCAGCCAGTACGAGAAGGCCGAGGCCACCTTCTTCAACTTCGAGTTCCCCGACAACACCTTCCATCTGCGGCGCGCCTTGCTGGAGCCGCTCCCGGGCACGCTCCCCGAGGCCGAGATCTGGGCCCGGCTCGTCCGCGGCCTCGACCTGATCGGCGAGGCGGAGCTCGCGCCGCTGCGCGCCGCGGCCGGCGAGGGCCTGGGCGCCTACGCGCAGGCGTTCGCGCAGGCGACGACGGACAACCCGGTGCTCTCGAGCCTCGCTCCCTACGTCCTGTACGAGACGCTCGGACCCGCGCTGCCCGATGGCCTCGCCGGCGCGGCCGCCCTCTGGGGCCTCGCGCACCGGTGCGCGATGACGTACCCGGACGCCGTCCGCCGTGCCGGCCATGCCGACGGCAACGCGCTGTTCGAGGCGATCCTCGCTTCCCCGTCCGGAGTCGTCTTCACCCGCGATGAGTACGGGGACGACTTCGGCCGGATCGTGCATCCCGACGGGCGCATCGCGCTCGAGCTGCCGGAGATGCTCGGCGAGCTCGAGACGCTGCGGTCCGGACCGGTGCGCCAGACCACCGAGCGTTTCCCCATCGTCCTCTCGGTCGGCGAGCGCCGCTCGTTCACCGCGAACGACATCTTCCGCGACCCCGGCTGGCGCAAGCGCGACGCCGACGGCGCGCTGCGGGTCAGCGCAGACGACGCACAGCGCATCGGCGTGGCCGACGGCGGGCGTGCCCGCGTCGTCACCGCGCGCGGCAGCGCCGAGGCGACGGTCGAGGTCAGCGAGACGATGCTGGCGGGCCACGCCTCGCTGCCCAACGGCTTCGGCCTCGCGTACACGGGAGCCGACGGGCAGACCGTCGTCGCGGGCGTCGCGCCGAACTCGCTCACGTCGTCGGACTGGCGCGACGCGTTCGCCGGCACGCCCTGGCACAAGCACGTTCCCGCGCGGATCGAGCCGCTCGCCGGCGACTGAAACGCCCGCCCGCAGCGTGCGCCGGCGCGCGCACCGCTGACCGCGCTCGACGTGCGGCAAGATGCCCGCATGGGCTTTGACCAGTACCACGAGCCGGCCGCCGAGCTGCCGGACGAGACGCGGACCTTCGCGCGGCTGTGCGCGTCGCTCACCGAGGAGGCCGAGGCGATCGGCTGGTACGAGCAGCGCATCGCGGTCGAGTCCGACCGCCAGGCGCGCGCGATCATGCGCGACGCGCAGGGCGAGGAGTTCAAGCACTTCGCCATGGACCTCGAGTTCCTGCTGCGCCGCACGCCGCTGTGGCGCGAGATCGCCGAGGGCATCCTGTTCCAGGAGGGCGACATCGTCGAGCACGGGGAGGAGGCCGAGGAGGAGGCGGTCGAAGAGGCGGCGGGGCGCGGTGAGCCCTTGGTGGGCAGCACATCGCTGGGGATCGGCAGCCTGCGCGGGGCCGCGTCATGAGCCATCTCCTGCGCGAGCACGCTCCCGTCAGCGAGACGGCGTGGGGCCTCATCGACGACGAGGCGCGCGACCGCCTCACTCCGGCGCTCGCCGCCCGCAAGCTCGTCGACTTCGCCGGGCCGCACGGCTGGGAGCACTCGGCGACGAGCCTCGGGCGGACGAGCGCGCTCGCGGGCGCGCCGGTCGACGGCGTGACGGCCGTCCAGCGCCGCGTGCTGCCGGTGGTCGAGCTGCGCGCGCCGTTCGCGGTCTCGCGCGCCGAGCTGCGCGACGCCGACCGGGGCGCCGAGGACGTCGACCTCGACGCGCTCGACGAGGCCGCCCGCCGCATCGCGACCGCGGAGAACCGCGCGGTCTTCCACGGCTTCGAGGACGCGGGGATCATGGGCATCGCGCAGGCCTCGACGCACGACCCGATCGCGCTCGGCGACGAATGCGAGCTCTACCCGCGCCACGTCGCGCGCGCGGTCGAGGCGCTGCTGCGCGCCGGCGTCGGCGGCCCGTACGGGCTCGCGCTCGGCCCCGCGGCCTACACCCGCGTCCTCGAGACCAGCGAGCACGGCGGCTATCCGCTGTTCGAGCACCTGCGCAAGATCATCGAAGGTCCGCTCGTCTGGTCGCCCGGCGTGGACGGCGCGGTCGTCGTCAGCCAGCGCGGCGGCGACTTCTTGTTCGAGGTCGGCGAGGATCTCTCGATCGGCTACGAGTCCCACGACGCGGACGCCGTCGAGCTCTACCTGGTGGAGAGCTTCACGTTCCGCGTGGTGACCCCCGACGCGGCGGTGGCGCTGACGCCCTGAGCCCTCAGGCCGCCGGGACCGGCGGCTCGCTCAGGCGCTTGACGGACGCGCGCTTGCGGGCCGCTTGCACGGCGGCCGTCAGCGTCGCGACGTCGTAGGCGCCCTGGTGCCTGCGGCCGTTGATGAAGAAGCTCGGCGTGCCGGCCACCCCGCTCGCGTCGGCGCTGGCGACGTCCTCGGCGACCCGCTCGGTGTACCTGCGCCGGCGCAGGTCGTCCCAGAAGCGGTCGACGTCGAGGTCGAGCTCGGCGGCGTACCGGCGCAGCTTGGGCGGCTCGAGCTCGTCCTGGTGGTTGAGCAACTTGTCGTGCATCGGCCAGAACGCGCCCTGCGCGGCCGCCGCCTCCGCCGCCTCGGCGGCCATCTGCGCGTTGGCGTGGACGTCGTTGAGCGGCAGGTGGCGCCACACGTACCGCAGGTCGTCGCCGAAGGACGCGAGCAGCTGGCGGATGACGACCTCCGCCTGGCCGCAGTACGGGCACTCGTAGTCGCCGTACTCGACCAGCGTGACCGGGGCGTCGTTCGCGCCGCGCACGTGATCGCGCTCGGGGTCGACCTCGTCGGAGAGGTCGACGAGATCGTCCGCGGTGCGGGCGAGCTGGCGAGCGCGTATCTGGGCGGGCAGCCGCGCGATCCCGCGAAACACCGCCCAGCCGCCGAGCGAGGCGATCAGCGCCGCGGCGAGCACGCCGAGCTTGGCCTCCTCGAGCTGCCGGCCGTGGAAGGCGATGCTCGAGATGAGCAGCGAGACCGTGAAGCCGATGCCGGCGACGACCCCTCCTCCGGCGAGCACGGGCCAGGTCAGCGCGAGGCGAAGCCCGCGGATCAGCGTTCGAGTCGCCAGCCACGTCGCGGCGAGGATGCCGAGCGGCTTGCCGATGACGTAGCCGGCGACGATCCCGAGCGTGATCGGCGAGGTGATCGCCGCCCCGAGCAGGTCGCTGCGGACGTGGATGCCGGCGTTGGCCAGGGCGAACAGCGGCACGATCGCGAAGCTCGTCCACGGGTGCAGGCGGTACTGGAGCCGCTCGTTGGGCGAGATCGCCGACGCGACGCCGAGCTGCGCGGAGCGTGCGAGCTCGGGCGTCGGCTGCTCGCGGAACATCCGCGCCAGCTGCGTCACCTGCTCGAGGTCGGCGCGCGCCGGGGGATAGGCGCTCGCCACCAGCCCGACGGCCAGCCCGCCGATGATCGGGTCGATCCCGGACTTGAGCAAGGCCACCCAGAGGGCGAGGCCGATCAACCCGGCGGCCGGCGGGCGCCAGGTGACCGGGGCGTAGCGGATCGCGACGAGCAGCCCGAACAGGCCGGCGGCCACGACCAGCGGGACGAACGAGACGTGCGCGGTGTAGGCGGTCGCGATCACGACGAGCGCGACCAGGTCGTCGACCACCGCGATCGTGAGGATCCGGACGCGCAGTCGCGTGCCGCCCGGAGCGACCAGCGCGAGCACGCCGAGGGCGAACGCCGTGTCGGTCGACATCGCGGCGCCCCAGCCGTGGGCGCCGGGGCCGCCGGCATTGAAGGCGAGATAGATCAGCACCGCCATCGCCATGCCGCCGAGCGAGATGAACGCGAGGGCCACGAGGCGCCGGCGCTCGCGCAACTGGCCCATCGAGAGCTCGCGCTTGGCCTCGAGCCCGACGACGAGGAAGTAGAACGTCATCAGGCCCTCGTTGACCCAGTGGCGCAGGTCCAACGCGATCCCCGAGTCGCCCAGCCGCACCGAGAGCCGGGTGCTCCAGACCGACTCGTAGGAGTCCGACCACGGTGAGTTCGCCCACAGCATCGCCACGACCGTCGCGCCGAGCAGCACGACCGCTCCGCCCGTCTCGGTCGACAGGAAGTCGCGAACCGGAGCGGCGAGGTTGCGCGCCCAGGCGGTGCGGCCGCCGAGCGCTGCGATGGGGGTCGTCGCCGCTTCGGTCGTTCCTGTCACCACGCGAGGGCCATCGGTCCCCCTCAGCTTTCCAGGTCCGTCACCAGGCACGTCGTCGTGCCGTGGGCGAGCAGCTTGCCCGTCCGCTCGGCGACGACGCGGCCCTCGGCGGTCGCCGTGCGCCGGCCGACGTGGATCGCGCGCCCCGTGCACAGCACGGGTCCGGTGGCGGCGGTGATGCCTCGGACGAGGTTGACCGACAGCTCGAGCGTGGTGTAGCCGACGCCGGCCGGCAGGCGCGTCTGCACGGCACAGCCCATCGCCGAGTCCAGCAGCGTGGCGGCGAACCCTCCGTGGACGGACCCGAGCGGGTTGTAGAGCCGCTCGCTGGGCGTGGCGGCGAAGACGACGCGGCCGTCGTCGACCTCGACCAGGTCGAAGCCCAAGAGCACGTTCATCGGCGGCGGGGGCAGCGTGCCGTCGGCGAGGAGGCGCAGGTGCTCGAGGCCTGACAGTTCCGCGGGGCGGTCCGGAACGGGCGGATGGGCCAGAGTAAGTTCGCTCATGCAACTGACGGTAGCAGCAAGCGTTGCATGATGCGACCCTTGTGTGACGAGCTCCTCGCAAGCCCGGCCGCGCCGGCTGGCCGATCAGAGGGTCGCGAGGCGCTGATGGACCAGGCGGACCGCCATCGAGCCCTCGCCGACGGCTGAGGCGACGCGCTTGACCGAGCCCGAGTGGACGTCGCCGACGGCGAAGATGCCGGGCCGGCTCGTCTCGAGGAAGAAGGGCCGCTCGCTGCCGTGCGCGGCGAGGTCGTCGCCCTGGACGTCGCGGCCCGTGAGCACGAAGCAGTGCCCGTCCATCGCCACGTGGCCGCGCAGCCAGTCGGTGTGCGGCGAGGCGCCGATGAAGACGAACAGGGCCTTCGCCTCGAGCTCCTCGCGATCGCCGGTGCGGCGGTCGCGGACCACGACGGCTTCGAGCGCGTCCTCGCCCTTGAGCTCGACGATCTCGCGGTGCGTCAGGACCTCGACGCGCTGCTCGCGTTCGAGCTCGTCGATGAGGTAGCGCGACATCGACTTGCCCAGGTCGCCGCCGCGGATCAAGAGCCGGCAGTTGGCCGCATGCCTGGAGAGGAACACCGCCGCCTGACCCGCCGAGTTGCCGCCGCCGGCGATGAGCACCGGATCGCCCGCGCACAGCCGCGCCTCCTGCTGCGTGGCGGCGTAGTACACGCCGGCGCCCTCGTAGCGCTCGAGCTCGGGCAGGTCGAGCTTGCGGTACTGGGCGCCGGTCGCGACGATCACCGTCCGGCCGTTGACCACCTCGCCGCCGGCGAGCTGGACCGCGTAGTGGTGGTCCTCGCGCACGAGGCCGACCGCCTCGGCCGGGACCACCAGCCGCGCGCCCAATCTGCCCGCCTGCAGGCGGGCGCGCGTGACGAGCTCGGTGCCCGACACCCCGGTCGGGAAGCCGAGGTAGTTCTCGATCTTCGACGTCGTCCCGGCCTGTCCGCCGAACGCGACCGCGTCGATCGCCTGCGTGTCCAGGCCCTCCGACGCGCCGTACAGCGCCGCCGCGAGGCCGGCCGGGCCGCCGCCGACGATCACCAGATCGCACATCGGCGGCGGCGCACCCCGGGCGCCGAGACCGAGCACGGCCGCGAGCTCGGCGTTGGACGGGTTGCGAAGCACCGCGTCGCCGGCGATCACGACGGGCGTCTCGGCCGGCTCGACGCCGAGTCCCCGGAGGAGCGAGTCCGCCTCCTCGTCGTCCTCGAGGTCCACCCAGTGGTAGGGCCTGCGGTTGCGCGCGAGGAACTCGCGCAGCCGGCGGGTGTCGCGCGAGTAGCGCGACCCGATCAGCCGCTCGCCCGCTTCGAGATCGATCAGGATCGAGCGGCGCGACAGGTACGCCTGCAGGATCAGGTTGCTCAGCTCCTCGTCTTCGACGACCGCGTCGCGCAGTCGGGCGGGCGACAGCTGGATGACCTCGCCGGCGTCGCGCACCACGGCGGTCAGGAAGGGAGGCGAGCCCGTCAGCAGGGTGAGCTCGCCGAGGAAGCGATGCGGACCGTGGACGGCGATCACGCGGTTCTCGTGCCCGTATCCCTGGACGATCGCGATCGCGCCCGACTCGACGACGAAGAAGTCATAGCTGGGGTCGCCGTCGCGGAAGAGCACTTCGCCGGGCCCGACCGCGCGCAGCGTGCCGGCGGCGCGCAGCCGCGCACGCTGGTCGTCGCTCAGTCGCGGGAACGCTCCCTGACGGTTCGCCGGCTCCTCCATGCCAACGCCGAGCACCTCGGTCATGACGGCCTACGCGGCGCGCGGGTTCTCGAGGACGAGGGCGACGCCCTGTCCGGATCCGACGCAGACGCCGAGGACGCCGTAGCGGACCTGGCGCAGCTGCAGCTCGGTGGCCAGGGTGAGGACGTAGCGGGTGCCCGAGGCGCCGAACGGGTGGCCGATGGCGACGGCGCCGCCGTTGGGGTTCAGCCGCTCGTCGGGGACCTCGAAGCCGTCGAGCTGGCGCGGCAGCTCGCGCAGGATCGCGACCGCCACGGACGCGTAGGCCTCGTGGACCTCCCAGATGTCGACGTCCTGCGGCGCCAGGCCGGCCCGCGCGAGCGCCTTGGGGATCGCGAAGGCCGGCGCGATGCCCATGACCTGCGGGTCCAGCGCGTGGGTCGCCGAGGCGACCACGCGTGCCAGCGGCTCGACGCCGAGCTCCTCGGCCGCCGCGGCGCCGGCCAGGACGACGGCGCTGGCGCCGTCGTTGAGCGGCGAGGAGTTGCCGGCCGTCATCTGGGTCGTGTTCGGCTGCGCGGGCAGCGCGGCGAGCTTCTCGGCCGTCGTGTCGGCGCGGATGCTCTCGTCGTGCTCGAAGACCCGGGCCGGCTCGCGGCGCGTCGCCGGGATCTCCACCGGCCAGATCTCCTTCGCCAGGCGCCCGTTGTCGCGCGCCGCGGCGGCGTGCTGGTGCGAGCGCAGCGCGAACGCGTCGATCTCCTCGCGGGACAGCGAGTAGCGGTCGGCGACGTTCTGCGCGGTCTGCATCATCTCGATGTACGCGTTGCGCGCCAGCAGCGCCGGGTTCGGCGGGCCGCCGGCGCCCGCCCACATCGTGTCGAGCATGAACACCGGGCCGCGCGGCATGAACGGCGCCTCGCCCTTCATCAGCGCCCACCCCGAGCGCGACATCGACTCGACCCCCGCGGCCAGCCCGACCGACAGCTCGTCGCTGCGGATCGCATGCGCGATCGAGATCGCGCCCGACAGCGACGACGCGCAGAACCGGTTGACCGTGATCGCCGGCACCGAGTCCGGGAACCCCGCGGCCAGCGCCGCCCAGCGCGCGATGTCGCCCATCCCCTCGTGCGCCGGATTCACGCACCCCGCGACGATGTCCTCCACACGGTCGAGCGGAACGCCGACGCGCTCGCACGCCGCGACCATCGTCCGCCCGAGCAGGTCGTCGGTGCGGATGTGCGACAACGACCCGCCATAACGCCCCACCGGCGTGCGCACACCACCGAGAACGAACGCGTCGCTCACCGCAGGTCAGCCGAGGTATCGCTCGACGGTCCCCGCGTCGCGCATCTGCGCGTCGTTGGGGTCCTGACCCGCGTCGCGCAGGGCTCGGCGCTGACGCAGGTAGTCCCAGAGCCGGTCGAGCTCCACGCGCACCGCGTCGAGGCGCTGCGCGTCCGCCGCAACCCGGTCGCTGCCCGCCACGTCGGCGGCTTCACGTTCGTCGCGCCGCAGGCGCAGCTCCTCCTGCTCGAGCTCCTCGATGCGCGCCTGCACCTGCTCGTCATCCATCGGCTGGGACATGGCGTGACCCTACACCGCGCCCGATGTCGCCTCCGGATCGCGCCGGCTGACGTAGGGTCCGCCGCATGGCAACCATCGAGACCCTCGGCGGCCCGCTCGACACGGCCGAGCTCGGCACGGTGCTCATGCACGAGCACGTCTTCAACATCACAGCGGAGATCCAGATCGCGCATCCCGGCTTCAACGGCTGGGACGCCGAGGTCGAGATCCCCAAGGCGAAGAAGACGCTTCGCGCCGTCAAGGAGGCCGGCATCGACTCGATCGTCGAGCTGAGCCCGATCGGTCTCGGCCGCTCGCTCGACCTCATCACGCGCGCGTGCGAGGGCAGCGGGCTGAACGTCGTGCTGGCGACGGGCCTCTACACGTACGACGTCCTGCCGCGCCCGTGGCACTTCTCCGGGCCGGGCACGCTGCTCGACGGCGACGAGCCGCTCGACGCGCTGATGCGCGCCGACCTCACGGACGGCATCGAGGGCAGCGGCGTCAAGCCGGGGATCCTGAAGTGCGCGATCGACGCCGCCGGGCTGACCGAGCACGTGGAGCGCGTCGTGCGCTCGGTGTGCCGCATCCACAAGGAGACCCGGGCGCCGATCTGCGTCCACACCTCCGCGCCGCACGAGCGCGGCCGCGACGCGCTGCGCGTCCTCGAGGACGAGGGCGTCGACCCGGCGCGCGTCATGCTCGCCCACTGCGGCGACACGACCGACCTCGACTACCTCGAGGAGATGGCCGCGTCCGGCGCGCTGCTCGGCATGGACCGCTTCGGTCTCGACGTCCTGCTGCCCGGCGAGGATCGCGTGAAGACCGTCGTCGCGATGTGCGAGCGCGGTCACGCGGACAAGATGATCCTGTCGCAGGACGCGATGTGCTTCTCGGACTGGTTCGCGCCGGGGCTCAGGGAGGAGATCGCGCCGAACTGGCACTACCTGCATGTCATCCAGGACGTCGTCCCCGACCTGCTCGGGCGCGGCGTCACGCAGGAGCAGGTCGACCTCATGCTGCGCGACAACCCGCGCGCGTTCTTCGAGCGCTAGCGGGAGGTGCTGCGCTCAAGCCCCGTCGACGGCTTCGTCGAGGCGCCGGACGCCTTCGCCGCGGCGACCGAGCAGCGGCTCGCGGCCTGAGGTTATACAGGCAACCTGTACAGTGGTGACCGTCTCCGCCGAGGATCGCATCGACGCGTATGTCTGGCGCATCAGCGCCGTGGTCATCGTCGGCTCGATCATGTCGATCCTCGACACGACGATCGTCAACGTCGCACTGGCCACACTGCGCCGCGAACTGCACAGCACGATCGCCGACATCCAGTGGGTCGTGACGGGCTACATGCTCGCGCTCGCGGCGGTGATCCCCGTCACCGGCTGGGCCGCGCGCCGGTTCGGCGCCAAGCGCGTGTACGTCGTCTCGCTCGTGCTCTTCACCGCGGGATCGGCGCTGTGCGGGCTGGCCAACTCGACCGCCGAGCTCGTCGTCTTCCGCGTCATCCAGGGCGTCGGCGGCGGCATGATCCTGCCGATCGGCCAGCTCATGATGGCCGACGCCGCCGGGCCGAAACGGATGGGGAGGGTGATGAGCATCGTCGCGGTGCCTGCGATGCTCGCGCCGATCCTCGGCCCGTCGCTCGGCGGCCTGATCGTCGACAACGCGAGCTGGCGCTGGATCTTCTTCGTCAACCTCCCGATCGGGGTGATCGCGGTGGCCGCGGCGCTGCGCATCCTGCCGGCGGTCGAGCGCCTCCGAGCCGCCGCGCTCGACGTCCGCGGGCTCGCGCTGATGGCGACCGGGCTGCCGCTGCTCACCTACGGCCTCGCCGAGATCGGCACGACCGGCAGCTTTACGGGGGCGAAGGTGGTCGTGCCCTGCCTGGCCGGCCTGGCGCTGATCGGCGCGTTCGCCGTCCATGCGCTGCGGGTGCCCAACCCGCTGCTCGATCTGCGGCTCTACCGGCGGGCGACCTTCGGTTCGGCGTCGCTGACGATGTTCTGCCTCGGCGCGGCGCTGTTCGGGTCGATGATCCTGCTGCCGCTGTACTGGCAGGGGGTCCGCCACGAGAGCGTGCTCGACACCGGCCTGCTGACCGCGCCGCAGGGGCTCGGCATGGCGCTGGTGATGCCGCTGGCGGGCAAGCTGAGCGACCGCTGGGGCGGCGGTCCGCTGGCGCTCTTCGGCGTCGTCGTGACGACGGTGGCGTCGATCCCGTTCGGGCTGATCGGCGCGCACACGTCGATCGTCTGGCTCTCGGTCGCGATGCTGATTCGGGGCACCGGGATCGGGTTCGCGTTCATGCCCGCGATGGCGGCGGCGTTCGCCTCGCTCGAGCGCACGGAGCTCGCCCACGCGACGCCCCAGCTCAACGTCCTCCAGCGCGTCGGCGGCTCGATCGGCACGGCGGTGCTCGCGGTCGTCCTGCAGCGAGCCCTGGCCGGCACCCACTCCATCGACGGCGCCGCCGGCGCGTACGGGACCGCGTTCTGGTGGTCGGCGGGCCTCACGGCGCTCGCGATCGTCCCGTGCATCATCCTGCTGCGCGCCGAGCGGGCGGCGCGCGCGGCGAGGGGCGACGACGCCGGGCCGACGCCGGAGACGCTCGCCGAAGCCGTGGCGGCCTGAGCATGAGCGCCACCCTTCGACGCGACGCGCAACGCAACCGCGAGCGGATCATCGAGGCCGCCCGCCGCGCCTTCGCCGAGCACGGCCTGGATGTCGGCGTGGACGAGATCGCCCGCAGCGCGGGCGTCGGGATGGGCACGCTGTATCGCCGCTTCCCGACCAAGGAGTCGCTCGTGCACGCGATCTTCGAGGATCGCCTCGACCAGCTGCAGCCGGTCATCGAGCGCGCGCTCGCCGCCGAGGACCCCTGGGAGGGGCTCGTGGAGATGATCGTCGCGACGGTGGCCCAGCAGACCGAGGACCACGGCTTCGGCCAGATGGTCGTGCTGCGCTTCGGGCCCGAGGCGGTTCCCGCGGACATCCGCCGCCGCTTCTTCGCGCCGCTCGAGGAGCTGCTCGCCCGCGCGCAGGCGTCCGGCCAGGTGCGCTCGGACATCTCCGCCGGCGACCTCCCGGCGATCGTCCGGATGGCCGGGGCTTCCGCGCTGGGCGCCGGCGCGGCCGCGGACTGCCGCCGGCACGTGGGGCTGCTGCTCGACGGCCTGCGCCGGCGCTGACGCAGGAGGCCGCACGGCGACGAGGGAGTCGACGAGGTCGCGCGCGGCATCGAGCGCGCCAACGAGCGCCTGGCGCGCGTGGAGCAGATCAAGCGGTTCACGATCGTGCCGCGCGAGTGGGAGCCCGGCGGCGAGGAGCTCACGCCGACGATGAAGCTCAAGCGCAAGCCGATCGCGGAGAAGTACGCGGCGGAGATCGACGCGCTCTACGGGTAGGCCATCAGCCCGTCTGGCGGCCGACCGACTCGGCGCGCCGTCGGGCGAGCTCGATCACCATCGCGCCCACGAGCGCCGAGCGGCAGTCGGCGATCTCGTCCGCGAGGTCGGCCATGTAGTCGGTGTCGGAGGCGGCCAGGCCGGTGGCGTGCGCCTCGAGCCGCTCGAGATGGAGCCGGCTGAGGTAGGCGCGCAACTCGTCGGCGGACAGCAGCGTCCCGTGGTTGTGGTGACGGCGCGGGGCGCGCCTGCGCTCGTCGGTGCGCGGTCGCGGGTCCGGCTCGGGGCCCGCGCCGGCGCGCCAGATCCGCCCGACACCGGCCATGAGCCCGAGGGCCACGTCGGCGAGCTGCTGCGAGAGGAAGCGATTGGGCGACATGGGCGACGCCTCGGATGGTCCCGGTCGATGGTCTCGCCGCCATACCAAGCGTCCCGAGATCGCGCTCGGGTCAACCGGAGCGCGTGGTAGGGCTATCCCTACCTGGCGCCGAATCTCCGGTTCTCCCTACCCACGCGCGTCAGGCCCGGTGTCATGCTGGCCGCGGTGACCGGCTCCGTTCTCGTGGTGGATGACGACGACGCCTTCCGCGGCCTCGCCCAGCGGCTGCTCGCCGCGGTCGGGCTCGCGGTCGTAGGTGAGGCGGGGACGACGGCGGCGGCGCTGGCCGCGGCCGCGGACCTCAAGCCGGACGCTGCGCTGGTCGACGTCGTGCTGCCCGACGGCGACGGCATCGCCCTTGCCCGCAAGCTCGTCGCGCTCCCGTGGCGGCCCCGTGTCGTCCTGACGTCGACGGACGAGGACGCGGCCAGCCCCGGCGACGTCCGCGCGAGCGGCGCGGACGCGTTCGTGCCCAAGCGGGACCTGCCGAGCGCGCCGCTGCATCGCCTGCTCACGGGGGAGTAGCGTTGGCCTGTGTCGGGGCCGGTGCGCGTCGTCGTTGGCGAAGACGACGTCCTGCTGCGCGAGGGGATCTGCCGCCTGCTCAGCGAGGCGGGCTTCGACGTCGCCGCGCAGGCGGGCGACGCTGACGCGCTGCTGCGCAGGGCGCTCGCGCATGGGCCGGACGTCGTCGTCGTCGACGTCCAGATGCCGCCCGGCCGGGGCGACGACGGGCTGCGCGCAGCGATCGAGCTGCGCCGCCGGCGGCCCGAGATCGGCGTCCTCGTCCTGTCGCAGTTCTACGAGGAGCACTACGCGCTCGACCTCATCGGCGAGCGCGCCGAGGGCGTCGGCTACCTCCTCAAGGACCGGGTCGGGGACGTCGAGGCGTTCACCGACGCGGTCGGGCGCGTCGCCGCCGGCGGCAGCGCGCTCGATCCGGAGGTCGTGGGCAGGATGCTCGGGCGCCGCCGGGCGGCGGGCCCGCTGGACAGGCTGAGCGCGCGCGAGCGCGACGTCCTCGGCGCGATGGCCGAGGGGAAGTCCAACCAGGGCATCGCGCAGCAGCTCTTCGTCAGCGAGGCGGCGGTCGAGAAGCACGTGACGAGCATCTTCCACAAGCTCGAGCTCGGTCCGACCGCGACCGAGCACCGGCGCGTCCTCGCCGTGCTCACGTACCTGCGCGCGTCGGCGACCCTCGTCGTCTAGTGCCGAGCCGGCAAGGTGGCGGCGATCAGCGTGCCGCGGCCTGGCTGGCTCTCCACGCGGATCTGCCCGTCGAAGGCGGCGACGCGGTCGGCGAGCCCGAGCAGGCCGGTACCGGTGTCCAACCGGGCGCCGCCGGCCCCGTCGTCGCGGATCTCGACGTGCAGCAGGTCGGCGTCGATCCACGCCCTGACCTCGGCCCTGTCCGCGCGCGAATGCTTGACGACGTTCGTCAGCGCCTCGGCGACGATGAAGTACGCCGTCGCCTCGATCGCGGGGGGCATCCGCTCCGGCGTGACGTCCAGCGCGACGGGCACGGGGACGCGGGAGACCAGTGACTCGATCCCCGCTCGCAGCCCGCCCCTGGTCAGGACCGACGGGAGGATGCCGTGCACCAGCTCACGCAGCTCCTCGCTCGCGCGCTCCGCGTTGTCCAGCGCCTCGCCGATCAGCGCCTCCGCGGCCGGATCGCGCTCGCGCTGCGCCCGGCGCGCGAGCTTGAGCGTGATGACCGTATGGACCAGGCGCTGCTGAGCCCCGTCGTGGAGATCCCGGACCACGCGCCGGCGCTCCTCGTCGGCCGCGGCGACGACGCGCCGGCGCGACTCGGCCTCGCCTCGGCGCAGCGCCGCCTCGGCGCGCACCTGCTCGGTCAGCGCCGCCACCGCGCCCGCGATCACCGCCGCCACGACGAAGGCGAGCAGGCTGACCAGGTTGCGTGACCCCTCCACGCCGAAGCTCGGGACCGGCGGGATGTGGAAGTAGTCGAACGCCGCCGCGCTGACGAGCGCGGTCAGGACGCCCAGCGTCGCGCCCCAGTTGGCCGCGACGACGAGGACGGCGAGGATGTAGACGACGCCGAGCGAGTCCACCGGCGCGGCGGCCTTGATCGGATAGATGATCAGCGTGCACGCGGCGATGGCCAGCGTCGCGACGACCACGCCGAGGAGGGGGGAGCGCTCGGTCTCGGGCATGAACGACGCGGGCCATCGAGCCGGCATGAGGCGATCATGACCGGGTTTGCGCCGTCGTACGAGCCCGCTAGACATCGCGATGCCGTGACCGCCCAGCTCGAAGCCGTACTGCCGTTCTGGCTCGACCGGCCCGACGAAGAGGCGCTCGACATCGCGCTGGCGGCCCGCGGCGCCGGGATGGGCACGCTGTGGATCGGCGAGCTGGCGACGTTCGACGCCGTCGCGCTGGCCACGGCCGTCGGCCATCGCGCGCCGGGTCTGCGATTGAAGATCGGTCCCTTGGCGGTCGGCGTCCGCAGCCCGGTCGCGATTGCGCTCGCGGCCTCGTCGGTGGCCACGCTGACCGGCAGCGAGGTGCATGTCGCGCTCGGCGCGTCGAGCCCGGCGATCGTCTCCGGCTGGCACGACCGCGACTGGGCGCACAGTGCGGCGCGGATGGGCGAGACCATCGACTGCCTGCGCGCGATCCTCGCGGGCAGCCGCAGCAACTGCGACGGTCGTCACGTCCGCAGCCACGGCTTCCGGCTGCGCCGCCCGCAGCCCGGCACGAGGATCACGGTGGCGGCGTTCGGCCCCGCGATGACGCGGGTCGGCGCGCGGCACGCCGACGAGGTCGTCCTGAACCTCGTCCCGCCGGAGCGCGTGCGCGCCGCCCGGGCGGCCGTCGAGGCCGAGGCCTCCGCCGCGGGGCGGGCTGCGCCTCGCGTGGCGGTCTGGGTGCCGGTCGCCCTCGAGCCGGGCGCCGCGGCCCTCGCGCAGCTCACCTCGCAGCTGGCGATCTACCTCGCGCCGCCGGGGTACGGCGAGATGTTCTCCGAGCTCGGCTTCTCGGAGCTCGTCCGGCGGGCGCGAGCCGGCGCGCGGCCGGGCGAGCTCGCGCGCTCGATCCCCTCCGAGCTGCTCGAGCACATCGGCGCGCTGGGCTCCCAGGAGGACCTGGTCGCGCGCATCTCCGCCTACCACGAAGCCGGCGCGGACATCGTCGGCGTCGTGCCGTCCACCGCAGAGGACCCCGGCGGCCGGCGCGTGCTCGGCGCGCTCGCCGAACGCGGCTCATGAAGGCGGGCGCACGCGACGGCGCGCAAGCGGTCCGCTGCGCCGGCTACGAGGTGCGCAGCGGGACGTCGTGGTAGACGAAGAGGAACACGACGAGGACGGCCACCAGCACTACGAGGACGAAGATGGTGATGGCCAGCTCGAGCCCCGCGTGGGGCCCGGCGGGCTCGCGACGGCGTCGTTGGTAATACATGACCCGGCTTTGAGCCTACCCCGGGATGGCCCGGTTGTCGCGTCGTCGGCAAGCGGTCCGCTCGCGTCTAGACTCGGCGGAAGGATCGGCCGGTCGGCCGCGTAGGCACGGTGAACAGCAAGGGTCCCTCCCTTTCGCTGGGCGATCTCCTCTCCGAGGAGGCGTTCGGGCTCGAGCTCCTGACGGGGGGAGAGAACGCCAGGGGCCGCCCGGTCATCGGCGCCCACGCGGTCGAGGTCGAGCACCCGACGCGCTGGTTGAGCCCGGACTGGATCATGCTGACGACGGGGGTGCGGCTCCGGGGGCACGCGAACGCCCAGCGTGAGCTGGTCCGCGAGCTCGAGGAGGCGGGCGCCTCTGCGCTCGGCTTCGGCGTCGGCGTCGTGTTCAAGCGCGTCCCGGCGGCGCTCGCCGAGGAGGCGCGGGCGCACGGCTTCCCCGTCTTCGCCGTGCCGTACGAGACCGCGTTCCGGGACATCGTCCGCTTCATCGACGGCGCCCTGCTGGGCAGTGACGAGCAGGCCTACCGGCGGCTGTCGGCACTGCACCGGTTCCTCGTCGACGCCTTGCGCGAAGCGGAGCCCGAACGGGCCGTCGTCGAGCGGCTAGCGCGCTTCCTCGACGCCGGCGTGGTGATCTTCACGGGCGCCGGCGAGCCCGAATTCGTCGCCGGTGACGCGCCGGTCGCCGACCTCGGGCGCGCGGTCGCCGCCCTGCCGGGCGGTCCGGCCGAGCTGGAGATCGCGGGCTATCAGGCGGTGGCGACGACCGTCGCCTCGCGCGCGGGCCGCCCGGTGCGCTGGCTGGCCCTCGCGACGCGGCGGACCGGGTTCGTCACCAGGCTCATCAAGCCGGCGGCGGAGACCGCCGCGCCGCTGCTGTCCGCGCTCGCCCGTGTCGGCGACGTCGTGCGGGGGCAGGAGGACGCGGTCCGCAGCGCGCTGCTCGACGAGGCCCTCCAGCCGCTGAGCGCCGAGGAGGCGACCTCGCTGGCGACCCGCGCGGCGTCGCTCGGCCTCGACTTCTCCGAGCGGGCGCGTGTCGCGGTCATCGCGCGCCCGGCGCGCGCGGACCCGGGGCATCCCGCGCTCGACGTCGGGGCGGTCCGGCGGACGCTGGTCGACCAGCTCGACCGCGCCCGCGCGCCGCACCTGGTCACCCGGCGCGGGGAGTCGATCGTGGCGCTCGTGCAGCAGCCGGCCGCCGCGCTGCGGGCCGCGCTGGGCGAGGTCGCGGCCGCCCACGCCGAGATCGTCATCGGCATCGGCCGGCCGATCGACGGCCTCGACCGCGTCCATGACTCGGTGCGCGACGCCGAGCTCGGCGTCGACGCCGCCGGGCTCGAGCATGGGCGCCGGCTGCTCGACTTCGAGGACTTCGACCTCGGGACGTTCATCGTCAGCGAGGTCGCGCCCGAACGGCTGCGGCCCAAGCTCGAGCAGACCCTGTCCGTCCTGCGCGCGAATCCCCTGCTGCACGAGACGCTCCTGGCCTTCTTCGACCACGACCTGGAGATCGCCGCCACCGCCAGTGCGATGCACCTGCATCCCAACTCGCTGCGCTACCGGCTCTCGCGGCTGGAGAAGCTGCTCGGACGCTCGCTCAAGCAGCCCTCGACGATCGCCGGCCTCTACATCGCGGTGCTGGCGGACTCGCAGACGCCGGCCAGCGCGACCGTGCGGATGCCCTCGTCGAAGTCGTCGAGGGCCTGACGCCAGGTCAGCGACGGCCAGCGGTACTCGACGGTCCCATCCGCGGGACGCAGCACCGCGGTGTAGAGCGTGCCGAACGCGCCCGCGTAGTCGACGGAGCGCAGCGGCGCCCGCAGGAAGGCGCCCACGAACGACGCCTCGTCGACGCCGGGATCATCCAGCAGCGCGAGCAGGCATCGCTGGCGCTCGACCGTGCGCGTGGCCCGCGCGTACTGGGTCCACGAGACGGAGGCCTGGTGGTTGGTCGCGGCGACGACGCGCGCCGGGCGCGGCGCCTCGCCCGGGCCGACGAAGAGCGTCTGGCGGCGGCCGGCGCGGTCGAGCAGCGTGAGGTTGTAGGGGGCCTGGACCGGGAGCCGGGCGAGCGCGGCCTCCGCGTCGGGGACGCTGGCGCACGTCTCGAGCAGGTAGCGCACGACGATCGGAATGGCGAAGCCGCGGCCGGCGCGGCGGTCGCCGCCGAACGTCAGCGAGACCGCGAGCCCGGCGTCGTTGAGCCCGTCCAGCAGCCC
>VAWY01000038.1 GCA_005888335.1 Actinomycetota bacterium
GTCGGCGGCGACGTGGCGGTTTGGTTCGGCGAGCTCGACGAGCCGCACACCGAAGGCCAGCTGCGGGTGCGTGCGCTCGACCCCGAGCTGGTCTGGCTCGCGCACGAGCACGAGCCATGGCGACCCCGCACCGTCTGAGGCATCACGCCGGCGCTCTCGACCGCTCCTGCCTTTCGTCCCTTGCGAGTGTCCGGATTGAGCCCAGCCTGACGCTCGCTTACACACGCGAAGCGGACACGGGCTCTTGGTCAGCAGCGCGGTGTCTCGCTTTCGGAGCAGCTCGGGCGAGCCCTTCCGAGGGTGCCAAGGGTCATTGACCTGCGGCCCGCCCGGCGCGGGACCCGGGTGGCGGTCGGCTCTTTCCGCACTGCATTCCTGGCCATCGCTCGCCCTACTCGAAGCGCGGCCCGTACGCACAGGCGCCGCTCCGCTCGCGGATCGCCTCCAGCGCCTAGCGCGTAAGCGGCGTGAGGGCGTTGGCTGACCGCCGGCGCTTCGAACGCCCGGGCCGCTGTCGGGCGCCCCAACGTCTCGGAACATGACGCGGCAATGCGCCGCCGCCGTCAGGCGCGCGTAGGCGTGAGGAACTCGCGCCGGCCGGTTGGTAGCCGCCGCGACACGTCACGCGCGCCGGCTCCTCGACGAACTCGGCCGGCCAGCGCCTAGCGCCTATGCGTCATGCCGCATCGAAGCCGGTGCCGAGCGCATAGGGATTCGCATGCGCAAAGCATTGTGCACATAGAAACCTGGCAGCCTGCTTGACGGAATCGAATGCTTGTGGGAAGGTTTGCGCACGAGGGAGACGTCCGGGTCTCTAAGCAAAGCGGGCGCGCGGTCGCCGGAGGGAGCTGCCTCCGGGGCATGCCTGTGCCTGGCATTCCTAGGAGGAGAGGACTCCATGAGTGGGTTCCTGACCCTGCGCCGGTCCCTGCTCGGGGCTGGCGTCATCGGCCTTGCGGCCGCACTGGCGGCCTGCGGTAGCAGCGGCGGAGGCGCTGCCGGCGGCGGCTCCGGCAAGAAGGTCTACATGCTGCTGCCGAACACGACGACGGTCCGGTTCGTCACGCAGGACGGCCCGAAGTTCAAAGCGGCGATGGAGCGCACGCTGCCCGGCACGAAGGTGATCGTCCAGAACGCCGAGGGCGATGCGAACAAGCAGGTCCAGCAGGTCGAGACGGCGATCTCCGGCGGCGCCGATGCGATCGTCCTGGTGGCAGCCGATCCCTTTATCGCGGGTGGCGCGCTGCAGAAGGCGCAGCAGGCGAAGGTGCCGGTCATCCTCTACGACCACGATGCGCACGGCGGCGAGGCGAAGGCGCAGGTGGTGTTCAACTCGCTGTCGGTGGGTCAGAACCAGGGCCGCGACGCGGCGAAGCTGTTCGGCGACGGGACGCCCGCCCAGCCGAAGGTCATCGCGCGCATCTACGGAAACCAGGGCGACTACGGCACCACGAAGTACAAGCAGGGGCAGGACCAGCTCCTCGAGCCGCTGATCAAGGCGGGCAAGATCAAGGTCGCGTGCGCGACCTACACGCCGGGCTGGGATCCCGCGAAGGCGCAGAGTGAGGTCGAGCAGTGCCTCACCCGCACGAACAACCGGCTCGATGGCGTCGTCGTGATGAACGACGGCACCGCGGGCGGCGCGATCGCCGCGCTCAAGGGTCAGAACCTTCAGGGCCAGGTGCCGGTCGTCGGCGGCCAGGATGCCGACCTGCAGGGCATCCAGTACATCCTGCTGGGCTACCAGTACAACACGGTCTACAAGCCGTTCAAGCTCCAGGCGGAGGCTGCCGCGCAGCTGACCGCCGACGTGCTCAAGACCGGCGAGGTCCCGAAGTCCGCGGTCGACGGCTACGTGCCGAACGACTTCATGAAGCCCGGCGTGCCGGCGAAGCTGCTGCCGGTCCAGGTGCTGCACAAGGACACGGTTGACAAGGTCGTCAGGGACGGGGTGTGGAGCTGGAAGCAGATCTGCGCCGGTGCCGTCGCGCGGACGCCGACCTGCGTCAAGGAGCTGAAGGGCTGATGAGCGCGCTCCTCAACGCCGAGGCGACGCCCGCCGAGACCGCGAGTCACGTGCTGGAGCTCCGTCAGGTGTCGAAGCTGTTCGGGGGCGTTCACGCCCTCGAACAGGTCGACTTCGCGCTGCGTCCCGCAGAGATCGTCGCGATCGTCGGGGACAACGGCGCCGGCAAGTCGACGCTGATGAAGATCATCTCCGGCCTGCAGCCGAACGACGGTGGCGAGGTGCTGATCGACGGGCAGCCGGTGGCGTTGCGCCGTCCGGCCGACGCGACCGCGCTCGGGATCGAGACCGTCTATCAGGATCTCGCGCTCTGCGACAACCTCGACACGGTGCAGAACCTGTTCCTGGGCCGCGAAGAGGCGCGGCCGGTGCTCGTCGGCGGCCGGCTGCGTCGAGCCGACATGGAGCATCGAGCGCGCGAGATCCTCGGCCGGATGGGGGTCAAGATCCGCTTGCTGCGTACGCCGGTCGGCCGGCTGTCCGGCGGTCAGCGGCAGTCGATCGCGGTCTGCAGGTCAACGCTGTCGGACCCGCGGATCGTGCTCCTCGACGAGCCCACCGCCGCGCTCGGCGTCGAGCAGAGCGCAGGTGTGCTCAGCCTGATCCGGCGCTTGCGGGCCGAACACGGATGCTCGGTGGTCCTGATCTCCCATGCTCTGCGTGACGTGCTCGACGTCGCCGACCGGGTGGTGGTGCTGCGGCTCGGGCGCAAGGTCGCGGAGTTCGACAACACCAACCACGACCTCAACTCGGACCAGCTTGTCGCCGCGATCACCGGAGTGCGGTCATGACCGTTCCCAACGCACGAACCCCCGCGACCGCGCTTGCCGGCGCGGGAACGTCAGCCCCGCCGAGTGCAACGGACGCCCGGGGTCGCCGGCATGCCGTGCTGGAGGCGATGGCCGGCCGCTACCGGGTCGTTCCGGTGGTCATCACGCTCGTGCTCATCTGGGGCTTCTTCGCCGCCCAGAACGGTGACTTCCTGGGCAACCGCAACCTGACGAACCTGCTCGTCCAGATCGTTGTCACCGCGACCATCGCGCTGGGCATCGTGTTCGTGCTGCTGATGGCGGAGATCGACCTGTCGGTGGCCGCCAACAGCGGCGCCTGCGCGACGCTGACCGCGATCCTCGTCGTCAACCACGGGTGGCCGAGCGGGCTCGGCATTGCGGCGGGCATCGCCGCAGGCGCCGCGATCGGGGTCGTGCAGGGCGGGGTCGTGACGCAGTTCGGCGTGCCCTCGTTTGTCGTCACGCTCGGCTCGCAGCTCATCCTGCTCGGGGCGATCCTCCAGCTGCTGCCCGGTGGTACCGGGCAGGTCAGCCTGTTCGGCACGGGGATCGCGGACATCTCCGGCACCTACCTCGCGCCCGCCGTCGGATGGATCGTGGCGCTGGCGGCCGTCGCGGTGTTCGTGCTGCTCCAGCTGGGCGCGGCGCGCGATGCGCGTCGCCGCGGACTCGCCACCGGCGGCCCGCTGGCGGTCCTCGGACCGGCGATCATCGTCGCCGTGGTCACGGTAGCCGTCGTGGCGATGCTCAACAGCTACCTCGGCGTCCCACTGCCCGTGGTGATCCTGTTCGCGCTCCTCGCGCTGGCGAGCTACGTGACCACGCAGACCCGCTTCGGGCTGCATCTGTACGCGGTCGGCGGGAATCCGGACGCCGCCCGCCGTGCCGGCATCCGCGTCGACCGCCTCAAGATGGTCGCCTTCATGCTGGCCGGAGCGTTCGCCGCCCTCGGGGGCATCCTGGCGGCATCGCGGGTCCTGGGGGTCTCGAGCTCGTCGGGCCAGGGCACGATCCTGCTCGAGGCGATCGCGGCGGCCGTCATCGGCGGCACGAGCCTGTTCGGCGGCAAGGGCAGCGTGTGGGACGCGTTGCTCGGTGCGCTGGTGATCGGCAGCCTGGCCAACGGCCTGGACCTGATCGGCGCCGAGACGGTGGTCAAGTACGTCGCGGAGGGCGCAATCCTCGTGCTCGCCGCGACGGTCGACGCGATCCTGACGCGCGGAAGCATCTTCGCCAGGGGCGGCAAGTGACCCGCGCAGAGACCGGGCAGAACCGCACCGCTGCCGCGCGATCCGGCGATGACGCCGAGGTCCGCCTCGGCGTCATCGGCCTCGGGCGCATGGGAGCGATGCACGCGGACAACGCGGCCCGCATACCGGGCCTGCGCGTGGTCGCCGTCAGCGATCCCCACGGGCCGTCGCTCGAGGCGGCGGTCGCTCGGCTCGGTGCGGCCGGCCACGCCGAGTGGCGCGAGCTGGTCGAGCGCAGCGACCTCGACGCCGTGCTGATCTGCTCGCCGTCGTCGGCTCACTGCGATCAGATCATCGCGGCCGCCGGGACCGGCAAGCACATCTTCTGCGAGAAGCCGATCGATCTCGACCTCGGCCGCATCGAGGAGGCGCTCGCTGCCGTGGAGCGCGCCGGCGTCACGCTGCAGCTGGGGTTCAACCGTCGCTCGGACCGCAACTTCGGCGCGCTGCGCCGGCGCATCGCGGAGGGCGCCATCGGTGCGCCGTGGCTGCTGAGGATCACGGCGCGCGACCCTGCGCCGCAGCCGGCCGCCTATGTGCGCACGTCCGGCGGCCTGTTCGCCGACATGACCGTCCATGACTTCGATCTCGCGCGCTTCGTGATGGGCGTCGAGGTCGCCGAGGTCAGCGCGATCGGCGCGGCGCTCGTGGATCCGGCGCTTGCCGAGATCCCCGACATCGATTGCGCCATCACCACCCTGCGGTTCGCCGACGGCGCGCTCGGCGTGATCGAGAACTGCCGGCAGTCGCCCGTCGGCTACGACCAGCGCGCGGAGGTCCACGGCCCGCTCGGCACGCTCTTCGCCGAGAACGAGCGGGCCGACACTCTGGTCCAGGCCGACGCGTCGGGCATCCACCACTCGCGGATCGCCGGCTTCCTCGCGGAGCGCTACGACCGCGCCTACCTGGCCGAGTTGCGCGCCTTCGCCGACTGCCTCCTCAAGGGCGAGCCGCCGGTGGCCACCGGGGAGGACGGACGCCAGTCGGCCATCCTGGCCGCAGCGGCGCAGCGCTCGCTGGTCGAGCGGCGCCCGGTCGCGACATCGGAGATCGCGGGATGAGGGTCGCCGTGTTCGGCCTCGGTCGCATGGGGGTGCGGCGCGCCGAGCTCCTCGCCGAGCATGACGCCGTCGCTGAGCTGATCGTCGCGAACCGCGCCGAGGAGCGCGGCCGCGAGGTCGCCGCCCGGCTCGACGCCGCCTGGCTACCGATCGGCGAGGCGCTCGACGCACCGATGGACGCGGCGATCGTCGCGACGGCGACGGCGACGCACGGCCGGTTCGTCGAGCAGCTGGTGACGCGCGGCGTCCCGGTGCTCTGCGAGAAGCCACTCGCCGTCAGCGTGACCGAGAGCCGCCGGCTCGCGCAACTGATCGCCGGCGCGAGCGTGCCGGTTCAGATGGGCTTCCAGCGCCGCCACGATCCGGGTTATCGCGCGGCCCGCGACGCCGTCGCCTCGGGGGCGCTGGGCACGCTGTACTCGCTTCGCCTGGCGGCGCACGACGCCGAACCCTCGCCCGAGGACTACATCCCCACCAGCGGCGGGATCTTCCGCGACATGCACGTCCACGACTTCGACCTCGCGCGCTGGCTGACCGGCGAGGAGGTCCTGCAGGTGTTCGCAACCGGCTCGGTCCGCCACTGGGAGCGCTTCGCGCGCCACGACGACGTCGACACGACGGCGATCGTCCTGACGACCGAGTCGGGCATCCCGATCGCCGTGACCGGCGCGCGCCACAACCCGCTGGGCTACGACAGCCGCGCCGAGCTGTTCGGCTCCCGCGATTCGCTCAGCGTCGGACTCACCCGGCACAGCCCCCTGCGCAGCGTCGAGGGCGGCGAACCGCAGGCGCCGACGCCCGTCGGGTTCCTGGATCGGTTCGAGACCGCCTTCAGCGCCGAGACCCGCGCGTTCCTCGATGTCGCGCGCGGCCAGGCTCCGAACCCGTGCGCGCCCGAGGACGCCGTCCAGGCGCTGCGGATCGCCGAGGCCTGCGAGCGCTCGCGTCGCGAGCGCCGCGCCGTCGCGCTGGAGGAGATCGAGGCATGACACCGCCGCGGCGAGGGGCAGACGGCGAGCCGCGGGCCGCCGGCCGCAAGGCGACCCTGATCGACGTCGCGGCCGCCGCGGGCGTCTCGACCTCGACGGCCAGCCGAGCGCTCTCCAACGATCCGCAGGGCCGCATCAGCGACGCGACGCGCCGGCGCGTGCTCGAGGCCGCCAGGTCGCTCGGCTTCGCCGCCAACGTGCAGGCGCGAACGCTGCGGACACGCTCGTCGATGCTGATCGGCGTCGTCGTTCCGGACATCGCGATCGCGTTCTACGCGAGCGCGCTCAAGGGCGCGCAGAGCGCGCTGGAGGCGGCGGGCTATCAGGTGCTCGTGATGAACAGCGAGCGCGAGGTCGGTCACGAGCTGGCGGCGCTGCAGACGCTCTACGCACGCCAGGTCGATGGCGTGCTGATCGCGACGTCGGGGGGATTCACCGCCGGCGACGTGCCGGTGGTGTTCTTCGATCACGTGCTCAAGGGCGTGGGGCTCGGGTACGCGGCGCCCGACAACAAGGGTGGGGTGTTCGCGCTCGTGGAGCATCTCGTGCGCGAGCACGACCATCGACGGATCGCTTACATCGGAGCGCCGCTGCGCCCCAGCCCCGGCGTCGAGCTGCTCGAGTACGGGCCCGCGAACGAACGCCTCGAGGCCTTCCGCTTCGCGATGGGCAGCCTGATGCTGCCGGTGATCCCGCAATACCTCGTCGCCGGCGACTACGAATGGTCGGAGGCGAGCGCGGAGGCCGCGGTGGGAGAGCTGCTCGCCCTGCCCGAGCCGCCGACGGCGATCGTGGCGGCCGGCGACACGCTGGCGCTCGGCGCCCTGCGCGGCATCCGGCGGGCAGGGCGCAACGTGCCCGACGACATCGCGCTCGTCTCGTTCGACGACCCGGTCAGCGCCGATCTGCTGACCCCCGGTATGACCGCCCTGGCGCGGCACGACCGCGAGCTCGGCGAGCTCGGGGCGCGGCTGCTGCTCGACGCGCTGTCGCGCAAGGAGCCGCCGCAGCCGGCCGAGATCCGCGTGCCGCTCGAGTTGATCGTCCGCGGCACCTGCGGCTGCGTGCACCAAACCCCCAAGGAGCACCCGTGAACCGTCCGATCACCCTCTTCACCGGCCAGTGGGCGGACATGCCCATCGACACGCTGCTCGAGAAGGCCTCGGCCTGGGGTTTCGACGGCCTCGAGCTCGCCTGCTGGGGCGACCATCTCGACGTCCGCCGCGCCGTCACGGACCCGGCGTATGCGCGCGAGCGCAGGCGCATGCTCGAGGAGCGTCAGCTCGACTGCTGGGCGATCAGCAACCACCTCGTCGGCCAAGCGGTCTGCGACGTCCCGATCGACGCGCGCCATCGAGAGATCCTGCCCACGCACGTCTGGGGTGACGGCGAGCCGGAGGGCGTGCGCCGGCGCGCCGCGCAGGAGATGATCGACACCGCGCGCGCCGCGGCCGCGATCGGCGCGACGCACGTGAACGGCTTCACCGGTTCGAGCATCTGGTACATGCTCGCGGGCTTCCCGCCGGTCGCGCCCGAGGTCATCGACCGCGGCTACGACGACTTCGTTGAGCGTTGGACGCCGATCCTCGACGCGTTCGAACGCGAGGGGGTGGTGTTCGGCCTCGAGATCCACCCGGCGGAGATCGCCTACGACTACTGGACGGCCGAGCGCGCGCTGCGCGAGCTCCCCCATCCGGCGTTCGGGATCAACTTCGACCCGAGCCACCTTCACTGGCAGCAGGTCGATCCCGTGACGTTCCTGGAAGGCCACGCCGACCGAATCGTCCACGTGCACATGAAGGACGCCGCGCGGCGCCTCGACGGTCGCAACGGCATCCTCGCGTCACATCTGCCGTTCGGCGACGGCCGGCGAGGCTGGGACTTTCGCGGTGTCGGGCGCGGCGACGTGCGCTGGGAGGACCTCATCCGCGGCCTCAACCGGATCGGCTACGACGGGCCGCTGTCCATCGAGTGGGAGGACGTCGGCCTGGATCGCGAGACCGCCGCCCCCGAGTCGCTCGAGTTCGTCCGCCGGCTCGCCGCCGGACCGTCCGCGCGCCAGTTCGACGCCGCGTTCAGCGTCGGCGCCTAGTCCGACCGGCGTGACCGCAGCAGTGCCAAGACCCCGCAACGCCATCTGGAACGTTCCAAGAAGGAGTCAGTCGTGAAGCAGATCGGGATCGGACTACTCGGCGCGGGGTGGATGGGGGAGCTTCACACCGACGCCTACAAGCGGGTGCTCGTTCACTTCCCGAGCCTCGGCGTCGAGCCCCGCCTGGTGATCGCCTCCGACCACACGCCCGAGCGCGCGGCGGCCGCTCGCGATCGGCTGGGGTACGAGGAGGCGACGACCGACTGGCGCGAGGTGCTGGCCCATCCCGACGTCGACGCGGTGAGCATCGCCACACCGAACTTCATGCACCGCGAGATGGCGCTGGCAGCCGCCGCCGCGGGCAAGCACTTCTGGGGCGAGAAGCCGCTCGGGCGCTTCCCCGCCGAGACGGCCGAGATCGCCGCCGCGGCCGAGCGCGCCGGCGTCATGACCACGGTCGGCTTCAACTACCGCCACGCCCCCGTCGTGCAGCACGCGCGCGACCTGATCGCGAGCGGGGAACTGGGTGAGATCACGCACTACCGCGGCTTCTTCCTGTCGGACTACGCCAGCCACCCGCTGGGCGCGCTGTCGTGGCGGTTCTCACGCGAGCTCGCGGGCCTCGGGGTCCTGGGCGACCTGATGTCACACGCCGTCGACATGGCCCACTACCTGATCGGGCCGATCGCTCGCGTGTCGGCTCAGCGGTCGACGATCATCACGCAGCGGCCGAAGCTGCCGATGGGCGCCGGCACGCACTTCAGCATCGTCGAGGGAGGCGAGCTCGCGCGGGTTGAGAACGAGGACGCGGCGAGCAGCCTGATCCAGTTCGAGTCGGGCCTGCGCGCCACGCTCGAGGCCAGCCGCGTGTGCGTCGGCCCGCACGCGCGCATGGGCTTCGAGGTGCACGGCACCGAGGGTGCTCTCTCCTGGAGCTTCCAGCGCCTCAACGAGCTGGAGCGCTATCGCAACGGCAGCGACCCCGGCTACGCCACCGTGATGGCCTCGCCCGAGCACCCGGACTTCGCGAGCTTCCAGCCCGGAGTCGGCAATTCGATGGGCTTCAGCGACCTCAAGGTGATCGAGGCCAAGCGCTTCCTCGACTCGATCCGCGACGGCGTCGCGATCGCGCCGAGCGCCGTCGACGCGCACGCCAGCGCGCGCGTGATCGACGCGATGGTCCGCTCCGCCGACGGCGAGGGATGGGCCGAGGTCGAGGAGATCGTCATGCCCGCCGTCGGGCGGGCCTAGGGAGGAGGATCCACGATGACGCAAACCAACGCCGAGGTCCGGCCGAATACGGAGGCCGAGGGCCGCGCCACGATCCGGGCGACGACCGCGCAGGCGATCGTGCGCTATCTCGCCGCGCAGTCGAGCGTGCGCGACGGCCGCCGGCGGCGGCTGATCCCGGCGATGCTCGGCATCTTCGGGCACGGAAACGTGG
>VAWY01000088.1:0-29800 GCA_005888335.1 Actinomycetota bacterium
AGCGCCGCCGAGCGGTCGCGTAGCTGACGCCCAGCTGGTCTGCCAGCTCGCGCAGACTCGCTCCCGACGCGACGAGTGCCTGCAGGTCGCTTTCCATGACCCGAACACTAGTTCGGGTGCCGGACGGAACCCGCGTCGCGCTCAGGCCATCGCCCGCGCGACCGCGAGGTCGAGGCGGGACTTGAGCTGCGCGCGCTCGGCGGCGAGTTCGGAGACCGGGCCGCCAGCCGCGATGCGGCGGTCGAGGCGGGCGATCTGGAGGCGGAGGAGCTCCGCGTCGAGCGCGGCGGCGTCGGGCGGCGGGCCGGCGGCGCGGACCACGAGCTCGCCCACGAGCGCGGAGAGCTCCGGATCGTCGCGCGGGAGGCCCTCGAGCGGCGCGTCGAAGTGCTCGCGCAGCCACTGGGCGGCGCGGCGGGTGCGGGGCGTCGTGAAGTCCTCGTCGGGGTCTACCTCGGCGAGCGCCGCACGGCCGCGGTCGGGCAGGGCGAGGCACAGCCCGAGGAAGGCGCGCTCGACGCGGGCGCGGCGGTCCGCGTGGGCGCTGACCGGCGAAGTGCCCGGGCCGCCCGGGCGATCCGCGCCGCCGCGGCCGCCCGCACCGACCGGGCCGCCCGCGCCGCCCCGGCCAGCACGCCCACCCGCCCCGAGCAGCGACGCCGCGAGCGAGTCCGGCACGTCCAGGCGCTCGGCGACCAGCCCCACGAGCTCCTGGCGCAGCAGGCTCGGCCCCAGCCCGGCGAAGACCGGCCGCAGTTCCTCGAGCACGCGGTCCTTGCCCTCGGAGCTCGACGTGTCGCCCAGGGCGAGCGCGCGCTCGACCCGGAAGCGCACGAACGGCACCGACCGCTCGACCAGCGCGCGCATCGCGTCGGCGCCCTCGCGCTGCACCAGGTCCGCGGGGTCGAGCCCCGCCGGCAGCGGCACGACGCGCAGCTCGAGCTTGCGCCCCGCCGCCACCTCGGCCGCCCGCAGCATCGCGTTGTGGCCCGCCGCGTCGGCATCCAGGGCCATGTGCACCACCGGCGCGAGCTTGCCCAGCTCGCCGACCTGCTCGACGGTCAGCGCCGTGCCCATGCTCGCCACCGCGTTGCGCAGCCCCGCCTGGTGCAGCGCGATCACGTCGGTGTAGCCCTCGCACAGCACGACCGCCCCCGCCTTGGCCGCCGCCGCCCGCGCCAGGTCCGCGGCGTAGACCAGCCGCCCCTTGTGAAACAGGTCGTTCTCGCCCGTGTTGAGGTACTTCGGCGGCCGGTCCGGGCTCAGGGCGCGCGCGCCGAAGCCCAGCACCCTCCCCCGCGCGTCGGCCAGCGGGAACATGACCCGCGCGCGGAACCGGTCGTAGACCTGCCCCGTGCTCTTCGAGCGCTGCACCAGCCCCGCGTCGTAGAGCTCGCGCGCCTTGAAGCCCGCGCGCAGCGACAGCTTGAGCACGTGGTCCCACGCGCTCGGCGCGTAGCCCACGCGGAACTCGCGCAGCCAGGCCTCCTCGAGCCCGCGCTCGAGCAGGTACTCCCGCGCCCGCGCCGCCTCGCGCGACTCCCACAGGTAGCGCACGTAGAACGCCGCCGTGCGCTCCAGCACCTCCAACAGCCGCTCGCGCCGCGCCCGCCGCTCGGCCTCGCGCGGGTCCTCGGCGACGCGCTCGAGCTTGACCCCTGAGCGGTCGGCCAACAGCTCCAGGGCACCGCCGAAGTCGACGTTCTCGGTCTTCATCACGAAGTCGAAGACGTCGCCGCTCTCGCCGCAGCCGAAGCAGTGGAACAGCTTCTCCACCGGCTCGACCGAGAACGAAGGCGTGCGCTCGTCATGGAACGGGCACAGGCCCATGTACTGGCGCGGCCCCGACCGCCGAAGCTCGCCGCCCGTGCGCGCCGCGACAAGCTCGACGAAGTCGATCGCCTCGCGCACGCGATCCCTCGACTCGTCGGTGTAGCGCGCCACTACGAAGCGAAGCCCTCCGGCACACGCAGCGCGGTGAACGCCCGCAGGCAGAAGCGATCGGTCATCCCCGCGAGCCAGTCGGTCACGCGCTGCGCCAGGTCGGCGCCCGGCGCCCCGCCGCCGTCGGGGATCTCGCCGGGATGCGACACGTAGTGGTCGAAGAGCGTGCGGACGACGTCGTGCACCTTGGCGTGCTCGCGCCGGGCCACCGGCCCAAGGTAGACGTGCTCGAACATGAACGTGCGCAGCGCGTCCATCGCCGGGCCCGCCTCGTCGCCCTGGACGATGTCGCCGGCGGCCGCCGAGTGCTCGACCAGGTCGCGGACCAGCGCGTCGATGCGCGCCGAGCCGGTCTCGCCCAGGACGGCGATCGCGTCGGCCGGCAGCGCCGCCGGGTCGAGCAGGCCCGCGCGCAGCGCGTCGTCGATGTCGTGGTTGATGTAGGCGACGCGGTCGACGAGCCGCACGATCCGCCCCTCGAGCGTGGTGGGCATCGGCGCCCGGCCGGAATGACGCTCGATCCCCTCGCGCACGGCTTCGCACAGGTTCAGCGGCTCGAGGACGTCGACGATCCGCAGCGAGTGCTCGAAGTGCCGAAAGCCCGGGTGCCCGGGGAACCGCTCGCGCAGCGCGAGGTCGAGCGCCTCCTCGCCGATGTGCCCGAACGGCGGATGGCCGAGGTCGTGCCCCAGCCCGACGGCCTCGACGAGGTCCTCGTTGAGCCCCAGCGCCCGCGCCACGGTCCGCGATACCTGCGTGACCTCGAGCGTGTGCGTCAGTCGCGTGCGGTAGTGGTCGCCCTCGGGCGCGACGAAGACCTGGGTCTTGTGCTTGAGCCGGCGGAAGGCCTTGGAGTGCACGATCCGGTCGCGGTCGCGCTGGAACGGCGTCCGAACCGCCGAGTCGGGCTCGGGCACCGCCCGGCGCGCCGGATACGAGCGCACCGCGCGCGGCGACAGGTACTCCTCCTCGAAGGCGGCGCGGCGGGCGGCGAAGGACTCGGCCAGGGCGGGGCTCACGCCCGAAGTTTGGCAGGAGGCTCGGCGGCGACCCCGGCAGACGCGGTCATGTGGGCGCGCGCCGGCCGTTGCCGGGGACCCCCGTACCCGCGTGCCTAACTTCTCGACGCCGACGGCGAGCGCTCCAGCCCAGCCACGACCCGCGCGCGCCGCTCGTCGAGGTCGCCCTCGAGCGCGGCGAGCTCGGCCGCCCGCCGGTGCACCAGCTCGAGCTGGCGGTCGAGATGCCCCAGCGCCTCCTCGAGCAGCTGACGGCGCCGCACGGGATCCTCGGTGCGCGGGAATTCCTCGCGGATCGCCCGCCGCGCATCCTCCGCGGCGATCAGCTCGCGCAGCTCGTCGAGGCTCACGCCGAGGAGATCCTTGAAGCGCAGGATCTCGCGGACGCGCTCGACGTCGGCCTCCGTGTACTCGCGGTGCGCGCCCGAGCGCCGTTCGCTCGGCTCGAGCAGGCCGATCTCCTCGTAGTAGCGGATCGTCCGCGTCGTTGTGCCCACCGCGCGCGCGACGTCGCCGATGCGCATCAGTGGTTCCTCCGTGCCGGAGGGGCCACTTAATCCGCTCCCTGCGCGACCACCGCCGCCGCTCGCGGGGCGTGCGAGCGCGGCCGCAGCAGCGACACCACCGCACCGACCACCGACGTCAGCGCGAGCACCGCAAGCGCGACGTGCATGTTGTGGATGAACGGGTCGAGCTTGGCCTGCGAAAGGCCCGACGCCAGCCCCGAGAAGATCTTGAACAGCACGTCCTTGGGCACCGCCGCGGTGACGATGGCCAGCACGAAGGCGATCGAGATCACCGCGCCCGTGTTCTGCAGCATCATCCGCGCGCCCGCGGCGATTCCGCGCCGGTGGACGGGGACGATGCCCATCATCGCCGCGGTGTTCGGGGAGTTGAACATGCCCGAGCCGACGCCGACGATGGCCAGCCACAGCGCGCTCCACCAGAACGCCGAGTCGACCTGCAAGGTCGTCATCCCGGCCAATCCGAGCGCGGTGACGATCATCCCGCCCGCGGCCAGCCCGCGCGAGCCGCGCTTGTCGGCGTACATGCCGGCCAGCGGCGAGGCGACGAGCATGCCCAGCGCCATCGGCGCCAGCTTGATGCCTGCGGTGATCGGGTCGTCGCCCTGGGCGCCCTGGAAGTAGAAGACGAAGACGAACATCAGCGCGAAGCGCGACAGGCCGTTGATGAACGCCGCGCCGGTCGCCGCGCTGAACATGCGGTTGCGGAAGATCTCGAGGTCGAGCATCGGCGCGCGCTGGCTGCGCTCGATGAGGACGAAGGCGGGGAGGAGCACGGCGCCGGCGATCAGGCCGCCGAGCGTCAGGGGATCGGCCCAGCCGGAGATGCCGCCGCGAGAGATCCCGTAGACGAGGCCGGTGAGGCCCACGACGAAGGTCAGCGTGCCGCCGAGGTCGAAGCCGCGGACGCTGTCGGGCTTGGCCAGCTCGTGCAGGACGCGACCGCCCCACAGCGACCCGGCGAGCGCCAGCGGGACGTTGAACCAGAAGACCCAGTGCCAGGACACCGCGACCAGCGCGCCGCCGAGCACCGGCCCGAGCACAAGCCCGATCGCCGCGACCATCGTGTTGGTGCCCATCGCCACGCCGAGCTGCTCGCGCGGGAAGGCGTCCGTGACGAGCGCGCTCGCGTTGGCGAAGAGGAACGCGCCGCCGACGCCCTGGAAGATCCGCCAGAGGATCAGCTCGGTCCCGCTGCCGGCGAAGCCCGCGCCGAGCGAGGCCAGGCCGAAGAGCACGAAGCCGGCGACGTAGGCCTTCTTGCGGCCGAAGAGATCCGACAGCCGCCCGGCGGTGAGCACCAGGACCGTCGAGGCGATCATGTAGGCGAGGATCACCCAGACGAGCTGCAGGAGCGTGGTGCCGAGCGCGCGCTCCAGGTCGGGGAGCGCGATGATCAGCGTGCCCGAGTTGATCGTGGCGAGCAGCATGCCCAGGCTCGTGCACGACAGCGCCCACCACTTGTAGTGGTGATGATCAGCGTGGGGAAAGAATCGGAACTTCACGTGAACGTAAGCTTAGCACACCATCGGCTGATCACGATCCCGATCAGCCACTACTGCGAGAAGGCGCGCTGGGCGCTCGCGCTCGGCGGCATCGAGTACCGCGAGGAGCGCCACGTGCAGGGCCCCAGCCGCGTCGCGTCCAAGCGCGCGGGCGGCGGCGGCACGACCCCCGTCCTCGTGACCCCGACCGGCGTCCTGAGCGAGTCCGAGGACATCGTCGCCTACGCCGGCCCCGACCTCCGGCAGCGCGACCCCGCCGTGCTCGAGATCACGCGCTGGTTCGACCGCGACCTGGGGATCATGGGGCGCCGCCTGATGTACGCGCTCGTCCTGCGGCGCCCCGAGATGTTCCTCCCGTTCAACAACGTCGGGGTCCCCGCCTGGGAGGCGCGCGTGCTCAAGCTCGGCTGGCCGTTCTTCGCGCCGTGGGCCGCGCACGTCATGCGGCTCGGCCCGGACACCGTCGAGCACGACATCGCCGCCGTGCGCCGCACGTTCGACATCGTGGCCGGCTGGCTCGCCGACGGCCGCCCCTACCTGTTCGGCGAGGAGTTCACCGCGGCCGACCTCGCCTTCGCCGCCCTGGCCGCGCCGCTCGTCGCCCCGCCCGAGTACGGCGTCCCCCTCCCCCAGCCGAGCGCCGTCCCGACCGAGGGCGGCAAGCTCATCAACAGCTTCCGCGCCCACCCCGCGGGCGCCTTCGCCCTCAGGATGTTCCGCGAGAAGCGATGGCCGCCTGGGCAGCGGCCACCCGCGCGATCGGCACCCGGTACGGCGAGCAGCTGACGTAGTCGAGCCCCGACTCGTGGAAGAAGGCGATCGAGTCCGGGTCGCCGCCGTGCTCGCCGTCACGCGCTGGTTCGACCGCGACCTGGGGATCATGGGGCGCCGCCTGATGTACGCGCTCGTCCTGCGGCGCCCCGAGATGTTCCTCCCGTTCAACAACGTCGGGGTCCCCGCCTGGGAGGCGCGCGTGCTCAAGCTCGGCTGGCCGTTCTTCGCGCCGTGGGCCGCGCACGTCATGCGGCTCGGCCCGGACACCGTCGAGCACGACATCGCCGCCGTGCGCCGCACGTTCGACATCGTGGCCGGCTGGCTCGCCGACGGCCGCCCCTACCTGTTCGGCGAGGAGTTCACCGCGGCCGACCTCGCCTTCGCCGCCCTGGCCGCGCCGCTCGTCGCCCCGCCCGAGTACGGCGTCCCCCTCCCCCAGCCGAGCGCCGTCCCGACCGAGGGCGGCAAGCTCATCAACAGCTTCCGCGCCCACCCCGCGGGCGCCTTCGCCCTCAGGATGTTCCGCGAGAAGCGATGGCCGCCTGGGCAGCGGCCACCCGCGCGATCGGCACCCGGTACGGCGAGCAGCTGACGTAGTCGAGCCCCGACTCGTGGAAGAAGGCGATCGAGTCCGGGTCGCCGCCGTGCTCGCCGCAGATGCCCAGCTTGAGGTCCGCTCGGCCCTGGCGCCCCAGCCACGCCCCCATGCGGACCATCTGGCCCACCCCCGGCCGGTCGATGGTCTCGAACGGCGAGCGGTCGAGGATCTTGACGTCGATGTAGCGGGCGAGGATCCGCGCCTCGATGTCGTCGCGTGAGAACCCCAGCGCGGTCTGCGTCAGGTCGTTGGTGCCGAACGAGAAGAAGTCGGCGTGCTCGGCGATCGTGTCGGCGAGGAAGCACGCGCGCGGCAGCTCGAGCATCGTCCCGACGAGGAAGTCCTCGCCGTGGTGCAGGCCCTCGCGCTCGGCGACGCGCAGCACCAGCTCGCGGACGAGCTCGAGCTCGCGCTCGTAGGCCACCAGCGGGATCATCACCTCGACCTTGGCGCCGGCGACCGCGCGCACCGCGCGGCAGATCGCCACCGCCTGCATCTCGTAGATGGCCGGGAAGAGGATGCCCAGTCGCACGCCGCGCGTGCCGAGCATCGGGTTGACCTCCTGCAGCTCGCGCACGCGCTCGAGCATTCGCTCGAGGTCCCGCAGGTCGTCGGAGCACTCGATCCGCGCGCGCTCGACCTCGGCCTGCACGGTCGCCCGGTCGGGCAGGAATTCGTGCAGCGGCGGGTCGAGCAGGCGGATCGTCACCGGCCGGCCATCCATCGCCGCGAACAGGCCCTCGAAGTCGCCCTGCTGGAGCGGCAGCAGCTCGTCCAGCGCCGCCCGGCGCTCGTCGTCGGAGTCGGCGAGGATGACCCGGACCATCCGCTCCTGGCGCTCCTCGCCGAAGAACATGTGCTCGGTGCGGCACAGGCCGATGCCCTCGGCGCCGAAGTCGCGCGCCTTGCGCGCGTCCTCGGGCGTGTCGGCGTTGGCCCGCACGCCGAGCGTGCGCAGCTCGTCCGACCAGCGCAGCACGGTGTCGAAGTTGGGGTCGACCTCGGGCTCCACGAGCGGCACGTCATCGGTGGTGATGCAGCCGGTCGTGCCGTCGATGGCCAGCATGTCGCCCTCGCGCAGCACCCGGCCGTCGACGTGGATCTCCCCCGCGCCCTCGTCGATCTCGAGCGCGCCCGCGCCCGTCACCGCCGGGCGGCCCATGCCGCGCGCCACCAGCGCCGCGTGCGAGGCCTTGCCGCCCTCCGAGGTCAGGATCCCCTTCGCCGCGTGAAAGCCCGCCACGTCGTCGGCCTCGGTGAACGTGCGCACGAGGATGACGTCGTCGTCGGCCTCGACCGCCGCGTCGGCGGTGAAGACGATCCGGCCCTTGGCCGCCCCGGGCGACGCTGCCACGCCGCGGGCCAGCACGTCGAACTCGGCCTGCGGGTCGAACGTCGGGTGCAGCAGCGCGTCGAGCGTCTCGGGGTCGATCGTGGCGATCGCCTCGGCGCGGGTCAGCAGCTCCTCCTCGACCGCGTCGACGGCGAAGCGCACGGCGGCCTGGGCGGGCCGCTTGGCGTTGCGCGTCTGCAGCATGTACAGCCGGCCGTCCTCGATGGTGAACTCGGTGTCCTGCATGTCCTTGTAATGGAGCTCGAGCGTGCGCAGGATCTCCATCAGCTCGGCGTGCGCGTCGGGCAGCCAGTCGCGCAGCTCGGCGATGTCGCGCGGCGTGCGCACGCCGCTGACGACGTCCTCGCCCTGCGCGTTGGGCAGGAAGTCGCCCGACGGCTCGGGCGCGCCGGTGACCTCGTCGCGGCTGAAGGCGACGCCCGAGCCCGACGTGTCGCCGCGATTGCCGAAGACCATCTGCTGGACGCTGACCGCCGTGCCCCATTCGTCGGGGATCCGGTTGATGCGGCGGTACTGGACCGCGCGATCGCCCAGCCACGAGTCGAAGACCGCGTTGATCGCCTGCGTCAGCTGCTCGCGCGGCTCCGTCGGGAACTCGTAGAGCTCGCGGAAGCGGGCGGTCAGCTCGCGCAGGGCGTCCGCGTCGAGCTCGGTGTCCTCCTTGACGCCGCGCTCGCGCTTGGCCTCCTTGATCGCCTGCTCGAAGCGCTCGCCGGGGACGCCGCGCACGACGTTGCCGAACATCTGGACGAAGCGCCGGTAGGAGTCCCAGGCGAAGCGCTCGTTGTCCGTCGCCCGGGCCAGGCCCTCGACGGACTCGTCGTTGAGGCCGAGGTTCAGCACGGTGTCGAGCATCCCGGGCATCGACTCGCGCGCGCCGCTGCGCACGGAGACGAGCAGCGGGTCGCCGGGATCGCCGAGCTTCTTGCCGGCGTGCTCCTCGAGGCGCGCGAGCGCGGCGTCGACCTGCTCGGCCAGGTCATCGGGCGGCGTGCGGTCGCGGCGCATGTACTCGACGCACGCCTCGGTGGTGATCGTGAAGCCCGCGGGTACTCGCTCGGGCCCCAGGATGCGCGTCATCTCGGCGACGTTGGCGCCCTTGCCGCCGAGCAGGTCGCGCATGTCCCTCGAGCCCTCGGCGAAGTCGTAGACCCACTTCACGGCGATGGAAAGCTAGTCGACTCGGCCGCGAACCGGACGGGTTCCGGACGCCGCCGATCCGCGCCTGACGCCATCCGGCGATCCTCGACGTAGCGCTGCTACGCCGTCGGATGCCAGCCGTCGTCAGCCACGGCCGGCGACGCTCGGGCGACCCGCCCGGCTCACGACCGAGCCGACGCACGAAGCCGGGTGGCCGCGTGGTGCTCGGCGATCTCGCCGATCGCCCGCTCGACCTGGCGCAGCGCGCGCTCGCCGGCCGCCGGCGCGTCGGCGAGCGCCCGCCCGAGCGCCTCGGCCATGAACGCGTGCGCCTCGGCCGAGAGCGGGAACGCGCTGGCCTCGCAGGCGCTGCACACGACGCCGCCCGCCGCCCCGCTGAAGCCCGTCAGGTGCTCGCGCGCGCCACAGCTCGCGCACGCCGTCAGCTGAGGCGCCAGGCCGGCCGCGAGCAGCAGCTTGAGCCGGAAGGCGAGCTGGTTGGCGCGCGTGGCCGCGGACTCCGGCCCGCCCGCCCCGCGGTCGAGCAGGGCGAGCTCGTTGCAGAGCAGGTGGTAGACGGCCGGATGCGGCTCGGCGGTCTCGAACAGCCGCGCCACGGCGTCGCACGCGCGGCCGGCGGCGTCGAGGGCATGCGCGTCGGCGCGCAGCCGCGCGTGGGGGTCGACGGTCTCCGCGCTGGTCACGGTGAGCAGCTCGCTGCGTCCCTCGTAGAGGACGACCGCGATGCGGAAGTACGGCTCGAGCCGGCCCCCGAAGCGCGTCCGCGTGCGGCGCACGCCCTTGGCCATCGCTGCAACCCGGCCGCGATCGCGGGTATAGAGGTGCAGGACCCGGTCCGCCTCGCCGTAGCGGATGGTCCGCAGGACGACCGCTTCGGTCTTGACCGATCCGGCCACTATACTTTGTAAAGCATCATGAAGATCGTGACCGTCTACTCCACCGATCCCTGCTCCTTCTGCACGCACGCCAAGGCGCTGCTCCGTCAGCGGGGGATCGCGTTCGACGAAGTGAATCTAGGCAAGGACCCGGCCGGACGAGCCGAGCTCGTCGCGCGCACGGGGATGATGAGCTTCCCCCAGATCGTCGTCGAGGGCCTCGTGCTCGGCGGCTTCCGCGAGCTCGTCGAGGCCGACCGCAGCGGCCGGCTCGAGGACCTCGTCGCGGCCTAGTGGACCCGTCCGCAAATCCGACGCGGAACCGACGGGCGCTCGCCGCCCCTGCGTACGTCCTCGGTCGGGCCCGTGACTCCGTCACTGTGCCCTCCCTGCGTCCTTCGCAGGAACGGCGATCGCCTCGCCGGATTCCACGCCGGACTTACGGACGGGCCCACTAGCCGGTCTACGGCTCGAAGCTGAGCAGCCGGTCGACGCCGGTGACCTTGAGCACGCGCTCGATCTCGGGGCGGCCGTGGTAGAAGGTCAGCCGCGCCCCCATCTCATGGGCGCGCACGCTCGCGTCGAGCAGGATGCTGAGCCCGGCGGTGGCGACGAAGGTCAGGCCGCCGAGGTCCAGGCGCACGGTCTTGCGCAGCCGCTCCAGCGCGTCGAGCCGGTCGCGCAGGGCCTCCATCGTCGCGTAGTCGAGCTCTCCCTCGGGGCGAAGGCACACGACCCCGTTGCGCTCGACCTGGGTCAGCCGCAACTGCGGCTGAGTGATGACCATCACCGCCTCCCTTGAGAGCGAAAGGGAGACCATACTCGTCGAACCCGGCAGTTCAAGACCTGCGTCGGGGACGCGGCTGGCAGCGTTCGCACACATACGTCGCCCGCCCGCCCGCGACGAGCTTGCGCACCGGCGTGCCGCACCGCGGGCACGGCTCGCCGCGGCGGCGATGGACCAGGAACTCGTCCTGGAAGGCGCCGCGCACCCCGTCGGCGTGGCGGAAGTCGTCGATCGTCGCGCCGCCCGCGGCGAGGCCGGCTTCGAGCGTCGCGACCACCGCGTCGCGCAGCGCCGCCACCTGGCCGGCGCGCAGCGAGCCGGCCGGCCGCAGCGGGTGGATCCGCGCGCGGAACAGCGCCTCGTCGGCGTAGATGTTGCCCACGCCGGCGACGCTGGCCTGGTCGAGCAGGAACGCCTTGACCGGCGCGCGCCGGCCGCGGGCGAGGGCGCGCAGCCGCTCGGCGGTGAACTCGTCGCTGAGAGGCTCGACGCCGAGGCGCGCCGCGAAGAAGGCCGACAGCTCGGCCGCGGAGCGCGCGAGCTCGCCGGTGCCGAACCGGCGCGGATCGCAGAACAGCAGCCGGCCCCCGTCGTCGAGCTCGAAGCGCACGCGGGCATACGGCGCGTCGTCCGGCGGGTCGAGCAGCAGCGTGCCCGTCATCCGCAGGTGCATGACGAGGTGCACGTCGCCGGCCAGGTCCCAGACGAGGTACTTGCCGCGCCGGGCGAGCCGCTCGACGCGCCGCCCCGACACCGCCCCCTCGATCTCGGCGACCGGCAGGGGCAGGCACCAGCGCGCGTCGGCGACGCGCAGCGCGCTCAGCACGCGGCTCTCGACGCGCGGGGCCAGCTGGCGGCGGATCGTCTCGACCTCAGGCAGCTCTGGCATGGGTTACCGGCGCTTCGCGCGGTGAACTTGCGAGTTCGCTTCGCGGAACTCGAGGAGAAAGTCCTCGCCCGGCAGCCCCGGGGCGTCGCGGCCGGTCAAGCGCCGGTGGACGGTGGCGCCCACGTCGGCGAGCGCGCCGTCGTGGCGCCCGTGGGTGGGCGGGCTGTCGATCGCCAGCAGCGGCACGTGCTCGCGCGTGTGGTCGGTGTGCGCCGCGGTGGGGTCGCAGCCGTGGTCGGCGGTGAGGATCAGCAGGTCGCCGTCGCGCAGCAGCTCGATCCACTCGGCCACCGCGGCGTCGATCTCGCGCAGCGCGCGGTGGAAGCCCTCGACGTCCTTGCGATGCCCGTAGACCTGGTCGGTCTCGACGAGGTTGGTGAAGACCAGCCCGCGGTCGAGCTCGCGCAGCAGCCGCGTGGTGACCGCGATCCCGTCCGTGTTGGCCGGGGCGTGGTGGGCCACCGCGATGCCGCGCCCGGCGAACAGGTCGGGGACCTTGCCGACGCCGTGGGTCGGGATCCCCGCGTCGGCGAGCTCGTCGAGGTACGAGCGCGACGGCGGCGCCAGCGCGAAGTCGCGGCGCCCGCCCGTGCGCCGGAAGGCCCCCGGCTCGCCGGTGAACGGGCGGGCGATCACCCGGCCCAGGTCCGTGACCTCCCGCACGCGCGCGCAGATCGCGTAGAGCTCCTCGGTCGGGACGCAGTCGACGTGCGCGGCGAGCTGGAGGACCGAGTCCTGCGAGGTGTAGAGGATGAGGTCGCCGGTCTCCAGGTGCCGGCGCCCGTGGCGCTCGAGCACCGCCAGGCCCTCTGAGGGCTCGCCGCCGAGGACGCCGCGCCCCGCGGCCTGGGCCACGAGCGCGATCACCTCGGGCGGAAAGCCGCTCGGGTAGGTCGGCGGGGCGCTCTCGCTGACGACGCCCATCAGCTCCCAGTGCCCGGCGGTGGAGTCCTTGCCCGCGCCGCGTGCGCCCAGGCGGCCGTGGAGCGCCGGGTCGTCGGCCGGCGCCACGCCGCGCAGCGGCAGGATGTTGCCGAGACCTAGGCGCTGGAGCGTGGGCAGCTCGAGCCCGCCGACCGCCTCGGCGACGTGCGCGAGCGTGTTCGTCCCGGCGTCGCCGTAGTCGGCGGCGTCCGGGAGCGCGCCGACGCCGCAGGCGTCGACGACCACCACCGCCGCGCGCCCCGTCATTCCCTCGGCTTGGCGATCTGCAGGGAGTCGAGCACCGGCGCGAACACCTGGGTGTCGACGCGGTCGAAGACCGTCGGCGGCGCGTAGGCGTCGACGACGAACTCCGCCTTCTCGGTGTAGATGTGCGTCGAGCGGATCGTCCGCCGGTTGCCGGCGATCGCGCCGGTGCCCAGCACCTGGACCGCTCGCTTGGGCCCGACGTGCAGCAGCTTGGCCTTGGTGACCTTGAAGGTGGGGTCGCGCTTGCGGATCTGGGCGACGAGCGCCTCCTTGGCGGCCTGGAGCGCCTTGTGGGTGACCGGCAGCTGCTCGGTGCGCGGGTAGCGCCACAGGGCGAGCGTGGCCTGGCCGGTCTGCACGGCGTAGACGAGCGGCGCCTTGCCCTTCTGGCGCCGCCAGGCGGCCGGCGCCTTGAAGCTGACGCCCGCGTCGGGGACCTTCACGGCGACGTTGCCGCCGGAGGGCCTGACCTGGGTCGCGTCGGGTGGCTTGCTCTTGTCCGAGCCGCAGCCGGCGAGCGCGCCGAGGACGGCCAGAGCGATGGTGGTGCGGCGAACCACGCCGCGGATCGTAGTCAGCCCGTGGCCCGCGGGTGCGAGTTGAAGTAGACGTCCTTGAGCCGGTCGGCGCTCAGATGGGTGTAGATCTGGGTCGTCGCGATGTCGGCGTGGCCGAGCATCTCCTGCAACGAGCGCAGATCGCAGCCGCCCGCCAGCAGGTGCGTGGCGAACGTGTGGCGCAGCGTGTGCGGGCTCATCCGGCCGGCCAGTCCGGCCGCGCGGGCGTGGCGCTGGACGATCTTGTAGAGCCCCTGGCGGGTCAGGCCCCGGCCGCGCTGGTTGACGAACAGGTGGGGCTCGGGCGAAAGGCCGACGAGCGGCGGGCGCCCGCGCTGCAGCCAGGCCCGGGTGGCGGCGATCGCCTCGCGCCCGACGGGGACGATGCGCTCCTTGGAGCCCTTGCCGCGGGCGCGCAGGAGCGCTGCCTCGAGGTCGACGTCGCGCAGCAGCAGCCCGATCGCCTCCGAGGCGCGCAGCCCGCAGGCGTACATCAGCTCGAGCAGCGCGCGGTCGCGCAGCGACTGGGGGTCCGGCCCGCGCGGGATGGCCAGGAGCCGGGCGACCTCCTCGCGGGTCAGGACCTGCGGCAGGCGCTGGGACTTCTTGGGGGCGCGCAGGTCGGCGGTCGGGTCGTGGTCGACGATCCCCTCGCGACGCAGGTGCCGGTAGAACGAGCGCAGGCAGGCCGCCTTGCGCTGCAGCGTCGCGGCCGCCACCGGCGCGCGGCCGTCGCGACCGGCGGCCAGCTCGTCGAGGAAGGCGGCCAGCTCGCTGTGCTGGACCGTCAGCGCGTCGCGCGCGGCGCGCTGCAGCCAGACGCCGTACTGGAGCAGGTCGGAGCGGTAGGCCTCGAGCGTGTTGCGCGACAGCCCGCGCTCGAACTCCAGCTCGGCAAGGAAGTCGAGCACCAGGTGCTCGAACGGAGAGACCGTCGTCTCGGCGAGGGACATAACACTCCCTCGTTCGCGGTCCGGGCCTCAGCCTCCTGTTATTGCAAGCGCCGCTGCAGGAGCAGCAGCCCGATCAGGGTCTTGGAGTCGCGCGTCTCGGCGATCGCCTCGTCGAGGCTCGACAGCGGCCAGCGGACGATCTCGATGCGCTCGTTGTGGTCGGGCGGCTCCGCGGTCTGCTCGTGCAGGCCGGTCGCCAGGTAGAGGTGCACCTGCTCGTCGATGATCCCGCAGCTGGTGAAGAACGTCGTCAGGTGCTCCCACGTCTCGGCGCCGCGCCCGATCTCCTCGGCCAGCTCGCGCTTGCCGGTGTCCAGCGGCGACTCGCCTTCCTCGTCGAGCTTGCCCGCCGGGATCTCGAGCATGTCCGGGTCGCCGGCCGCCTCGCGCGGCTGGCGGACGAGCCAGATGTGGTGCTCGTCGACGGCCACGACGCCGACCGCGCCGGGGTGGCGGATGATCTCCCGCGTGACCTCCTCGCCGTCGGGATAGCGGTAGCGCTCGCGGTCGATGGCGACGATCGCGCCCTCGAAGACCCGCTCGGAGGACAGCCGCTGGAAGTCGCGGTCGCTCACGCGTGGGTCCACTACCGGTGGATCATGCCAGCGAGGGCGGTCCCGGCGGCCAGCGCCGCCGCGATGAACAGCGGGTCCTCGCGGCCCATCGACCGTGTCGAGCCGGGGTAGGCGGCGAGGTCGACGTCCTCGGTGCGCCAGTCGTGGCGGGCGTCGGCGGCGTCGTGGCCGGCGGGGAGGGCCACGGTCACCGGGCGCAGCAGCAGTTCGAGCACCGTGCGCGTGTGGTGCGAGAGGCCGCGGTGGCGCTCGCGCGGGTCTGCCTCGGACATGCGGGCGACGAGCAGGGTCGGCGCGCCGAGCGCCAGCGCGGCGTGCGCGGTGTCGAGCGCGGCCAGGCCGCCGTGGCCCAGCGCCGAGCCCGAGCCGAGGATCCCGGGCCCGGGGCCGGCGACGATCGCGTCCCAGCGGCGGCCGTCGTAGAGCGCTCCGGCGGTGGTGATCGCCTCGCCGTCGGCGCCCCCGTAGGCCGGCC
This sequence comes from Actinomycetota bacterium, assembly GCA_005888335.1. The sequence goes on from VAWY01000088.1 coordinate 15,182, forward strand.
CGGCGGTCACGTGGCCGGCGAGCACCCCATCGGCGCGCAGGGCGCGCACGGTCTCCGACAGCGCCCCGGGCAGCGCGCCGCCCGCGGCCTGGACGTAGCCCAGCCGCGCGCCGGGCGCCGCGCGGGCGAAGGCCCAGGCGAGCGGCTCGAGATGGCCGTGCAGGGCGAGGACCGCGACAGGGGTCCGCAACGGGAGGTCGAGCGCCTCGGCCTGCTCGACGGGGTGCACCGCGTGCTGGAGGCTCGTGTAGTTGAGCTTCATCACGTGCGGCTCGGCCCCGCCCGCGGCGGGCGCCGCGGCAGGGCCGACGCCGCGCGTCAGATTGCAATGCACGACGTCGAAGCCGCCCGAGCCCAGCGCGAGCCGCCGCGCCTGGACGTTGACGACGACCTCGTCGCCGACCTCGCAGGGGCCGACGAGCCCGACGTCCGCCCACGCCGCCGCGCGCTCGCCCTCGACGTCGACCTCGAGGCGCGCGCCGTCGGCGGCGACCACGGTTGCCCGGCGCAGCTCCAGCAACTAGTGCCCCCGTCCGCCCGCGCCCGGGCGACCCGCACGACCGACGGACGCGACCACTACGGCTGCTCGGCCGCCGCCTCGAGGAGCGCGAAGGTCACGTCGAGCATGGACTCCAGCGCGGCGACGCTGACGCGCTCGGTCGGCTCGTGGTTGCGCTCGGTGCCGTTGGCGACGTTGGTGCAGGGAAACCCCGCCGCCTCGAGCGCGTTGGCGTCCGACGCGCCGCCGGTCACGATCCGGCGTGGCGCGTAGCCGCACGCGCGCAGGGCGTGCTCGGCGGCGAGGACCTGCGGGGCGTCCGGGCGGTGGCGGTAGCCCTGGAACAGTCGCTCGACCGCGACGTCGACGTCCACGTCGCACGCCGGGTCGTTGGCGGCGTCGTAGATGCGGTCGATCATCTCGGCGACGAGCGCGTCGACCTTGGCGTCGTCGATCGAGCGCGCCTCGGCCAGGAAGCGCGCGTGCTCGGGCACGACGTTCGTCCCGCCGGTCCCGCCCTCGATGGAGCCGACGTTCGCGGTCGTCTCCTCGTCGAGGCGGCCGAGCCGCAGCGACGTGACGGCCCGCGCGGCGGCGACGATGGAACTCCGCCCTTCCTCGGGGCGGATGCCCGCGTGGGCGGCCTTGCCGTGGAAGGCCGCCTCGATGCGGAAGTACGTCGGCGAGGCGACGACGACCTCGCCGATCGCCGTCGCGTGGTCGAAGACGTAGCCGAAGTCGCTGCGCAACGCGCCGGTGTCGAACGCCTTGGCCCCGGCCAGCGCGTTCTCCTCGGAGACCGTGAAGAGCAGCTCGATCCCGACCGGAGCGCCCTCGACCGCGCAGCGCCGCGCGGCGGCGAGCATGACCGCGACGGCCGCCTTGTTGTCGGCGCCGAGGATGGTCTCCCCCGCGCTCTCCCAGCCGTCGTCGACCACCACGGGCTCGATCGGCCCCTCGACGCCGACGGTGTCGACGTGTGCGCACAGCAGGATCGAGCGCGGCAGCCGGCCGGGGATGCGCGCGAGCAGGTTGCCGCACTGCGCGCCGGTGCCCGCCGCCGCGTCGTCCTCCGTGACGTGCAGCCCGAGCGACTCGAGCTCCTCGCGGACGCGCGCCGCGCACGCGGCCTCGCGCCCGAACGGGCTGGGGATCGCGCAGAGCTCGGCGAACAGGTCGTTGAGGCGGCGGCGCTCGGCCTCGCTGGCGGGGCGCATGGCCCTCAGTGTGACGCGGCTCTCAGCTGCTCGATCGGGTGCGGCTCGCGCGCGCTCGTGCGCTCGAGCGCGGCGAGGACGAACTCGCGGAAGAGCGGCGCCGGGCGCTCGGGGCGCGACTTGAACTCGGGGTGAAACTGCGACGCGACGAAGAACGGGTGGTCGGGCAGCTCGATGACCTCGACGAGGCGCTCGTCCGGGGACGTGCCCGAGGCGACGAGCCCGGCCGCCTCCAGCCGCGCGCGCAGGCGGATCGAGACCTCATAGCGGTGGCGGTGGCGCTCGTAGATCACGCCCTCGTCGCCGTAGACGGCCCGCGCCCGGGTCCCGGCGTGCAGCTTGATCGGGTCGGCGCCCAGGCGCATCGTCCCGCCCAGGTCGGCGACCTCCTTCTGCTCGGGCAGCAGGTCGATGACCGGCCACTCGGTCTCGGGGTCGAACTCCGTCGAGTTGGCGCCGTCCATGCCGGCGACGTGGCGCGCGAACTCGCAGACGGCGATCTGCATGCCGAGGCAGATGCCCAGATACGGGATGCCCTCCTCGCGCGCCACCTGCGCGGCGAGGATCTTGCCCTCGATCCCGCGGCCGCCGAACCCGCCGGGAATGAGGATGCCGTCGCAGGCGGCCAGGCGCGAGCGGGCGTTCTCGGGCTTCAGCGTCTCGGAGTCGATCCAGTCGATCTCCACGCGGCAGCCGTGCAGGAAGCTCGCGTGGCGCAGCGACTCGCTGACGCTCAGGTACGCGTCCTCGAGCTGGACGTACTTGCCGACGAGCGCGATGCGGACGGGCGCCGCGTCGCCGTCGGCCGCGGTGATCGCCGCCTCCCACGCGGCGAGGTCGGCGACGTGCGGCGCGTCGAGACCGAAGTGCTCGAGGACGAAGTCGTCGACGCCCTGCGCCTTGTAGACGAGCGGGACCTTGTAGATGTTGTCGACGTCGCGCGCGGAGACGATCGCGTCGACCGGCAGCGAGGCGAACAGCGCGATCTTCTTGCGGATGTCGGTCGACAGCGCCGACTCGGAGCGGCACATGACCATGTCGGGCTGGATGCCGATGCGTCGCAGCTCGTTGACCGAGTGCTGGGTCGGCTTGGTCTTCAGCTCCCCGGCGTGGCCGATCCACGGCACGAGCGTCAGGTGGATGAACATGCAGTCGCGCCGGCCGACCTCGACCGGGAACTGGCGGATCGCTTCGAGGAACGGCAGCGACTCGATGTCGCCGACCGTGCCGCCGATCTCGGTGATGACGACGTCGACGTCGGTCTGCTCGCCGATGAGCTTGATGCGCGACTTGATCTCGTCGGTGATGTGCGGGACGACCTGGACGGTCGCGCCGAGGTAGTCGCCGCGGCGCTCGCGCCGGATGACCGAGTGGTAGACGCCGCCGGCCGTGACGTTCGACGCGCGCGAGGTGTTGGCGTCCGTGAAGCGCTCGTAGTGGCCGAGGTCGAGGTCGGTCTCCGCGCCGTCCTCGGTGACGAAGACCTCGCCGTGCTGGTAGGGCGACATCGTCCCCGGGTCGACGTTGATGTACGGGTCGAACTTCTGCAGCCCGACGGTCAGCCCGCGCGCGACGAGCAGCCGCCCGATCGATGCGGCGGCGATGCCCTTCCCCAGCGACGAGACGACGCCGCCGGTGACGAAGATGTAGCGGGTCTTCTTGGCGCGCGGGTCAGGCATCAGGGGACTCTCCCGATCGAGTCTAGGAAGCGGAGCGGCGGAGTGCGCTCGATGAGGGCGGAAAGAGAACGAAGCTCGCCGTAAGCCGTGACGATCACCAGCACTCCCGTGGCAATCGCCAGGCCGAGCGTGGACAGCGTCAGCACGAGCCACAGCCCGGCGAGCGCGCCGACGAGGTTCGAGCCCGTGTCGCCCAGCATCGCCTGCTCGCGGACGTCGTAGACGCCCGCGACGAGGACGGGGGCGGCGAAGAGCCCGAGCGCGGCCAGCGGGCGCGCGTCCCAGGCGCCGGCGGTCAGCCCGGCGCCGAGCAGGACGAACGCCTTGACCGAGCGGCCCGGCCGCAGGTCGAGGAGGTTGAACAGGTTCGTGGCGAGGACGAGCACGGCGGTGGCCAGCAGAAACTCGCCGTCCCCGCGCCCGCCGGCCTGGGCGAGGACGTAGAGCGCGAGCCCGAGCGCACCGACCGCCTTGAGCGCCCCGGTCGAGAACCCGCCGCGCAGGACCGCGGCGCCGTGGCCGCGCCAGCCGCGCTCGGGGCCCGACAGCGCATCGTCGGCGAGCCCGAGGAAGGCGACGCCGAGCGCATAGGGGGCGATGAGCGCCAGGCCGTCGGGAAGGGCGTCCGCGCCGGCCAGCTGCTCGAGCAGCGCCAGCGGGATCAGCGCGCAGACCGCGGCGAAGACGATCAGCACGCCGAACGGGAAGGGCAGGGGGCGGCCGCGGTAGTTCTCGCGGACGAAGCCGCCGTCGCGGAGGGCCCGCCGGGTCGCCGGGGCCAGCGCGGCGGCGGTGACCAGGGCGAGCAGCGAGGGAAGGGCATCCATCCGGGTGAGACGACGGTAGCCCGCGCCCCGGACGGGACGAGCTCCGGTCAGCCGGGCGTCGTCGTCGTCTGCCCTTCGACCACGCGCGGCAGGATGCCCTCGGCGCTGCTCTTGACCCCGTAGGCGCCCTCGGCGCGCCCCGCCAGGGCGTAGACGAGCGCAACCCGCCCGGCGATGTCGTCGACGTCGTCCACCGAGGCGATGCCCCGGTCGTGATACCAGGGGACCTGCGAGGGCGTGGTCTCGATCTGCTCCGCGCCGACCACCGGGATGTTCGTCGCGACGAGCCCGGCGACGAGGCCTTCCTCGACGTCGCGGATCTCGCCGGCGTGGGCGTCGTCGGTCGTGCGGTCGGCCGCGCGCGCGATCACCACCGCGTTGACGCCGTCGAGCTCGCCCGAGAAGGAGTCGAAGAACCGCGAGCGGACCTTGCCCGCGAGGTCGCCGCCGAGGGCGATGCTGCGCCCGGCGCGCTCGGCGAACGGCCGCAGCAGGGTTCCGTCGTCGGCCAGCGCCCCGTAGCGCGTGCCGCTCGCGCGGGCGGCCAGCCCGCCGAGGTCGGGCGGCTCGCGGACCCCGGCGGTAAAGCGCAGCTCGCCGCCGGCGGAGACGACCGCGTCGCGAACCGCGTCGTAGAGGTCGCGGCTCGAGCCGCCGAGGAAGATGAGGCCCACGCGCTGGCCGGCGAGCTGGCCGTCGACCAGCGGGGCGAAGGCCTGCTGCTCGAAGTCGCGGCGGCGGCCGAGCTCCTTGCGCAGGTCGTCGGCCTCGGTCCGGGCGTTGTCGAGGTCGTGGCGCAGGCCCTTGGCCAGGTCGGTCTGCGCCGAGCTGACGAGCTCCTTGTCGCCGACGGCCACGCCGAGCAGCAGCCCGATGCCAAGCGCGACCAGGACCGCCACGAGCGAGAGCGCGTGGTAGCGGAAGTCGAACACTCCAGCCTCAGGCTAGTGCTGCGTCAGGTGACGTTCGCCCCGTCGCCGGCGGAGCGATCGTCGTGGCTGGCGTCGACCGTCATCCGAAGGTGTGGCCCAGCCACATCGAGGATCGACGGGTGGCGCCAGGCGCGGCGAGCGCCCGCCGAACGGGGCGAAGGTCGCCTGACGCGGCACTACAGCCCCAGCACGAGCTGGAGCTTGAGCCAGAGCAGGTTGGCCAGGTTGTGGAACGCGGGCGTCAGCCAGACCACCAGGGTCAGCGTGAGCAGCCCGACGGCGAGCATGGCCACGAGCGGCCCCAGCCCCGGGCGCGGGCGGTACAGCCGGCTCACGCCCTTGGCGTCGACCAGCCGGTCGCCGATCCGCAGGCGCGTCAGGAACGTCGAGGACATCCCGCGGCGGTTCTTGTCCAGGAACTCGACGAGGTTGTACTGCGAGCCCACCGACACGATCAGCCGCGCACCCTTCTCGTGGGCGATGAGCATCGCGATGTCCTGGCTGGTGCCCGGCGCCGGAACGACCTTGTACGAGAGGCCGAGCTGCTCGAGCGTGTCGCGGCCGGGCGCGCGGCCGTCGGGGTAGGCATGCACGACGAGCTCCGCGCCGCACGCCAGCGTCTGCGGTGAGGCGGAGTCCATGTCCCCGACGATCATGTCGGGCGCGAAGCCCTCCTCGATGATGGCGTCGGCGCCGCCGTCGACGCCGACGAGCACGGGCTTGACGTCGCGGATGTAGGGCCGCAGGGCGCGCAGGTCTCGGCGGTGGTCGACGCCGCGCACGACGATCAGCGCGGGGCGGTCGCGGAAGACCGTTGTGAAGCGCGGGAGCTCGAGCTTGCCGGCGAGCAGCTCGCGCTCCTCGACCATGTGCTCGACCGTGTTGCGGGCGAAGGAGTACAGCGCCTCGCCGATCTCGCGCCGCGCCTCGTCGTTGCGCGCCCGAACCTCCTCCGGGAGCTGCGGCGCGCCCGTGGTCAGGAGCTCGCCGGCGCGCCAGACCTCGCCGCCGCGGACCTCGAGGTGGTCGCGGTCGCGCACGCGCGCGAACAGCCGGTCGTCGGGCAGGTCGACGAGGTGGATGCCCGCCTGCACGAGCAGCAACGGCCCCATGTTCGGATACGTGCCGCTCGACGACGGCCGGCAGTTGAGGACCGCGGCAACGCCGGCGGCGACGAGGTCCTCGGCCGAGACGCGGTCGAGGTCGCGGTGGTCGATGACGGCGACGTCGCCGGGCACCAGGCGCTTGACGAGGACCTTGGTGCGCCGGCCCAGCCGCGCCGGGCCGGCGACCACGCGGGCCGGCCGCTCGGCGCGCTCGGACGCCTCCGCGTCCGGCGTGCGGGGCACGGCGGGCATGGCGCGCGAGTCTACGCCGGTGCGCAGCGCGTGCGGGAGGATGCGCGACGTGGCCTTCGGCGTCTACGTCCACGTCCCGTTCTGCGTAACGCGCTGCGGCTACTGCGACTTCAACACGTACGTCGGCTCCGATGCCGCAGCGCGCTCGGCCTACGCCGGCGCCGCCATCGCCGAGGTGGGGCTGGCCCGGCGCGCGTTCGGCGCCGACGCGCCCGTCGTGGACACGGTGTTCTTCGGCGGCGGCACCCCCACGCTGCTGCCTGCTGCCGATCTCTCGGCGATCCTGGCCGCGATCGCCGGCGCCTTCGGCCTGACACCCGGCGCCGAGGTGACCACCGAGGCCAACCCCGAGGACGTCGACGCCGCGACGCTGGCCTCGCTGCGCGAGGCGGGCTTCACGCGCGTCTCGTTCGGCATGCAGAGCGCGGTCGCCCACGTACTCGCGACGCTCGACCGCCGGCACACGCCGGAGCGCGCCGTGGCCGCGGTCGCCGAGGCGCGCGCGGCGGCGTTCGAGCACGTCTCGCTGGACCTCATCTACGGCACGCCCGGCGAGAGCGACGCCGACTGGGCGGCCTCGGTGGCCGCCGCCCTCGCAGCCGGCCCGGACCACGTCTCGGCCTACGCGCTCGGCGTGGAGCCGGGGACGGCGCTTCACGCTCGCGTGCGCCGCGGCGAGCTGCCCGCGCCCGATCCGGACGCCGCCGCCGATCGCTACGTCGCCGCCGACGCCACGCTCGCCGCTGCCGGGCTCGACTGGTACGAGATCTCCAACTGGGCGGCGACGCGGGAGGCGCGCTGCCGGCACAACCTCGGCTACTGGCGCGGGGACGAGTGGTGGGGCGTCGGCCCGGGCGCCCACTCCCAGGTGGGCGGTGTGCGCTGGTGGAACGTCCGCCACCCGCGCGACTACGCGCGCCGCCTGGCCGCCGGGGACTCGCCGGCCGCCGGCCGCGAGGTGCTCGATCCCCCGACCGTGCGGTTCGAGCGCGTGATGCTCGGTGTCCGGCTGGCCGAGGGCCTCGACCGCGCGCTGCTCTCGCGCGCCGGCGCCGCGGCCGCCGAGCGCCTCGCCGGCGAGGGGCTGCTCACGCTCGACGGCGACCGGGTGCGCCTCACGCTCGAGGGGCGGCTGAAGGCGGATGCGGTGGTGCGCGCGCTGACCGACTGACGCGCGGGCGGCCGCCGACCGAGCGCGCGCCCAGGGGCAGCCGCGGCTTAGGCTGCCGGGGATGTCCGGCCGGGGCTGGGTCCAGTTCGCCGCCGTCTCGCTGCTGTGGGGCGTGGTCTACCTGCTGATCAAGGTCGCCGGCGAGGAGCTGTCGGCGGCGGCGCTGACCTTCGCGCGCGCGATCCTCGCGGCGGCGGTGCTCGTGCCGCTGGCGGCGCGGCGCGGCGTCCTCGCGCCGCTTCGGCGGCGGCTGCCGGCGATCGCGCTGCTCGCGCTGCTCGACGTCGCCGCGCCGTTCGTGCTCGTCGCGGTCGCCGAGCGCGCCGTGCCGTCGTCGCTGGCGGGCATGCTCATCGCCACCGTGCCGCTCCTCGTGGCGCTGCTGGCGCTGCGCTTCGACCACAGCGAGCGCGTCGACCGCCGCCGGTTCGCCGGCCTGCTCGTCGGCCTCGTGGGGGTCGCCCTCCTGCTCGGCGTCCAGGTCGCCGGCGACGCGCGCGGCTTGCTGGGCGCCGCGCTGATCCTCGTCGCGAGCCTGCTGTACGCCATCGCCAGCCTCTTCTACAAGCGCGCGTTCGCCGGGGAGGACGCCCTCGGCGTGACCGCGTGGGTCTTCGTCATCTCCGCGGCGGTCCTCGCGCTTCCAGCTCTCGCCAGCGCGCCAACCCAGGTGCCGGGGGTCGGGACGCTCGCGGCGACCGCCGCGCTCGGGATCGCCTGCACCGCCGTGGTCTTCGTGCTCTGGTACCGCCTGATCGCCGAGATCGGGGCCGCCCGGGCGACGGTCGTGACCTACGTCAACCCGGCCGTGGCCGTCGGGCTCGGCGTGCTCCTGCTCGACGAGCCGCTCAGCGGCGGCGGCATCGCGGGCCTGCTGCTCATCCTCGCCGGCTCGTGGGTAAGCACGGGCGGCACCCTGCCGCCGCGCCTGCTGCGCCGCGCCCCGGCGGCCGAGCCCGCGGCCGCGGAAGGGCCGGGCGCGCTCGTCCCGTCGACCGGCTGGTGCTGCGTCAGGTGACGTTCGCCCCGTCGCCGGCGGAGCGATCGTCGTGGCTGATTTCGACCGTCATCCGAAGGTGTGGCCCAGCCACATCGAGGATCGACGGGTGGCGCCAGGCGCGGCGAGCGCCCGCCGAACGGGGCGAACGTCGCCTGACGCGGCAGTGGGCCTAGGCCGCTTCCAGGAGCTCCTCCGCGTGGCGGCGGGCGCCCTCGTCCGCGTCGTCGGCGCCGAGCATCCGGACGAGCTCGGAGACGACGTCGCGCGGCGCGAGCTCGGTGACCGTCGTGCGCGCCGGGTCGGTTGCCGCGTCCTTGGCGATCGAGAAGTGCCGCGCGGCGAGCGCGGCGATCTGCGGCAGGTGGGTGATGCAGAGGATCTGGCGCCCCTCGGCCAGCGCGCGCAGCTGCTCGCCCACCGCGCGGGCGGTCTGGCCGCCGATGCCGGCGTCGACCTCGTCGAAGACCAGCGTCGCCTCGCCCCCGCGGTCGTGGGCGACGCCGAGCAGCGCGAGCATGACCCGCGACAGCTCGCCGCCGGAGGCGATGTCGCGCACCGGGCCCGCCGGCACGCCCGGGTTGGTCGCCAGCCGGAACTCGACGGCGTCCGCGCCGGCCGGCCCCGGCTCGCGCGCCTCGAGGACGACCTCGAAGCTCGCGCCCGCCATGGCCAGCTCGGTGAGACGCTCGCGGACCGCCGCCGCCAGCCGCGGCGCCGCGGCTGCGCGCGCCGCGCGCAGCCGCGCCGACTGGCGCTCGACCTCCTCCCGCGCGGCCGCCGCCTCGCGCTCGGCCTCGGCCAGCGCGTCCTCGGCTCCGGCGAGCTCGTCGCGCCGCGCCCGGCACGCCTGCGCGTGGCCGAGGACGGCGGCGATCGTCCCGCCGTGCTTGCGCTCGAGCCGCTCGAGCGCGGTCAGCCGCTCCTCGACGGCGTCCAGCCGTCCCGGCTGCGCCTCGAGCCCTTCGCCGTAGCGGCGCAGCTCGGCGGCCACGTCGTCGGCCTCGAGCGCCACGGCGCGCAGGCGCTCGGTGAGGGCGTCGAGCGCCGGATCGACCCCGGCGACGTCCTCCAGCCGTGCGGCGGCCGCCGCGACGAGCGCGCCCGCGCCGCCCTCGCCGGCCTCGGGCGCCACCGCCTCGGCGCCGCCGAGCGACGCGGCGCGCAGGGCCTCGAGGTGGCGCAGCCGCTCGCGCTCGCCGCGCAGCTCGCGCTCCTCGGCCTCATCGGGTGCCACCGCCTCGATCTCCGCGAGCTCGAACTCGAGCAGGTCCAGGTCGCGCTCGCGCCCGGCCGCGCGCTCGCGCAGCTCCGCGACGGCCGCCTCCGCGGCGCGCGCCCGCCGCCACGCCTGCGCGCACGCCCGCCGGCGCCCCGCCTGCTCGGGCCCGCAGGCGCCGTCGAGGATCTCGAGCTGCGCCGAGGCGAGCATCAGGCGCCGCGACTCGTGCTGGCCGTAGAAGGCCAGCAGCTCGCCGGCCAGCTCGCGCAGGTCCGCCACCGACGCCGAGCGGCCGTTGACGTACGCGCGCGTGCGCCCCTCGGCGCTGACCCTCCGCGCCAGCACCACCTCCTCGGCGTCGGCCGGCAGCCGCTCCCCGCGCTCGCCCTGCAGCGCGGCGGGCAGCGCAAAGACGCCCTCGACGTAGGCCTCGGATGCGCCGGGCCTCACGATCCCGGCGCGCGCCCGCCCCCCGAGCAGCAGGTCGAGCGCGTGCGCGAGCACCGTCTTGCCGGCGCCCGTCTCGCCGGTCAGGACGTTGAGACCCGACGCCAGGCGCAGCTCGGCCCGCTCGATCAGCAGGAGGTTCTCGACGCGCAGTTCGTAGAGCACGCGGGAGGGTGTACCAGCGGTGGGTGACGGACTGGGGGCCGCTGTGAGTGTTGTGACGCTCCGCTCGGGCGTGGGCCTCGGCGTGCGGCGGTGTTGGATGGCACCGAGGGAAAGGAGCGGTTTGACCTTGTGGCCGCACCTGTCGGGCGCGCCCCGCGCGCCTCCCTGCGGGAGTTCTGGCGCGTTGGGAGTGGGGCCCGCGACGAGAGTGCAATCGACCGCGCATATGGCGGTCGATCGCACCTCGATGCCCCGGGTCACCGCACCTGGCGCGTTGCCGCTCGGCCCCGGGCGGAGGCCAGGCCCGTTCCCCTCGGTGCCATCCGACAGCGCCCCAGCCCGCGCACTCCGGCCCGCGCGGAGCGCCACGCCAAGCCGCCCCTACGCCAGCTTCCCGAACTTCTCCCTCAGCCGCCGGTAGAAGGTCGACCCGGGCAGCTGCGCCAGCAGCGCCGCCTCGAGCAGGAACCGGCAGGTCAGCGAGTCGCCGGGCTCGAGCGTGCCCGCCGGGCGGCCGTCGACCGCGATGTCCACCGCCTCGTCGACGGAGCGGTTGTGGATGACGATGCTGTCGTTGGGTGCGGCGACCATGGGGCGCGCCGTCAGCGAGTGCGGCGCGATGAACGAGATCACGTACCCCTCCACGCCCCACGCGAGGACCGGCCCGCCGTTGGCGAGGTTGTAGCCCGTCGAGCCCGCGGGGGTGGCCAGGACGAGGCCGTCGCAGCGCACGGAGCCGACCTCCTCGCCCTCCAGCGCGTAGGCGAGCATGGCCACGCGCTCGCCGGGGCGACGGTGGATGGCGACGTCGTTGATCGCCGCCTGGATGCCGGCCGGGGCCTGGAGCGTGATCGCCGGCAGCCGCAGCAGGTCGAACTCGCCGCGGCAGGCGAGCACGAACGCGTCGCTGAGGCCATCTGGCTCGACTGTGGCCAGGAACCCGATCTGACCGAAGTTGACCGCGAAGACCGGCACGCCGGTGCCGGCGAAGCGCCGCAGCGCGGTGAGGATCGTCCCGTCGCCGCCGAGGACGAAGACGAGGTCGATGCCCTCGATCTCGTCGGAGCCGTCGACGGCCACGCCGTCGACGGCCCCGAGCTGGTGCTTGCGCGTCTCGGCGGGGTCGAAGCGCAGCTCGACGCCCAGGTCGTGCGCCGCGGCGATCAGCTTGTCGAGCGCCCAGCGCGTCTCCTCGGGGCGGCGGTGGGTGTAGACGACCGCGCGCTTCACGCCGGCTCGACCTCGCGCGCGGCGGCCTCGAGGTCCTCCACCGCGCCCGGCCGGCCGCCCTCGGCCAGCCAGACGAACGTCTCGCGGTTGCCCTTCGGCCCCGGCAGTCCGCTCGACGCGAAGCCCAGGACCGCGGCGTCGAGCCCTCGCGCAGCGGAGGCGACCGCGACCAGCGCCGCCCTCCGCGCCTCCGGGTCGCGCACCACGCCGCCCTTGCCGACGCGCTCGCGGCCGACCTCGAACTGCGGCTTGACCAGGGCCAGCGCGTCGAAGCGCTCCGCACAGCACGCCAGCACCGCCGGCAGCACCTTGGCCAGCCCGATGAACGAGACGTCGCAGACGACCAGGTCCGGCCGGTAGGGCAGCTGCTCGCTGCGCAGCTCGCGCGCGTTGACGCGCTCGAGCGCCGTCACGCGCTCGTCGTTGCGCAGCGACCAGGCGAGCTCCCCGTAGGCGACGTCGACCGCGACGACGTGATCGGCGCCGCGCTGCAGCAGCACGTCGGTGAACCCTCCGGTCGAGGCCCCGACGTCCAGGCAGCGGCGCCCGGCGACCGGGATGCCGAGCGCGTCGAGCGCGTTGGCCAGCTTCACGCCCCCGCGGGAGACGTACGCGGGGCGCTCGTCGAGCACGACGGCCACGTCGGGATCGACGAGCTGGCCGGGCTTGTCGGCTCGGCGCCCGTCCGCGCCGAGGCGCACCTCGCCGGCCAGGACCGACGCGGCCGCGCGCGTGCGCGAGGCGAACAGGCCCCGGTCGGCCAGCAGCGCGTCGAGCCGCACCTTCGTCCCCACGGTCGCGAACCGTACTGGCCGCAACCTCTGTGCCTCACGTCACAGTCGATTGGCGAGTCAACCATCATTCTGTCCGGTGCGATGACTGCCTTCCGGCTCATCTCCCTCAGTGCCCACGGCGCCTTCGAGCTCGTGATCGGCCTCGCCCTCATGGCCGCGCCGTTCGTGCTCGGGCTCGGCGCCGCCGGCACGCTGATCGCGCTCGTCGCCGGCGCGCTCACCGTCGGCCTGGCCCTCGGCGCGGCGGTGGCCGACATCGGCCCGATCGACGTCGCCGCGCACTACGCCTACGACGTCGGTCTCGCCATCGGCCTCGTCGGCGCGGCCGTCGTGCTCGCGATCGCCAGCGACGCCGCCGGCGCCGCCGTGTTCCTCGCCGCCGCCCTCGCCCAGCTCGCGCTGACCCTCACGACCCGCTACAGCGCCGCGAGCTGACCAGACTTCCCGCAGAGATCACATAGCTAGACCCATCACATAGCAGCATCTCTCCTCCCCGAAACGGCCCGCCTTCCCGGCGGGCCGTTTCACTTGGCCGACCGCACCCTCGGCCGATCGTCCAGCGGCGCCCGCCGGGCCTTCAAGACCGCCGCCGCCGGGCCGATGCGCACGCCGAACATGGGCGACAGGGAGTCGCCCAGGGACGAGTCAAGGAGAACCCCATGTCCCTTCGCATCCAGAACAACGTGGAGGCGTTCAACGCCCACCGCAACCTGTCGGCGGTCAGCGCCAAGGTGACCGAGTCGATGGAGCGCCTGAGCTCCGGCTACCGGATCAACCGCGCCGCCGACGACGCCGCCGGCCTCGCCATCTCCGAGAAGATGCGCGCCCAGATCCGTGGTCTTGCGCAGAGCCAGCGCAACTCGCAGGACGGCGTCTCGCTCGTCCAGACGGCGGAAGGCGCGCTCAACACGGTGCACGCGATGCTGCAGCGCGTCCGCGAGCTGGCCGTCCAGTACAAGAACGGCACCCTCGCCGGCACCAACCAGTCGGCGATCCAGTCCGAGGTCCTGCAGCTGGCGTCGGAGATCGAGCGGCTCGGCACGACGACGAAGTTCAACGGCATCTGCCTGCTGAACAACACCGGCACGGTGTCGTTCCAGGTCGGCTCGAACGACGGCGAGACGATCGCCGTCGCGATGATCTCGCTCGGCGCGACCGTGTCGAACCAGTACTACAACCTGACCCCGACCGGCGCGGCCGACATCTCCGAGATCGACGCCGCGATCGACGCCGTCTCGGCCCAGCGCGCCGCGCTCGGCGCGGTCCAGAACCGCCTCGAGTACTCGCTGGACAACGTCGGCATCTACCAGGAGAACCTGGTCAGCGCCGAGAGCCGCATCCGCGACGTCGACATGGCGGCGGAGACGGTGCAGCTCACCAAGAACCAGATCCTGGCCCAGGCCGGCACGGCGATGCTCGCCCAGGCCAACCAGGCCGGCCAGGGCGTGCTCAGCCTCCTGCGCTAGGCCGCAGACAACGAGCCTCCTCCAAGGGGCGCCCCGGCCGCGCGTGACCCACGCGGCCGGGGCGCAGCTCGTTGACAGCGGTCTGACCCCGCCGCGGCGGCGGCAAGCGGGGTCAGGCGAGCGCCGGGTCGCGCAGCGCCGCCTCGATGCGCTCGGCGATCCGCTCGCCGGTGAAGCCGACCTCGGCGTGCAGCAGCGCCGGCTTGCCGTGCGTGACGTAGCGGTCGGGCAGGCCCACGCGGAGGATCCGCGGCAGGGCGAGACCGCCGTCGTTGAGGCACTCCCACACCGCCGAGCCGAACCCGCCCTGCAGGACGCCCTCCTCGACGGTGACGAGCAGCTCGTGCTCGGCCGCCAGCTGCGCGAGCAGCGCGGCGTCGAGCGGCTTGGCGAAGCGCGCGTCGGCCACCGTGACATCGAGGCCGCGCCCGCTCAGCAGCGCCGCCGCGTCGAGCGCCTTCTGCACCCCGGTGCCGTAGCCGACCAGCGCGACCCGCTCCCCCTCGCGCAGGATCTCGCCGGTGCCGATCTCGATCGGCAGGACCTCGTGGGGCAGCGGCACGCCGATCGCCTCGCCGCGCGGGTAGCGCAGCGCGACCGGCCCGCCGTCGTGCA